>RXJK01000396.1:166-6560 GCA_003963125.1 Hyphomicrobiales bacterium
TCGGCGGACACATTGAGCGTGTCATTAAGACAAAATTAACGTCGCCCATACAATCATGATGAGGTCTTGTTAACCATGACACGCGCGAGACGGTTCGGGGCGGGACATCAACTGTTTCCGCCGATGCGCCGGGATTCCAGGCGCGTGTCCGATGGGGCGAGGCGCCCAGTTGCCCAGGATTGCAGGGGGAGTTGCATCATGCGCTTTGCCAACGTGATCTTTGCCAGCCTCATCGTCTCCGCCATGTTCGGCGCCGCCATCGCCAACAGCGGCGAAGCGGGATGGCGGCCGCGCGTGGAACGCAGCGAACTGAACACGTCCAAGACGTGGCTGTGGCAGCCGGCGATGCGTCGCACAGGCCTTTGATCCAGGCCGCAAAGCACCGGATGACGAACGTGGCGGCCCTGGTATAAGTCGGCGCCATGTTGATCCTGAACTCGACACAGGCCGTTCCGGCGGCCGCGCGTGGCGCGGCGCTCGCCATCGGCAATTTCGACGGCGTGCACAAGGGCCACCAGGTGCTGCTCGGCACGGCGCGCCGGATCGCGCGGGCGTCGGGCAAGCCGGCCGGCGCCATGCTGTTCGAGCCGCACCCGCGCGAACTTTTCGCGCCGGGAAAGCCGTTCTTCCGCATCACGCCGCTGCCGCGCAAGCTCGCGCTTCTCGAGCAGTTCGGCATGGAGGTGGTGGCGATCCTCGCTTTCGATCAGGCGCTCGCGTCGCTGTCGGCGCAGGAGTTCATTGCGCAGATCCTGGTCAGGGATCTGGGTGTCAGCCATGTCGTGGTCGGCTACGATTTCCACTTCGGCAAGGGGCGGGGCGGGAACGCGAAGTTGCTGCGGGACGAGGGCGCCCGGCACGGTTTCGGCGTGACGGAAGTCGCGCCCGTGGCGGACGGTGGGGAAGCCTATTCCTCGAGCGGAATCCGGGCACTGCTCGCCAAGGGGGATGTCGCCGGCGCCGGCCGGCGGTTGGGTCACTGGTGGCGTGTGGTAGGAACGGTGGTGGGAGGCGCCAAGCGCGGCACCGGCATGGGCTTTCCCACGGCCAACGTCACGCTCGCGCCGGGCACGGAGCTGGGCTTCGGCATTTACGCCGTCCGCGTCCATCTCGCCGGGGAAGTGCACGAGGCCGCCGCCTACCTTGGGACACGACCGACCTTCGACAACGGCGCGCCCGTGCTGGAGGTGTTCCTGTTCGACTTCGACGGCGACCTCTACGGCCGCGAGATCGGGGTCGAGTTCATCGCCTTCATCCGGGGCGACAGCAAGTTCGAGGGCATGGAGGCGCTGAAAGCCCAGATGGCCCTCGACTGCGAGGCGGCCCGCGCGATCCTGGCCAAGGCGCCCGCCATCCCAGCCTGACGACGGGCTGCGCCGCATTGCACTCCCCCGCGGCGCTCGCTACAAGGGCTGTTCCATGACGATGAGCCCAAATCCGGCGATCGCGCCCTTCATTCCGGCGCCAGCGCGAATTACGGGCCCGGCCGCCAGGGGCTGAGAGCCCCTCCAGGCGTACCGGGTTGCCGCCCGCTGACCGCACCTCATCTCCTGCCTTTCAATCAAAGGCCACCCATGACCAAAGCCGAAACCGCGGGGCGCGACTGGAGCGCGACGCTCTACCTCCCCAAGACCGACTTCCCGATGAAGGCCGGCCTGCCGCAGCTCGAGCCGAAGCTGCTCGCCCGCTGGCAGAACATCCGTCTTTTCAAGCGCCTGCGCCAGGCGTCGCGCGGCCGGCCGAAGTTCATCCTGCACGACGGCCCGCCGTACGCGAACGGCAACATCCACATCGGCACCGCGCTCAACAAAATCCTGAAGGACGTCGTCACGCGCAGCCAGCAGATGCTCGGCCACGACGCCAACTACGTGCCCGGCTGGGACTGCCACGGCCTGCCCATCGAGTGGCAGATCGAGCAGGAGTACCGCGCCAAGGGCCGCAACAAGGATACCGTCCCCGTCAACGAGTTCCGGCAGGAATGCCGCGCCTTCGCGCAGCACTGGATCGGCGTGCAGATGGCGGAGTTCAAGCGGCTCGGCGTCGAGGGCGACTGGGGCCGCCACTACTCGACGATGGATTTCAAGGCGGAATCCATCATCGCCAACGAGATCATGAAGTTCGCCATGTCGGGCGCCCTCTACCGCGGCTCCAAGCCCGTCATGTGGTCGGTGGTCGAGAAGACGGCGCTCGCCGAGGCCGAGGTCGAGTACCACGACTACCAGAGCGACACGATCTGGGTGAAGTTCCGCGTCATCCGCACGAGCACGGAGGCCGACCCGTCGGGCCTGCTTGGCGCCAACGTCGTGATCTGGACGACGACGCCGTGGACCATCCCCGGCAACCGCGCCATCGCCTTCTCGCCGAAGGTCGCCTACGGCATCTACGAGGTGACGCAGGCGCCCGAGGGCAACTGGGCGCGGCCGGGTGAGCGCCTCGTGCTGGCCGACAGGCTCGCCGAGCAGGTCATGAAGGCCGCCAAGGTCGAGGCCTACGTGCGCGTCGCCGAGGTGTCGGCGGATCAGCTGTCGGCGGCCTTCTGCGCGCATCCCCTGCGCAACATGGGTTACGCCTTCCCGGTGCCGCTACTCGCCGGCGACCACGTCACGGACGAGGACGGCACCGGCTTCGTGCATACGGCGCCCGGCCATGGCCGCGAGGACTTCGAGATCTGGGTCGCGAACACGCAGAACCTGATCAAGTGGCGCATCGATCCGGTGATCCCCTTCACGGTCGATGCGGACGGCGCGCTGACCAAAGACGCGCCGGGCTTCGAAGGCCGGCGTGTGCTCAACGACAAGGGCGAGAAGGGCGATGCCAACGACGCGGTGATCAAGGCGCTGGCGGAAGCCGGCGCGCTGATCGCGCGCGGCCGTCTCAAGCACCAGTATCCGCATTCGTGGCGGTCGAAGAAGCCCGTGATCTTCCGCAACACGCCGCAGTGGTTCATCGCCATGGACAAGGCGATGCCGGGGCCTGCCGTCAACGACTGGATCAACGCGGGCGGAAAGCGCGAGCGCACGCTCCGCAACCTGTCGCTGCGAGCCATCGCCGACACCGAGTTCGTCCCTCAGGCCGGGCAGAACCGCCTGCGCGGCATGATCGAGGCGCGGCCCGACTGGGTGATCTCGCGGCAACGCGCCTGGGGCGTGCCAATCACCGTCTTCACGCACAAGCAGACGGGCGACGTGATCCCGAGCCCGCAGTTCCACCGCTCGGAGGAACTGATGCATCGCATCGCCACGGCGATCGCGGCGCGGGGCGCTGATGCCTGGTTCGAGCCCGGCGCGCGCGACCGGTTCCTTGCCGGCCTCGTCGCCGATCCCTTCATGTGGGAGCAGACGACGGACATCCTCGACGTGTGGTTCGATTCCGGTTCGACGCACGCCTTCACGCTCGAAGACGCGCAGGCGTTCCCGACACTCGCGGGCATCCATCGCCAGCGCGACGGCGGTGCCGACCGGGTGATGTACCTTGAAGGCTCCGACCAGCACCGCGGCTGGTTCCAGTCGTCTCTCCTTGAATCCTGCGGCACGCGCGGGCGCGCTCCCTTCGACATCGTCCTGACGCACGGCTTCGTGCTCGACGAGAAGGGGCTCAAGATGTCGAAGTCGCTGAAGAACGTGGTTGCCCCGCAGGAGGTGATCAACAGCTCCGGCGCCGACATCCTGCGCCTGTGGGTGACGGCCTCTGACTACGCGGACGATCTGCGCATCGGGCCGGAGATTCTGAAGACCTTCGTCGAGACCTACCGCAAGATCCGCAACAGCCTGCGCTGGATGCTCGGCACGCTCGCCCACTACGACGCGCGTCAGAAGATCAGCGTCAAGGCGATGCCGGAACTCGAACAGCTCATGCTGCATCGGCTGTGGGAGCTCGACGGCATCGTGCGCAAAGCCTACGCCGAGTACGACTACAAGCGGGTCGTCGCCGTGCTGTCGCAGTTCATGAACACGGACCTGTCCGCGTTCTACTTCGACATCCGCAAGGACGCGCTCTACTGCGATCCGCCTTCCAGCATGAAACGCAAGGCGGCGCTGGAGACGATCGAGCAGATCTTCCGGGCGACGACGCTGTGGCTTGCCCCGCTCATGTGCTTCACGGCGGAAGAGGCGTGGCTGTCGCGCTATCCGAGCGAAGACGGCTCGGTGCACCTCGAGACCTTCCCCAAGATCCCGTCCACGTGGCGCAACGACGACCTCGCCGAGGACTGGGAGAAGGTGAAGAAGGTGCGGCGCGTGGTGACGGGTGCGCTCGAAGTCGAGCGTGCCGGCAAGAAGATCGGCTCCTCGCTCGAAGCGGCGCCGAAGGTCTTCATCAGCGACGACGAGCTCTTCGCCGCGCTCGACGGCACGGACTTCGCCGAGGTGTGCATCACGTCGGAGATCTCGGTGAAAGAGGTGCTCGAAGGCCTGATCCCGGCCGAAGCATTCACCCTGCCGGACGTGCCGGGCGTGGGCGTCGTGTTCGCCAAGGCGGAGGGGCGCAAGTGCGCCCGCTCCTGGCGGTTCACCAAGGACGTTGGCGAGGATCCGGAATATCCGGATATTTCGCTGCGCGATGCGGCCGCGGTCCGGGAGAAGGATCAGGCGGCTGCGGGAGCCGATGCGCCATGAGCCGGCATTCGGGGGAAGACGGGCCGCAGTTCCTGATGTCGGGTCTGAGCATCGCGGCCGCGACGCTCGTCCTCGACCAGGCGCACAAGTGGTACATGCTGCTCATCCGCGGCATCAAAGAGGGGGAGCGGGTCACCGTGACCCCCTTCTTCGACTGGTACTACGTCAAGAACGAGGGCATCAGCTACGGCCTGTTCACCCAGGAAAGCCAATTCGGTCAATGGCTTCTGGCGGGGTTTGCGGCGCTTGCCGCGGTCTTGCTGGGGCTCTGGCTGGCGCGCGGCGTCACCAACCGGCTGATGGCCTGGAGCGTCGGGTTGATCATGGGGGGCGCAGTCTCCAACGCCATCGACCGGCTCGTCCTCGGGGGGGTGGCCGACTTCTTCTCCCTGCACGCCTTCGGCTTCTACTGGTACGTGTTCAACGTCGCCGACGTGGCCATCGTTGCGGGGGTGGTAGGGCTCCTGTATGATTCCTTCATGCCGACTCGGAACGGTGCCCCAAAGTCGACGCAATAGCTTGACTTTACTTCGCTTCCGGCCGAGTCAACGGGGACGCTGCCGGGCTTTTTGACGGCGTTCGAGCCGGACACCGGTTCGAGGCAAACGCGCCGCGGCCAAGCAACGAGGGGACGGACGTGCAGCACAGCGCTTCACTTCTGACGCCACGCAGGGTGCTCACGGGCCTTGCGCTCGCGGGCGCGCTCGCGCTCTCGGGCTGCGCCGATGGCGTCGGCCTCAACGGCGGTCTCTTCGATGCCATCGGCATCAGCGACAGTGCGCTCGCCAACAACAAGTATTCCGAACCCAAGCTCGCCGACCGCGCGCCTCTTGTGCTGCCGCCGGATGCGCAGCGCCTGCCCGAGCCCGGCTCCGGCCGTGCGGCCGAAGAAGGCGACATGAACTGGCCGGTCGCGCCCGAGCAGCGCAAGGTCGCCGAGGCCAAGGAGAGGGAGCGCCTGCATCTCGCATATTGCCGGGGCGAGATCGAGTGGCAGAAGCGTGTGCTCGATCCGGGTAGCGCCAACACGCCGAAGAGCCCCTATGGCCCCTGCCCCGGCATCGGCAACATCACCAAGGGCCTCATCAACACCGACAAGAACTGACGCCGCCGCGTCGGTCGCCGGCGTAGAGCGCGGTCCGGTCGCACCGGCCGGCGACGCATTCGTGCATCAGGCAGATTGCCTTTTCGCGATGGACATTAAGGGCTTGTCATTTGACTTGCCCGACCCGACCCCCAACATGCTGCCTTGTCATCCGTCATGGCCCGCCGCGTTCCGCGAGGCGCGGGTCTTCGCGATCAGGAGCGGTTTAATGCACATCTCCGGCAGTGGCCGCGGTATGCTTCTCGTCCTCACTCAGCTAATGGCGCTCTCCCTCATGATGCTCAGCCCCACGCCGTCTGCCGCCCAGTCGCTGGCTCCCCGCATTTCCGAATTCATGCTCGGCAACGGCATGCAGGTGGTCGTGATCCCGGACACGCGCGCGCCCGTCGTCACGCACTTCGTCTGGTATCGCGTCGGCTCTGCGGACGAGCCCGCCGGTGTCTCCGGCATCGCCCACTTCCTCGAGCACCTGATGTTCAAGTCGACGGACAAGATCCCGTCGGGTGAGTTCTCCAAGATCGTGTCGCGCCTCGGCGGGCAGGACAACGCGTTCACCAGCCACGACATGACCGCCTACTACCAGCGCATCTCCAAGGATCGCCTGCCGAAGATGATGGAGATGGAAGCCGACCGTATGGTCAACCTGCGCCTCGACGAGAAGGACGTGATCACGGAG
>RXJK01000237.1:0-4256 GCA_003963125.1 Hyphomicrobiales bacterium
GATCCCGACTACGATCGCGCGCTTTACCTTCTGTCGCTCGCTTCGCTGGAAGAGGAAGACAACGTCGTCCGCATCTCCAAGCCCGCCGACGTGCCCTACCGTTACGTCGCGACCATTGCTCCGCCGGCGCCGCAGACGACTGCCGCGACGGAATCCGACAAGAAGCTCACGGCCGAAGCCTCGGCGCCCGTCTGCACGTTGAAGCCCTTTGTCGAGCGCCAGTGGGCCCAGGCCTACGTGTGGGTGCAGGTCCCCGACGTCGGTAACGTGACGGTGCCCGAGACCAACTACGACGAGTTCGTCGGCGCCATCTCCGCAACCCCCCCGAGCTACGAGACGGCCTGCTCCGTCCTCGCCCAGGCGGCAGCCGCCGACACGGTGACAACGGCCCAGGTTTCGACGGCCAACTGAGCTAGGTCCTTGACCTGCAAGCACGGCGTCGCCCTCCCGGCGGCGCCGTCTGCGTTTTGCCCGCCCGTCTTGCGTGACGCAAATCGGCAACGCCGCGCCGCGTTGTGCGCGCCGGACCATCGCCAGTCGTGCGCTTTTGGCCATTCCAACGCATAAACGCCGAAGTTGCAGAAGGGCGTATGTTCGATGGCTCAGTCCCCCTCTACCCTCATCAACAAGGCGGTCGATTACATCCTCGGCCGCAACACGTTGATCGGCATCGCCTCCTTCATGCTGCTGATCATCTCGGGCTACGCCACCTGGCACGGCATGCGGGATTTCATCGTCGGCGTGGCGACGACGCAGACCAGCGCACCCGGCATGTCCATCTCCAACGACGTGCTCGTCATCCTCGTCGTGTGCGCGCTGACTTTCCTCATGTGGCTGATGCTGCGCGAGACCTTCGGCGCCCAGCGCCACTTTCGCGAGCGCCTCGTTACGTTTCCGCTCTACTGCTTCCTCGCCATGTGGTCGATCGGCTTCGGCTACGGCTTCTGGTGGAGCCTGATTTCCGGCGAGGAGGCCACGCGCACGGGCCTCGCCGGCTTGCAGGAGGACGCACGTGACGCGGCGTCCGTGATCGCGGCGCGCCTCGACGCCGTGCGCGGCCAGCTCGACAGCGTCGTGTCCTGGTCGGACACGCAGATGACCCGCGAGGAAACCTCCGGCGGCAGCTGCGGCACCGCTTCCGGCGCCGGCCGCGGCCCGCTCTACAATGCGCGCCGTGGCGTGCGCGACAGCGTAACGACCCTGCGCAACGGCATGACCCGTTCGTGGCTCGAACCCGTGCAGGCCGACATCGAGAACCTGCGCCAGGCGGCGGCCCAGTTCGACGGCGGCACCGTCGAGGAGCGCCAGCGCGCCTTCGAGGCCCGCGCCTCCGAGATCCGCGGGCGCGCCCGCAATATCGCAGCCCGCAGCAACCAGCTCGGCCGATCGACGGCAGGCGAGATGCGCGCGCTTGCTTCGACGGTCGCCATTGCGCCGAACCAGCCGGGCTTCAGTTGCTACGACCCGACGCTCGCCCAGCGCCTGCGCGCCGCGGCCGAACAAGCGGAGCAGCCGGCCGAGCTCAAACTACGCGAGGCCGTCTTCAACGAGGGTCCCGCGGGCGTCGCCAATGCGGTGAAGAACCTCTGGAAGAACATCGGTGCGTACTCGTCGGGGCTGCTGACGTACATTTTCACCGCGGGCAATTCCGGCTCGTTCGGCCGCACCGACGGTGGCGAGCCCATCACCGGTCGCGATCTGATCGCGCTACTTGCGACTATCGGCATCGACCTCGGGCTGCTGGCACTTGCCATCGTCAACCCGCCGCGCGAACCCCCATCGATCCGTCCGTCGGGCCAGCTCACGCGCCAGATCAACGACGCGATCCAGACCGCCATCGATCGGGCGAAGGAAGCCGGCGCCGATCGCGAATGGGTGCGCCGCCACTTCGTCCACCACAACAAGCGCTCCTACTTCGTGATCCCGAACCTTTATAGCTGCAATCCCGACGACAAGAACGAGGCGGCCCGCGGCGTCGCCATCAATCAGTTGGCGGGCGTGCTGAGCGACCTGAAGCTGATCAACTGGCCCGATCCGCCGATGAAGATCGGCAAATTCCGCGTGCCCGGCAGCAAGAGCGAGCTCGACATCCTGAAGGAAGAGGAATCGCACGAGAGCACGACCGACCTTACCGACATCCGCCTGAAGTGGGCGAAGGAGCACAACTTCTCCGACGAGGAGACGCAAAAGTACGTGGCGAAGCACCCGGTGCGAAACCACGGACTGTTCTCGAAGGCCGAACGCGCGCTGCAGATCGCCGGCTGGAGCGACAAGGCGCGCAGCGACCTCGAGATCTTCCGCATCGTCGAGATTGACGGCCTCACGCCCCTGCTGATGGTCCTCAACGACACGAGCGACGGCGCCACCGCCGCCAAGCCCAACGGGACGCAGACGTAACGCGCGCGGCCCTGCCGATAGCTGTCATCCCGGCCGGAGCGAAGCGGAGAGCCGGGACCCAGGGCCACATACGATTGCTGGGTCCCGGATATGCGCTCACGCGCATTCCGGGATGACAGAAGAGGCTCACGCGCCGCCCTTCCGCACCTCGACACGCACCTTGTCGGCCCATCGGTCGGCCCACACGTGCAGCGGCAGGAACACGGCGAGCAGTTCGCGGCCCAGGGGCGTCAGCGCATAGCCTTCCCCCTCGTGCGCGACGAGCCCCGCCTGCCTCAACTCTGCGAGCCGCGTGTTGAGCACGCTTGGGTTCGTGGCCGCCGCCGTCTGCAGCGCCCGAAACGTCAGTGGCCCTTCGCGCAACTCCCACAGCACCCGCAGCGTCATGCGGCGCCCGAGGAGATCAAGAAGCGCCATGATGGGCTTGCCCGTTTTCGAGCCGCGCACCTTCCGGCCGGGCGAGATCGCCTTCATGCTATGTTTTCCGTAGCGTTTTGTCGTGCCTCATGCTATGGCAATCATAGCACACGGAGGCACCCCTTGCAGAAAGAGCCCCGCATCGCGCCGGCAGAGCCACCCTATCCGCCTGCGATCGCCGCCCGCCTCGACACGATCATGCCGCCGGGCGTCCCCCCGCTTTCCCTTTTCCGCATCCTTGCCCGCGACGAACGCCTGTTCTCCCGCTTCATGGGCGGCGGCCTGCTCGACAAGGGCCATCTCACCCTCCGCCAGCGCGAGATCGTCATCGACCGCACCACGGCCCGCAATGGCGCCGAGTACGAGTGGGGTGTACACGCGAGCTTCTTCGCCACCCGCGCTGGCTTCGATCAGGCGCAGTTGCAGGCGACGGTCCACGGCAGCGCGGAAAGCGCCTGCTGGTCGGAAGAGGATGCCTTGCTGATCGCCTTCGCCGACAGCCTGCACGACACGAGTTCGGTCGACGACGCTCTATGGGAGAAGCTGCAGGCCCGCTTCACACCCGAAGCGATCCTCGAACTCGTGCTGCTTGCGGGCTTCTACCGGACCGTCTCTTACCTCGTGAACAGTCTCAGCCTGCCGCTCGAGCCCTATGCGCAACGCTTTCCCTCAGCCGTAGAGTCATAGAGACCGCACGGGGTCCTGCACCTCGCGCGCGCCGATGGACGCGAGACGCGCTTCGAACTCGGCAAACGAAAGCCCCTTGGCCCCGCGCTTGTGGAAGTACACGTGCTGGGCGAGCCAGCGCATCGGCGCGCTGCGCAACGCGAGTGAGAGCACCGCATTGGGCGGCGCCATGTCGAGCGCCCGCCGCATCGCGCCCTTGAGGAGGAACTGGGGAAGCTCCCGCGACAGCACCACTTCCGGCGCCGGCCCCAGATGCTGGAGATGATCGGCGATGAGTTGCCCGGCGCGCCGCCCGTAACGGAAGGCGTAGCGAATGCCGCCGCCGGTTGCCGGCGACACGACACCGGCCGCATCTCCGATCAGCATCACGCCGCGCGCGGCCCAGCGATCGACGATGCCGCCGCAGGGTATCCGTCCCGCCCGCTGGCCCACGACGCGCGCCCGGCCATAGCCGAAGATCGGTTCCGTCCGTGCGAGAAACGGTTCGAGCCGCACGTGCCGTCCTGGCCCCGACGCCAATCCCACCTGGTGATGCAACGGCCCAGGCGCGACCCAGGCGATGTACCCGGGCGCGATCTCGCTATCGAGGAAGCAGTGCAGGAAGCGCGGGTCGGCCCCGTCGAGACCTTCGTATTCGAGTTCCAGTCCCGTCAGGAAACGTTCGTTGCGGCCCAACCCGAAGTGCCGCGCGACCGCCGACCGTCCGCCATCGGCCCCGAGCACATAGCGCGCGCCGATGCCGAGCCCCTTGGCGC
>RXJK01000237.1:4306-11712 GCA_003963125.1 Hyphomicrobiales bacterium
TCCCACGCGCCGCCATCGAACCGCGCCTGCCACAAGAGCCGGGCGCCGGCCCGTTCCGCTTCGGCTGCAAGCCACCGCAGCAGGTTCGCCGTGTCGGTTGTGAGAAAGAAGTACCCCGGCGCGAAGAGGTCGATGTGCGTGAGGCTCGGCGCGTAGAGCCGGACGCCATGCACACGCCGCGTCAACGCATGCGGGACGTCGATCTCCTCGGCCGCCTCCTTGACGAGGATGCCCGTCGTGGCGACGCGATGGCCCGCTTCGCGCTTGGCGTCGACCACCGCCACCTTCAGGCCGCGCATCGCCGCCGTTCGCGCCGCGACGAGCCCGGCAAAACTCGCCCCCACGATCAGCAGATCGTAATCGTCCGCGCCGCTATCCATGATCTCGCTCCCGCCGACCGCGCCTGAGGCCCAGCTTGGCGAAGATTATGGCGATTTCACAGGAAGGCTCAGGCGGACTCCCGCAGCGCGATGGGTTCGAGCAGGCCCTTTCCACGGATCATGTCGGAGGCCCGGTCGGCGATCATCATGGTCGCTGCGTTGAGGTTGGCCGACAGCATGGTCGGCATGATCGACGCGTCGACCACGCGCAGCCCCGTCAGGCCGTGCACCCTGAGCTGATCGTCGACCACGGCGAGCGGATCGGTACGCGGCCCCATGCGGCACGTACCCGAGGGGTGGAACGTCGTCGTCCCGCGCTGCTTGGCAGCGCCCAGCAGTTCGTCGTCGCTCTGCACCTGAGGCCCCGGGAAATCCTCGTAGTCGTAATAAGGCTGCAGCGGCCGCGACGCGAGAAGCCTGCGCGCGAGCTTCATGCCGGCGAGGAGGATGCGCCGGTCGCTCTCCTCGGCGAGGTAATTCGGCTGGATGATCGGCGCCTCGAACGGATTGCTCGACCGAAGGCGCACGAAGCCGCGGCTGTCGGGCCGCTGCTGCCAGGAAGCGACCGTCATCCCCGGCAGACGCTCGAGCTGCCCCTGCACGCCCTCCATGTAGCTCGCGGGCGTGAAGGTAAGCTGCAGATCGCTGATCGGCACCGAAGGCTCCGAGCGCCAGAAGCAGTAGATCAGCGTCGGGCTGAGAGCCAGGATGCCCTTGCGCGCGAACATCCAGGTCGCCACCTCGCGCGCGAGCCGTAGGCCCCGCACGCGCTCGTTGATCGTGTCGATATTCTTCACGCGGGCCACGAAGCGCGGCGCATAGTGATCCTTGAGGTTCTCGCCGACCCCGCGCAGCGCGTGTCTGACGGCGATGCCCTGCTGCTGCAAGTGCTCCGGCGGCCCGATGCCCGACAGCAGGAGAAGCTGCGGCGAGTTGAACGTGCCCCCCGACAGGATTACCTCGCGACCGGCCCGTACCGAGATTTCCTCCCCGTCCGGCCCGCCGACGCGATACGTGATGCCGACGGCGCGGTCGCCGTCGAGATCGATCCGCGTCGCATGCGCCCCGGTCACCACGTCGAGGTTCGGACGCTTCATGGCGGGATGCAGGAACGCCACCGCCGCGCTGACCCGCCGGCCGTTGTGGATGGTGCGCTGCGCGTAGGACACCCCCTCCTGCCGCACGCCGTTGTAATCGGGATTACGCGGTATCCCCATCTCGACCGCGCCCTGGATGAATGCCTCACAGAGTGGATGGGTCCAGCCGATGTCCGTGACCGTCAGTTCCCCGTCCTTGCCGCGGTAGGTGTCCTCCCCCGCGCCGAGCCTGCGCTCCATACGCCGGAAGTAGGGAAGCACATCCGCATAGCCCCAGCCGCGGTTGCCCATCTGCGCCCAGGTATTGAAATCGAACGGCTGCCCGCGGTTGTAGATGTGGCCGTTGATGGAGCTCGAACCGCCGAGCGTCTTGCCGCGGGGGGCGAGGATCTTGCGCCCGCCCGTCCATTGCGAGGGCTCCATCTCGTAGAGCCAGTTCAGCCGGCGGTCGTAGAAGGTCTTGATGAAGCCTGCGGGAATATGGATGTAAGGGTGCCAGTCGCGCGGGCCCGCCTCGAGCACGAGAACGCTGGTGCGCGGATCCTCGCTCAGGCGGTTGGCCAGAACGCAGCCGGCCGACCCGGCGCCAACGATCACGTAGTCGAACGTCTTCAAGTTGCTTCCACCCCGGGATCTTGGGTCGGGTTCCGAACCCGATGGCCGACCGCCCTTTTGTTGTGGGACCAAAGGTGCCCAAGTCCGGCAGCGTGGTCCAGTGCCTCCCCTGAACAGGAGACTTGTCGAACGCGTATGGCCTGGAAATGCGCGGCTGAATTTGCCAGTCATGTGCAGAAGAGGGTGCTGCCAGCCGGCCTCCTCTGCTAGAGGACAGCCTGTGCCGGACGCGTGTCCGCCCGTAGACCTTTGACCGGAGTGACGAATGCCGCTGCTTGCGGGCATCCGCGTGCTTGATCTGACCAATGTCCTCGCGGGGCCCTTCTGCTGCTACCAGCTCGCCGTCCAGGGCGCGGATGTGATCAAGGTGGAGATGCCGGGCACGGGCGACCTGGCGCGCATCCTCGGCACCGATCCGGCCCTCAACAAGACGCTGATGGGGACGTCCTTCCTGGCCCAGAACGCCAGCAAGCGCTCGGTGACGATCAACCTCAAGAGCGCGCAGGGCCGCGAGGTGTTCAACCGCCTGCTCGCGACCGCCGATGTCCTGGTCGAGAACTTCCGCCCCGGCGTGATGGACAGGCTCGGCCTCGGCTACGAGGTGCTGTCACGACAGCACCCGCGCCTCGTCTACTGCGCCATCTCGGGCTTCGGGCAGGACGGCCCGCTGCGCGACAATCCGGCCTACGACCAGATCGTGCAGGGCATGTCGGGCGTCATGAGCGTGACCGGCGACGAGAAGAGCGCGCCCCTGCGCGTCGGCTATCCCGTCGCCGATACCATCGGCGGCCTCACGGCCGCGTTCGCCATCTCGTCGGCCCTTGTCCGCCGCGGCAAGACCGGTGCCGGTGACTTCATCGACGTGTCCATGCTGGAGGCGATCCTCTCCACCATGGGCTGGCAGGTGTCTAATTGCCTGATTGGCGGCATCACGCCGAAGCCCATGGGCAACGAGAACATGACGGCGAGCCCCTCCGGCACGTATGCGACGGGCGACGGCCTCCTCAACATCGCCGCCAACAAGCAGGAGCAGTTCGAGGCGCTCGCCCGTCTCATAGGCCGCCCGGATCTCATTGACGATCCACGCTTCAAGGATCGCGAGGATCGCCTGACGCGCCGCTATCAGCTCAAGGGCGAGATCGAGCAGGCCCTGCAGGCGAAGTCGGCCAAGGAATGGGCCGCGCTCTTCAACGCCGAGGGCGTGCCCGCTGGCGAGGTGCTGTCCGTGCCCGAGATCCTGGCGCATCCGCAGGTCGCCGCCCGCAACTTCATTTCGCGCTTTGAGGCATCGCCCGGCGTCGACCGGCCGGTGGCCGTCGTGCGCTCCGGCTTCAGGCTCGCAAGTGGCGACCCGCAGGCGACATTCCCTCCACCGCTGCTCGGCGCCGACACGCAGTCCATCCTGGGCGAGATCGGCTACTCTGACGCCGATATCGAGGCCCTGCAGCGCGCCAAGGCCATCTGAGGCAATCGCCATGACGAGCGACAAGACCACGAGCCCGCAGGACTGGTGGGCCACCTCCATCATCGAGATGCAGCCGGGCGTCATCCGCTTCCGCGGCTACGAGATCCAGGATCTCATCGGCCGCGTCGGCTTCGCACACATGGTGTACCTGCTCACGCGCGGCGAACTCCCCTCGGCCGACGAAGCCAAGCTGCTCGAGGCCGCGCTCGTTGCGGCCGTCGATCACGGGCCGCAAGCGCCCTCCATCGCCATTGCGCGCATGGCCATGACGTGCGGCGTCGGCATCAACAATGCGATGGCATCCGCGACAAACGTGCTGGGCGATGTGCACGGCGGCGCCGGCGAGGCCTGCGTCGGGATCTATTACAGCATCGCGGAGCGCATTTCCGACCACGCCTCCGACGCCGAGATCGAAGCAGCCGTCACGCAGCGGCTCGCCGAACTCAAGGCGGAAGGCGTGCAACACATTCCGGGCTTCGGCCACCGCTTCCACCCCATCGACCCGCGCGTGCCGCGTCTGTTGGAACTCGTCGACGCCGCCGCGGCCAGAAACATCGTCTCCGGACGTTTTGCCCGCATCGGCCGCGCCTTCGAGGCCGCCATTGCGAAGAAGCGCGGCGGCAAAGTCGTGCCGATGAACATCGACGGCGCCACCGGTGTCATCTTCGCGGAGCTGGGTTTCGCCCCGCCGCTCTGCCGGGGCCTGTTCGTGCTGTCGCGATCCGTCGGCGCGCTCGCGCACGCCTGGGAACAGAGCCAGTCTCCGGACCGGAACAAAGGTCCGATACCCCGCAATCTCATCTGGACCTATAACGGCCCCAAGAAACGTGCTTTGCCCGAAGGCGAGGCCAACTGATATGGCAAGCCATGTGCGGCACGAACCGACCGCGCGCCCCAAGGAGTTTTGTATGATTTCGCGCCGCAGCCTGCTTCTCTCCAGTCTTGCATCGGGTGCGGGAAGCCTTCTTTTCCCGGGCGAAGGGAATGCCCAGGCGGCGCTGAAATCGCTGCAGATGTTCATCCCGGCAGCGCCCGGCGGCGGCTGGGATCAGACCGGCCGCTCGATGGAACTCGCCTTGCGCACCGAAGGCATCATCAAGGAGTTCAAGTTCGAGCACGCACCCGGCGCTGGCGGCGCGGTCGGCATGCCGAAGTTCCTCGGCACCAAGCGCGGCCAGGGCGACGCCGTGATGGTCGCAGGCCTCGTCATGGTCGGCTCGCTCGTGGCGAACAAGTCGCCCGTCTCGATGAAGGATCTCACGCCCGTCGCGCGCCTCACGAGCGAGTACGAGGTCGTTGTCGTCAACGCGGCGAGCCCGCTGAAGACCATGGCGGACCTGGTCGCGACCTTCAAAGCCGATCCGGCGAAGGTGTCCTGGGCCGGTGGCTCCGCGGGCGGCACCGACCACATCCTCGCGGGCCTCATCGCCAAGTCGCTCGGCATCGACGCCCGGAAGGTGAGCTACGTCGCTTACGCCGGCGGCGGGCCCGCCCAGGCGGCGCTCCTCGGCAACCAGGTCACGTGCGGCATCTCCGGCTACGGCGAATTCGCCGAGCAGATCAAGGCCGGCAAGCTGCGGCCGCTCGCGATCTCGGCCGGCACGCGCCAGGCCGACATCGATGTTCCAACCCTCAAGGAGAGCGGCGTCGACGTGGAACTCAGCAACTGGCGCGGCGTGTTCGGCGCCCCCGGCATCGGCCCGGACAAGCAGAAGGCCCTGATCGACGTGATGGAAAGAATGGCGAAGAGCCAGGCCTGGAAGGCGGAACTCGCCAAGAAGGATTGGGTCGACAGCTATTTGCCGGGCGCGGACTTCGGGGCGTTTCTCGTCGCCGAGATCGAGCGCGTGACGGGCGTGTTGAAGGATTTGGGGCTCGCGTCCTGAGAGCGACGCGTCGTCTGATATTCGAGGAAACCGATGTCTGCTGATACGGAAGCACGGCGGAGCCCCGCCTGGGGCGACACCACGGTCGGGTTCGCCGTCATTGCGATCGCGCTCGTGTGCGCGTGGGAGACAAGCGTCATCCCGACCAATGCCATCTATGCCCAGGTCGGGCCGAAGGTCATTCCCTGGATCGCGACCGGCATGCTCGGGGTTCTCGGCATTGCGCTCAGCATCGAAGGATTGCGTGGCGGCTGGGAGCACGAGGCACACGGCGAACTCAATCTCCGCGGCATCGGCCTGTTGCTGCTCGGCCTCTTCCTCAACGTGGCGTTGATCGGAACGGCGGGTTTCATCATCGCCTCCACGATCCTGTTCCTGCTGACAGCCATGTCGTTCGGCAGCGGGCGCCTCCTGCGCGATGGTCTCATCGGCTTCGCGCTAGCCTTCGTCACCTACATCGGCTTCGATCGGCTGCTCGGATACAAGATCGGCACGGGCCTCATCGAGGCATGGCTCTGATGGACACCCTCGCCCAGCTCCTTGCCGGCTTCGCCGTCGCCCTCACGCCTTACAATCTGCTGTGGTGCCTCGTCGGCGTGACGGTCGGCACGGCCATCGGTGTCCTGCCGGGCCTCGGCCCGGCCCTCACCATCGCCCTCCTGCTGCCGCTGACCTACAAAGTCGATGCGACGGCGGCCTTCATCCTGTTCGCCGGCATCTACTACGGCGCCATGTACGGAGGCTCGACGACCTCGATCCTCATGAACACACCGGGCGAAAGCGCCACCATTGTCACCTCGCTCGAAGGCCACAAGATGGCGCGCCGTGGACGCGCGGGCGCGGCCCTCGCGACAGCCGCCATCGGCTCTTTCGTGGCCGGAACCGTCGGCACCATCGGCATCACGTTCCTCGCCGGCCCCGTCGTCGATTTCGCGCTGCGCTTCGGGCCTGCGGAATACTTCTCGCTGATGGTTCTCTCGTTCGTCACCGTCTCGGCAGTGCTCGGCAACTCGGCGATCCGCGGCCTCACCAGCCTCGCCATCGGCATTCTGCTGGGCCTCATCGGCATCGATCTGCAGACCGGGCAGCCGCGCTTCACGTTCGGCGTCACGGAACTGCTCGACGGCATCAACGTCATCGTCGTAGCGGTCGGCCTCTTCGCCGTCGGCGAGACGCTCTACCTCGCGTGCTTCAAGCGCAAGGTCGACGACGAGGTGCTGAGCGTGAAGGATTCCATCTGGATGAGCCGCGAGGACTGGTCGCGCTCTTGGAAACCCTGGCTGCGCGGCGCGGCCATCGGCTTCCCCATCGGCGCCATGCCGGCGGGCGGGGCCGAGATCCCGACGTTCCTTTCATATTTCGTCGAGAAGAAGCTGTCGCGAAAGCCCGAGGAGTTCGGCCAGGGTGCCATCGAAGGCGTCGCGGGTCCGGAAGCGGCCAACAATGCGAGCGCGGCCGGCGTGCTCGTGCCGATGCTGGCGCTGGGACTGCCGACGTCGGCCACCGCGGCCATCATGCTCTCGGCATTCCAGAGCTACGGCATCACACCAGGTCCCATGCTGCTCACGCAGCAGTCGGCACTCGTCTGGGGGCTGATCGCCAGTCTTTACATCGCCAACGTGATGCTGCTCGTCCTCAACCTGCCCCTGGTCGGACTCTGGGTGAAGATGCTGAAGATCCCCGAGCCCCTGCTCTACGGCGGCATCCTTCTGTTCGCGACCATCGGCACCTACGGCATCAGCCAGTCCTCGGTCGACCTCCTGCTGCTCTACATGATGGGCCTGATGGGGCTCGCCATGCGCGTCTTCGACTTCCCCACGGCGCCGGTGATCATTGGCATGATCCTGGGACCGCTGGCCGAGCAGGAGTTCCGCCGCGCCATGACCATCAGCCAGGGCGACATGCTGGTGTTCGTGCAGAAGCCGCTGTCTTTGGCGCTTCTGCTGCTGGCGCTGTTCGCGGT
>RXJK01000237.1:11851-16702 GCA_003963125.1 Hyphomicrobiales bacterium
AGAGAGAGCTACAAGGTCATCGGACGGCGAAAGCTGGTACTCGTCACTTCCGGGTGGATCGCCGTGGGCAGCAGCACGATCCAGCCAAGTCCGGCCCTGTGATGAAGAACGCTAGGCCGCAATCGTTAATGAAAAGTTAACTGGAGCGCCCCGCGGCACGGGCCCGCTGCGGACGCTTGTCGAGGCCCAACCGCTTTGCAGCAGCAAACCAGACCCGTAACCCCAGGAGCAGGCTGACCAAAACCGCATAAAGCAGCGGCTCGCCCGGGATCACCTTGACCAGCATGAGAAAATGCAAAGCCCCAAGCGCCGCGGCTGCGTAGACGAGCTTGTGCAGCCGCTGCCAGGCCTGCGCGCCCATCCTTCGAATCATAGTGCTGTTGGATGTAACGGCAAGCGGAACCAGGATTACGAAGGCCAGCATGCCGACCGTGATGTAGGGCCGCTTGATGATGTCCGCCCAGATCGTCGAGAGGTCCCCGCCGCGATCGAGCAGCAGATAAACCGCGAGGTGCGCACACGCGTAGTAGAACGCCAGCAAGCCGATGGCACGCCGGTAGCGGATCAGACTGGGCCCGCCGAACCGGCGCAGAGGCGTGATCGCAAGCCCAAGGATCAAAAAGCGCAGCCCCCACAAGCCGAGCGTGCGCTCCAGGATCGCGACCGGATCGGCACCGAGCTGGTCGACGACGCCGAGATAGAACGTCCACACGCCGGGCAGCGCGCCCAGGATGTACACAGCGCGCCGCGCCGGGTCCGCGCCGAGAACGAGACGGCGCAGGCGCACAGCGCTGGTCTCCCCCGTCCCCGTGGCCGTTGCCATCAGTAGTTCTTCCGCAGATCGAGGCCGCTGTAGAGGCTCGCGACCTGCTCCGCATAGCCGTTGAACATCAGCGTCGGCCGGCGCGCGGCGAACAGGCCCGAACCTTCGCCGATGCGCCGCTCCGTCTTCTGGCTCCAGCGCGGATGATCGACCTCGGGATTGACGTTCGAGTAGAACCCGTATTCGCCAGGGTTCTGCTTCTGCCACGTCGTCTCCGGCTGCTTTTCGACAAGCGAGATGCGCACCACCGACTTGATGCTCTTGAAGCCGTACTTCCACGGCACGACGAGGCGGATCGGCGCGCCGTTCTGGTTGGGCAGCGTCTCGCCGTAGAGGCCGACGGCCAGGATCGTCAGCGGGTTCATGGCTTCGTCGAGCCGCAAGCCTTCGACGTAGGGCCATGGCAGCGCCTGGAACACACCCTTCTGCCCCGGCATCTCCGAGGGCCGCTTCAGCGTCTCGAAGGCAACGTACTTGGCGCTGCCTTGAGGCTCGACCTTCTTCAGGAGTTCCGCCAGCGGGAAACCCACCCACGGGATCACCATCGACCAGCCTTCCACGCAACGCATGCGATAGATGCGCTCCTCGAGCGCCACGCCCTTGAGGATGTCCTCGAGCGCATAGTCCGCCGGCTTGCCGACGAGACCATCAACCTTGACCGACCACGGGCTCGTGGTGAGTTTGCCCGCATAGGCGACGGGATCGGCCTTGTCGGTTCCGAACTCATAGAAATTGTTGTAGCTCACCACATCTTTCTTGGGCGTCGGCTTCTCGTCCGTGGAGAAGGGGCTCTTTGCGGCGGTGAGCGTAGCAGCGTCCGCGGGTCCGAAAGCAAGCGCGCCGGCAAGCGCCCCCGCCCCGGCCAGCAGCCCGCGACGGCTCAGGTACACGGACCGCGGCGTGATTTCGGAAGGGGCGATATCCGACGGTGCCTTGATGAGCATTCCTGCCTCCAGTTGGCCATGTCGCGAGACCTTAGGGGTCTCAGCTATGCAACGTTCTACGGTGCGCAAAACCCCTAAATTACGCCCTGACGCAGTTGTGAAAGAGGGGCCATCCGCCCGTGATCGGCCGCAGGGCGCTGGATTTGGGCCCGCGGCCCACTTATAAGCTGGATCTCCCCTTTCCGCATTGCCTGCAAGAGACCTGAAATGGCTGGCCATTCGCAATTCAAGAACATCATGCACCGCAAGGGGCGCCAGGACGCGGCGCGCTCCAAGCTGTTTGCAAAGCTCGCGCGCGAAATCACAGTCTCGGTGAAGCATGGCGCGGCCGACCCGACTATGAACCCGCGCCTGCGCCTCGCCATCCAGGCCGCACGCGCGGAAAACATGCCGAAGGACAATATCGAGCGCGCCATCAAGAAGGCGGCCGGCGCCGACACCGAAAACTACGAAAGCATGCGCTATGAGGGATATGGCCCCGGCGGCGTCGCCGTCATCGTCGAAGCGCTGACGAACAACCGCAACCGCACGGGCGGTGCCATTCGCGCCGTGTTCACAAAGTACGGCGGCAATCTCGGCGCGACCGGCGCGGTGAGCCACATGTTCGCCCACGTCGGCGAAATCGTGTACCCGCCGGCGGCTGGCAGCGCCGATGCCGTTCTGGAAGCGGCGATCGAAGCGGGCGCCGACGACGTCGTCTCCAACGACACCGGCCATACCATCACGTGCGCGTTCGAAGATCTCGCAGCAGTTTCGGGCGCGCTCCTGGCAAAGCTCGGGGAAGCAACCTCGGCCAAGGCCATCTGGCGCCCGGCTCAGACCACGGCCGTCGACGAGGAAAAAGCAGCCGCAATCCTGAAAATGATCGCTGGTCTCGAGGAAGACGACGACGTGCAGAGCGTCTATTCGAACTTCGAGGTCTCGGACGCAGTCCTGGCGAAGCTGACGGCCGCGTAATCCAGAGCCCGGATCACCGGGCAGGCAACCGTCAATCCCTGACGGCCTGCCCCTCGATCTCGACCAGCGCCGCGCCGGTTTCCAGTTCACTCACGTGCAGGCAGGCGGACGACACCGGCAGGCGTTGCAGCATCTGATCGCGCACGCGGCGGAAGAGCTGGCACTGCCCGCCCACCTTCACGTACATCGTCGTGCTGCGCAGGTGATGCTTCTCGAAGCCGGCAGCCTTCATGGCCGCGAACAGGCCGAGCCAAGCGCCTTGCATCTGCGCCTCGAGGCCGTCGTCCATCGAACCATCCGCCCGGACAACGGGCGTGCCGGCGACGAGAAACGTCTGTCTGTTCGAATTTCTAGAGGGCGCGACGGCGGGGGGAGCTGCTTCGAAGGCGGGGACTAGCTCGGTCGTCGCCATGGAAACTCACTCTCACGTTCGAGGTGAAACGTTTGTGCGCAGCACCATAGAGAGCATTGCTTCTTGTGCAGCGCAAGACGCTCTTGCAAATAATTGTCACATCTTTCGTCGCACCCGCTCCGTTCACGCCTCGGCGGGGCCGGAGGCGGGGCCGCCGCGCTCGTGGTAAACGAGGGCATGCAGCACGCTTCGATTCGCATCTTGGGCATAGATCCGGGCCTCCGCCGCACGGGCTGGGGCATCGTGGAGGCCGAAGGCTCGCGCCTGGTCTACGTCGCCAGCGGCCTCATCACCTCCGACGCGGAAGATGACCTCGCCTATCGCCTGCGCAGCCTCCACGAAGGCCTCCGGGCAGTGATCGCGCAGCACAAGCCCCAGGAAGCCGCCATCGAAGAGACCTTCGTCAACAAGGATGCGCGCGCAACCCTGAAGCTCGGCCAGGCCCGCGGTATAGCCCTGCTTGCGCCGGCCCAGAGCGGCCTGCGCATCGCCGAATACCAGCCCAACGTCGTCAAGAAGACGGTCACCGGCACCGGCCACGGCGAAAAGGGCCAGATCCAGGCCATGATCGGGTTCCTTTTGCCCAAGGCCCGGTTCGACAGCGCGGACGAAGCCGACGCGCTCGCCATCGCCATCTGCCACGCGAGCCACCGGGGCACCGAGCGCAAGATCGCCGCCCGCATGCCGAGGGAGGCGCTGCCATGATCGGCAAGCTGCGCGGCCTCGTCGATGCCGTCGGCGAGCAGCACGCCATCATCGATGTGAACGGGGTCGGCTACGAGGTGTTCTGCTCGAGCCGCACATTGCGCACCCTGCAGCCGGGGTCGGAGGTGGCGCTGGCCATCGAGACACACGTGCGCGAGGACGCCATCCGGCTGTTCGGCTTCACCAGCGAGATCGAGCGCGCCTGGTTTCGTACGCTGCAAAGCGTACAGGGCGTCGGCTCCAAGGTCGCGCTCGCCGTCCTCGGCACGCTGTCGCCGCAGGACCTCGCCACGGCTATCGCCCTGCAGGACTGGTCCGCCGTTGAGCGCACCCAGGGCGTCGGGAAGAAGCTCGCCCAGCGCATCGTCGCGGAACTGAAGGACAAGGCTCCGGCCCTCTCTGTTGCCGGCCTCGGGGCCGGTGGCGTCTCCCCCGCCAAAGGCGAGCCGGCCACGCCGGAAAGCACCGCCGCCGCGGAGGCCATCTCGGCCCTCACCAACCTCGGCTATCAGCCGGGGCCCGCGAGCCAGGCCGTCGCCACCGCCATGCGCGAACTGGGGGAAGGCGCCGACACCGCCAAACTCATCCGCCGTGGCTTGAAGGAACTGTCTCGCTGACGGCAATTTGTGCGGCCGCATGGGCCCGCGGATTCCGCGAGCCCCAAGCTGGGCCGCACATGCGCCCTACATCCCCCTGAGCGCACCGGACTTCTGTGAAAGTTGAAAGTCTCGCCCGGCGGTCATCTTCGGATCGTACAGCCCCGTTTCCCTCGTATCGGCCCTATGGCCGACACACCGGGGCTACACCCGTGCGCAGGTCTGGGTTACAAGATGTCGCCCGGCCTTTCCGGTTGGCCGGGCGCTGCCGCGAAAGACAGACGTCGGGAAAATTCCCGCCGGCCCCGTAGCTCAGCTGGATAGAGCACCAGATTCCTAATCTGGGGGTCACAGGTTCAAATCCTGTCGGGGTCGCCAGTATTTTCAAGAGCTTAGCCGCTAGCGACGAGCCCC
>RXJK01000237.1:16752-36765 GCA_003963125.1 Hyphomicrobiales bacterium
TCTTCAGCGTCTCGGCGCGGATCAGGTCGAAGCACTGCTTCTTGATGTCGAGGTAACGCCGGTCGAAGGCAAGGTCCGGGAATCTCGGCCGCGGCAGCGGATTGTCGAGGTCCGCGATCACGCGGCCGGGATGCGTGCCCATCACCACGATGCGATCGGACAGCAGGATCGCCTCGTCGATATCGTGCGTGACGAACACGATCGTCTTCGGCAGCTTGCCCCAGACTTCCAGGAGATAGGCCTGCATCATGCTGCGCGTCTGGGCGTCGAGCGCCGCGAAGGGCTCGTCCATGAGCAGGACCGCCGGATCGTTCGCCAGCACCCGAGCGATGGCCGCGCGCTGCTGCATGCCGCCCGAGAGCTGATGCGGATACCGGCTCTCGGCCGCCGCGAGCCCGACGACCTTGATCAGCGCATCAGCCCGCGCTTCGATCTCGGTGCGCGGCAGGCCGCGCATGCGAGGGCCGTAGGCGATGTTCTCGCGCACACTCATCCACGGAAACAGCCACGGCTGCTGGAACACGACACCACGGTCGGCGCCGGGCCCCTTGATGGGCGCCCCATCGACGTCGAGCTTGCCCGAGGTCACCGGCTGGAACCCGGCGATCGCATTGAGCAACGTCGACTTGCCGCAACCGGACGGACCCAGCAGGGCCACAAAGGCGCCCGGCCTGATGTCGAGGCTGAGCTCGCTCAGCGCCAGGGTCGCGCCGAATTGGACGGAGACGCGATCGATACGGAGGTGTCCGCTGAGCGGCACCTGCGCAATCTCTTGAAGCGGTGCGCGAAGCTGCATCACGTCCACCACACCAGCCGACGGGAAAAGTGATCGAAAACCCGGTCGGCGATCGAGGAGAAGAGCCCGAGCAGCAGAAGTCCGCCCATCACCTGACCGATCTGCAGGTTCTGCTGGGCGACGTCGATCCGATAGGCGACGCCGGCGAACGTACCCGCCAGTTCGGCTGCCACGAGCGTGTAGAAGGCGATGCTCACGGCCGTGCGGATGCCTACGAAGATGACGGGCAACGCAGCGGGCAGCAGGATCTCGCGGAAGAGCTTGTATTCCGGCGTCCCGAGCATGCGCGCCGCGCGCAGATAGTGCGGATCGCCCCGGCGCACGCCCAGATGCGCCGCCACCCACACGGTGAAGAACACCCCCCAGAACACCAGGAAGTACTTGCCGAGTTCGGAAAGCCCGAACCACAGGATCACGATCGGCACGAAGGCGATCGGCGGGATCGGCCGCAGGATCTGGAACACGGGACCGAGAAGATTGGCGACGAACCGGATCTGCCCGGTCGCGAGCCCGATCAGAACGCCGAGCGTGGTGCCGGCCGTCAACCCCACGATGATGCGCGACACGCTCATCGCGAGGTCGATCCAGAGCTGGCCGCTGCGCGCCCATTGCCATGTGGCGATGGCAACATCGCTCGGCGGCGGGAAGAGCCGCGCATTGACGACGCCGGACCGCGACACGAATTCCCACAGCACGAGAAACAGCGGCAGCGACACCACCAGCACCAGCCGCTCGAACCAGCGCGCCTGCGACGTCGCTTCAGCGCTGCGAACAGGCATCCCTCACATCCCGCCGAACTTGACGCGCTCCTTCGCCACCCGCCGCAGCGGATCGGCAAAGATCACCGTGGAGAAATCCGGCATCGTGGCATTCGGCGGATGGTTGCCGCTTTCGAGCCGCCACTCGGAATGCGCCTTGAGGACGGCGAGTTGCTTGTCGTCGAGCACGAGGTCGAACACGTACTCGTCCCAGATGGCCGTAAGCTCGTCTTCCTTCAGCGCCACGGCTTCGGCCACGACCTTGATCGCGTCCGCGCGGTTCGCCTTCATCCAGCCTTCGGCCTCGATGGCCGCTGCAAGGAATTTGTCGACTGTCGCCGGGTTCTTCGCGAGCCAGTCCTGCATCACGACGATGTTGAAGGTCTCCGAGTAGACGCCCTTGGTGTCGATCACCTTCGCCTTGCCACCGAGCGCCTTCAGGCCGTTCGAGATGTGCGGCTCCCACGTGTTGGCGGCGTCGATGCTGCCCGCCGCCATGGCCGCGACCATGCCCTGCGGCGGCAGATTGGTGAGCGACACGTCGCTGGCCTTGAGGCCGGCCTTCTTGAGGAGCGTCATCGTATAGACCTCGCCGCCGGTTCCGGCCGTGTAGCCGATCCTCTTGCCTTTCAGGTCCGCGGCATTGCTGATCTTGGAGTCCGCTGTGACGAGCGTCTTCAGGTCGGAGTATTCCATGCGCGCGAGGAACGCGATGGGCTGCTTCGACATGGCAGCGGCCGTCGTCGGCGCCTCGGCCGTCGTCGCGATGTCGGCGCCACCACCGAGCACGGTGTCGAGGCACTTCTTGCCGCTCGTGAAATTGCTCACTTCGACATCGAGGCCGTGCTTCGCGAAGAAGCCCTTCTGCTGAGCAATGATGACGGTCCCCGAGATCGGAGACAGGTTCTGCGCGAGGCGAACCTTTTCCGCGGCCTCCGCCTGCGTCCACAAAGCCACCAGACTTAAACCTGCGGCCAGCGCCGCGCTCGCAAAACGCATCAGGGATCTCCGCGTGCCGATCGAGAAGTGACCGCAAGAGCTAAGCACTTCTGCGCAAGCATCGGTGTCAACCAGTTGACAGACCCCGACGCAAATTCCGGCCAACGTGGATCATGCGCTGAGCAAAGGCCGTGCTCTGTGCGCATTTCGAAGGCATTGCCTCCCGTCGGAGACGCCATGACTGCGCGCGCAGAGACATTGCCGGACGATCTTTCTCCGCTCGAGGCGCGCGTGCTCGCTGCCATCACCGAGCAGGGCTGGCTCGATCTGGCGTGCACGCTCATTCCTGCCGGACAGCCCGAAGCGGAAAATCCTCTCGATCCCGATGAGCCGCCGGCACGCGAAGAGGGTGCCGCGCTCGTCATCGCGCAAATTTTGCGCGAGATGGATTTCGCGGTCGACCTCATCGCCAAGCGCGAGGGCCGCCCCAACGTGGTCGGCACGCTGCGCGGGGCGAGCGCCGGGCCCACCCTCCTCCTCAACGATCACCTCGATACCTATCCGGCCGGCGAGTGGAGCGCCTGGACGATGACGGGTGGCCATCCGTTCCGTCCGACGCGCCACGGCGACAAGTTGTACGCACGCGGCACATCGGATACGCGCGGCAATCTTGCCTGCATACTCCTCGCCGTGCGCGCCATCCGCGAAGCGGGGGTGAAACTCGGCGGTCGCCTCGATTGCGTGTTCACGGTGGACGAGGAAAAGAACGGTCCCGACGGCTCCATCTTCCTCCTCGACGACAAGGGCTACAAGGCCGACTACACCATCGTCTGCGAACCCACCGGTTGGACGCGCAAGGACGGCACGTGGGGAATGGGAATCGCCGTTGCCAACTGCGGCAACTTCCTCGTCGAGATCGAGACGCGCGGCCTCAAGACCCACCTCTGGCGCCCGGACACCGGCGTCAACGCGGTGGCGCGGATGGCACATCTCCTGACGCGCTTCGAGACCATGACCTTCACGCACAAGCCCGCCCCCCGCGCCGGCGGCACGCCGCCCATGGCCGCCGTGCTGCGCGTCGGCGGGGGGCTGAAGCGCGAGATGCAGTTCACGCCCGACATCTGCAAGGCCGTGCTGGCGATCGTCGGCATCGTGCCCGGCATGACGCGCGAGAGCGTCATGGCCGACATCCAAACCGTCATCGAGAAGGCAAAGGCCGAGATCCCGGATCTCGTCGCCACGGCCCGCCCCTATCCCGGCGCGCTCTTCGTTGACGGCACGGGCGAGCAGGTGCCGGAAGAAAATCCCACCGCCGCCCTGATCCGCGGCTACGAGCGCCTGTTCGGCGAACCGCCCGCGCTCTATCGCAAGAACGCCTTCAACGACACGATCCGCTTCTCCGAGCGCGGCCACAAGGCCATCACGTTCGGGCCCGGCGAGGACGGCTGGGCGCCAGTCAACGAGTGGATCCACATCCCCAAGGCCGTCGCCGCGACGCGCGTCCTGGCCCTCACCATCCTCGACATTCTCGGCACCCGATCCTGATCCCAAGAAGCGGAGCTCTCGTCATGCGCATCAAATCTCTCCTGCTCGCGCTTCTGATCGCGATGCTGCCGGCATTTGCTCTGGCGCAGGACAAGAAGCCCATCCGCATCGGCTTCCAATCGGGCGAGATCAACGTACTCCTGATGTACGCGCTCAACGCCGGCGTCTTTGAGAAGAACGGGCTCGACGTGAAGACCTCGACGTTCCCGGCCGGGCCGGCGATGCTGCCGGCACTGGCCTCCAACGAGGTCGACCTCGCCTGGATGGGCGAGTTTCCCGCCGTGACCGGCTACTCCAACGGCCTGCCGATCACCGTGCTCTTCATGGAGCGGCTCGATCTCACCAACGTGCGCCTCGTCGCCAATCCCGGCGCCGGCATCGCGAAAGTGTCGGACCTCAAGGGCAAGAAGATCGGCGTCGCGATCGGCTCGACGAGCCACTACCACACGCTGCAGGCGCTGGCGCAGAACGGCCTCAAGCCCGAGGACGTGACGATGGTCAATCTGACGCCGGCGAACATGCCGCCAGCCTACGTTGCGGGCCAGATCGATGCGGCCTTCGTCTGGGAACCGAACGTCGGCGCCATGGAACGTGCAGGCGCGAAGGCCATCGCCACCACGAAATCGCTCAACATGATCACGGGCGGCGTCTGGGTGACGCGCAAAGCCTTTCTCGCCGAGAGCGATGACACAGTGCAGCGCTTCCTGAAGGCATGGGACGAGGCGCAGAAGGCCTACAAGGCCGATCCCGCCGGCGTGCGCCAGTACGAAGCCAAGCGCGTGGACCAGGCGCCCGAAGTCTTCGCCAAGCTTATCGAAGGCCAGACGGCGACGCACCCGACCTTCGAGGAAACCCTGACGGCGGACTTCATCGGCGCACCCGGCAAGGAACTCGACAGCCGCTTCATGAAGCATCTGCAGGGTATCGCCGCGTTCCTGCTCGATCAGAAGCGCATCCAGGCCCCGCCCGCAGACTGGAGCGGCATCGTCGATACGAAGCCGATTCAGAAATATCTCGCGAGCCGGAAGTAGCCGGCCGTGGCGGCTCAGCGGCACTTGCAGCTCGTACCCCGAAGCGATGACGCGCAGCAACCGGCAGCGGTCGACGCTCCGGAGGTGACAGCGAGCGCGCCGCGGACGAGAAGTGGCCGCGCGATCCTCAAGTTTGATCGTGTCGGCTTTGCCTATGGCAGTCGCACAATCCTCGACAACGTCTCCTTCGAAGTCGAACAGGGCGAGATCGTGTCCCTGCTCGGGCCCTCGGGCTGCGGCAAGACCACGATCCTGAACCTTATCGCCGGCTTCCTCATGCCGACGGGCGGCTTTTGTCTCGCCGGCGGGCGCGAAATCGTCGGACCCGGTCCCGATCGCGGCGTCGTCTTTCAATCTGCCGCGCTGTTCGATTGGATGACGGTCGCCGAGAACATCGCCTTCAGCCTGCGCTGTGCCCACAAGGGGCGCCGGGAACGGGACGCGATTGCCAAGGAGATGGGCGCGCTGGTCGGCCTCGGCGATCGGCTGGACGCCTATCCGTACGAACTTTCCGGCGGCATGCGCCAGCGCGTCGGTTTGGCGCGCGTGCTCGCCGCGAAGCCCACCGTGATGCTGATGGACGAGCCCTTCTCCGCCCTCGACGTGCAGACGCGCGAAGCCTTGCAAGAGGAATTGCTGCGGATCCAGCAGCACACGGGGGCGACCATCGTCTTCATCACGCACAGCATCGACGAGGCAATCTTCCTGGGGCACCGGGTCTTCCTCGCCTCCTCCCTGGCGACGGGCACCTTCGAGGAGTTCACGGTGGCCCTGCCACAGCCCCGCGACGATCCCGAGAACCGCCTCCACCCCGAATTCATCCGGCTGCGCGAGATCATCTACCGCCGCATGCGCAATCCGGGCGCGCCGGCATCGCGCACAGGTGCACCGTGATGTCGCGGGAGAAGCGAGCTTATCTGATCGTCGCCGTCCTCTCGCCCTTGGCCGTCCTCGCGCTCTGGACGTTCGTCACGCACCAGAAGGCCGTGGCCGCCATCATCCTCCCACCCCCGGAGGCCGTCTTCGCCAGCCTGATCGACATGCTGCAGCGCGGCTATTCGGGCGTCGCGCTCAGCACCCACATCGGCGCGAGCCTGACGCGCGTGTCCGTCGCCTTCGTGCTGGGCTCGATCCTCGGCACCATCGTCGGCCTCATCCGTGGCCGCGTCCCGCTTCTCGACGCGGTGTTCCTCGTGCCCTCGGAGGTGATCCGGCCGATCCCTCCGCTCGGTCTCATCCCCCTCTTCATCCTCTGGTTCGGGATCGGCGAGCTCTCCAAGATCCTGCTTATCTTCGTTTCGGTGTTTCTCATCATGATGGTGAGCGCGCATGCGGGTGCGCAGTCGGCGACCGTCGATACGTTGCGCGCTGCGCGCTCTATGGGCGCCAATTCCGTGCAGACCTTCCGCTTCGTCATCCTGCCCTCGGCGCTGCCGCAGATCATGACGGGGCTTCGCGTCGCCATGGGCACGGCGCTGACGATCCTCGTCGCATCGGAGCTGTTGGGGGGCGACCGTGGACTCGGCTTCGTGATCCTCGATGCCAGCAGCTTCTTCCGCACCACCTACGTTTTCGCCGGGATCATCATCATCGGGGCCATCGGGCTCGCCAGCGACCGTCTCATAGCGCTCGTCGAGCGCAAGGTGGTGCACTGGCGCGGCAAACAACATTGAGATCACGAGGGGACAGCAGCGAGATGGGTAAAACTGTAATCACGGCCGACTTGACGTTTCCTGCCGTCCGGCGCGCACTGCGCGAGGGGCGCAGCGCACGCAGCCTCGTGCTGGAGAGCATGAAGCGGGCGCAAGCCGTGGCCGATCAGAGTGTCTTCACGTCGCTCGTCCCCGAGTCGCGCATCGCCGCACGTCTCGACGAGATCGAAGCGCGCAAGGCCGATGGCGTTCCGATGCCCCTCTACGGCACCACGTTCTCGGTGAAGGACAACATCCACGTCGCCGGCATGGTGACCACGTGCAACAGCCCGGCCATCGCGATCGCGCCGGAGAAGTCGGCCCGCGTCGTGCAGCTTCTCGAGGATGCTGGCGCCGTCCTGATCGGCAAGAACACGCTCGATCAATTCGCGACCGGCCTCAACGGCACCCGCTCGCCCGAACCGCTCTGCCGCAACGCCATCGACCCGCACTACATTCCCGGCGGCTCGAGTTCCGGTTCCGCGGTCGCCGTCGCCCGCGACATCGTCTCGTTCTCCCTCGGCAGCGACACCGGCGGCTCGGGCCGCGTGCCGGGCGCCTGCAACGGCATCGTCGGCCTCAAGCCCACGCTGGGCCTCGTGAGCATGTCAGGCCTCGTCTACAACAGCCGCTTCTTTGACGTGGTGCCGATCTTCGCGCGCACCGTCGCCGAAGCGATGGAAGTCCTGGGCATCCTCAAGGGCTACGACCCCGAAGACGACTACGCGCGCCTCGACGCCGACAGCATTTCCCTCTCCCCCGTGACGATTGCAAAGCCGCGCCTCGCCGTTCCGCGCAAGGCCGACCGCACGTTCCTCGGCGACCGCGACGCCGAGCAGGCGTTCGACCGCGATCTCGATGTCCTGCGCGGCCTCGGCGCGGACATCACGGAGATCGACTACGCGCTGTTCCGCGAGGCGGGCCAGCACGTGTTCCAGACCGCGATGGTCACCGAACGCCTCGATGCCTACGAGGACGTGATGCGCAAGACGCCGGAGGTCGTGCATCCGGCCGTCCGCAAGGCCATCGAGCCGGGCTTCTCCTACTCGGGGCTCGATGCGTTCCGGGCCCTGTATCAGGTGCAGGCCCAGCGCCGCGCTGCGCGTCGTCTCCTCGTCCCCTTCGACGCCTTCGTGGTGCCGACCATACCGACCATCTTCACCATCGCCGACATGCTGGCCGATCCCATGGCCAACAACGCCGCCATGGGCACCTATACGTACTTCGCCAATCCCCTCGACCTGTGCGCCATCTCCGTGCCGGGCACGGGCCGCGCCGACGGCATGCCCTCGGCCCTCTGCTTCAACGCGCTGGCCGGCCACGACGCCGTCATCGCTAGCCTGGCGACGGCTTTCGAGGCGGCAAGCGCCAAGACCAAAGCCTGAAGGCCGGAACGCGGTCGCTCACCCCTCGCGACCGTCTTCGTCGGCGAGCAGCGCGCGCAGGTGGCGCAGGCCGAGGATGGCCGCGCCCGCGACGACGGGGATGGCGACCGCGGCCGCAATCTCCGGGTCGATGTGCACGTTCATCGCCTTCAGTCCCTTCGCCACACCTGCGACAAGCCCCACGACGTAATAGGTGATGGCCGCGACCGACAGCCCCTCGACGGTCTGCTGCAGACGCAATTGCAGCTTCGCGCGCCGGTCCATGGAGCGCAGCAGCGCATGGTTCTGCTGTTCGCGCGTCATGCCGATGCGGATCGACAGGAGTTGTACCGACCGCGCCACACGCTGCGCCAGCGACGCCTGCCGCCGCGAGATCGCCTCGCACGTGTTCATGGCCGGCGTCAGCCGGCGCTCCATGAACTCGCGAAAGGTCTGCAGCCCCTGGATCCGGCCCTCCCTCAGCTCTGCGATGCGCCACAGCACGATGTCGCGATAGGCGGCCGCCGCGCCGAAGCGGAAATGATGCGCGGCTTCCACGCTGTCGATTTCCGCCGAGAGATGCGTCAGCCGTTCCTGCAGCGAGGCCTCGTCCTCGGAACGCGCCTCGATCAGGCGCGTGTTGATCTCGGCCAGAACCTTTTCCCACGCCGAAAGCTTCGGCCCGAGCTCGCGCGCAATCGGCAGGGCGAGCAGCGCCAGCATGCGGTAGGTGTCGATCTCGAGCAGCCGCTGCACCATGCGGCCAGCCTGCCGCGCCGACATCGAGCGATCCTCCACGAGCACGCGGCTCATGCCGTCGGCATGAATGCGGAAGTCCGTGAAGGCGGCCCCTGCCCCATCGGCAATGACCGACCCCACGAGGACGTTGCCCGCAAAGTGCGCCTGCCCGATCTCCTCGAGATTGACGGAACCATCCCCCGACACCAGCGCGACGTTGGCCGCGACAAGGCGCTGGCCGGGCAGCTTGGCGAGCCATTCCGGCGGAATGCGCTCCGCCGCCACGGATGCGAAAGGCTCCTCGAACGGACCGCGCGCCGTGAACATGTAGCGGGCGAACTCGCCGTGCCGCTCCCAGCGCAGGCTGAAGCCCGCAAGCTCGGAGCTGTAGTGCGTCGCGCCCGCACGCACCGGCGGCCCGCCGAACCGCTCGGCGAGCGAAGAGATCAGTGCGCGCTCGTGGTCCGCGTTCTCCCATGGCGAGAGCATCGCGATGTAAGTGGATCGCAGCGGCGCCGACAGCGCTTCCGGCGGCCGCGCATGCACCTCGTCGTTGAGCTGCTGACGCAGGGGATGGTCTTCGAGCGGCATCTGCGTCCCCAATATTCGGCTCGCACGCCGATAGACTGCACGTCGACCGCGGGTTCGCGCAATCGCCCCCGGCAAGCTAGCGCGCGCGCCGCCCCACATCGACGAGATGCGCCACGAATGCCAGAGCAAGGCTTCCGGCCAGCAGCGACCAATGCGCTCCCGTCAGCGCGCCGCGCAGCGCAAGCAGGAGACACGCCCCCGGCAGCAGCATCGTCGCCACCATACCGGCGGGCCTCCGCAGCACCAGGATCAACACCAGAGCCTCGACGGCCATCACCGCGAAAATGATGTCGACGATCCGACCGCCGGTGAAAAGGTCCGCCAATCCAACCCCCATCGCTGGCCGCTCCGATGCTTCAGGCGTTGAGGCGCGCCACGGTGAAATTCAAAACGGCGGCAAAGCTCACCCACGCCAGATAGGGCGCCAGTAGCAGGCTGGCGGTCCGCGAACTTCGCCAGAGAAAAACAATCAAGACAACGATCGACGCCCACAGCATCGTCACTTCGACCAGCGCCCAGCCGGGCCTCTTGATCGTGAAGAATGCCACGCTCCACGCCACGTTGAGAATGCCGTTGATGGCAAAGAGCGACACCATCCAATGCCGCGTACGCATATCGGGCGCCCGTCGCCAGGCGATCACGCCCGCGGCCGCGATCAGCGAAAAGATCAGCGTCCACGCCGGGCCGAACACCCAGGCCGGCGGTTGCCAGCTGGGCTTGCGCAGCGCCTGATACCAGGCGCCTGTGTCTGTCGCGAGACCGCCCAGCAGCGCGACCAGGATGGCGGCCCCCGCCGCCACTGCAATGGTCCGGCCGAGGCCTGGCGAGCCCATGGCCATCGGCCGTTCGCTCATGGGGGCACGAGCCCGAGGAGATGCGCCATGTCCTTGGCGAACACGCGTGCGTGCGCCATCGGCCGCGACCGCACCAACTCCTTGTTCATGTAGGCGGCCCAAGTCAGCTTCTGCACGTCCGCATCGCCGCACATGCTGACGAACCGCTCGCGCCGCTTGTCGCTCGAATACCAGAACCATTGCATCACGCGCAGCACGGCGAACACGCGCCCATGCTTGCGCATGAAAGTGCGCCTCGCGAGGGCAAGATCCGACGTCCGGCCGCTGCGCAGGAAGGCGAGCACAGCATCCGCCGCGACCCGCCCGCCATACATGGCATAGTAGATGCCCTCGCCCGAGGCCGGCGCCACCACGCCGGCCGCGTCTCCCGCGAGGACGATATCGCGGCCGTTGTCCCAGCGCCGGCGCGGGCTCAGCGGGATCGGCGCCCCCTCGCGTCGCACGGTCTCGCATCCCTCGAGACCGGACATTTGCCGCAGATGCGCGGTCGCTTCGCGCAGGCCGAACCCTTTTTGCGCGCTGCCCACGCCGACACTCGCGGTATCGCCGTGCGGAAAGATCCAGCCGTAGAAGTCGGGCGATACGGTGCCATCGTAATAGACATCGCACCGTTGGGGCCGATAGGGCCCGGCCGTGCCTGCAGCCGGCGCGCGGATGATCTCGTGATAGGCGAACACCAGCGTCGGGTCGCGGCCCGGGATCTCGGCGGCAACGCGCGAATTGGCCCCGTCGGCGCCGATCACCAGGCGCGCGCGCACGCGCCGCTCGGTCTTGTCGGCATCCCGGTAGATGACGATCGCACCCGGCTTGCCGTCGCGTTCGATCCCAACATAGGTGCCCGTCGCGCGGTCCGCGCCCGCTTCAGCCGCCCGCTCGCGCAGCCACGCGTCGAACGGCCCGCGATCCACCATGCCGACGAAACCGTCGCCCTCGATGGGCATCTCCACTTCGCGGCCGCTGGGCGCCACGATACGCGCGCCCTTCACCTCGGCGACGAGCAGGCTGCGGGGAATGTCGAAGTCCCGCATCAGGCGCGGGGGGATGGCCCCGCCGCAGGGTTTGATGCGGCCGGCCTTGTCGAGCAGCAGCACATCGCGGCCTTGCCGCGCCAGATCGTGCGCGGCCGTCGCCCCGGCGGGGCCTCCGCCCACCACCACCGCGTCGTAGCTAGATTGGATGCTCATGGCCTACTCCGCAGGGACCGAGACGGAGCGCGGGCGCACAGGCTCTCGCGCTTGCGACAAGCCCGCGGCGAGCACCGCCGAGACGAGGAACAGAACGCTCTCCAGGGCGAAAACGAGCGCATAGGCCGGCATTGGTGCTCCCAGAAGAGCGCGTGCGATGTCGCTCGCCGTCGAGCCGGCCAGCCCTCCGAGACCGAAGGCGATGGCCTGCGCCGCGCCCCACAGCCCCATGCGCGTACCGCCCTTGCCCGCGCCCCCGTCGCTCACCATGCCCATCATCGAGCCGATCGCGGCGACAGCGTAAGCGCCGTTGGCGACGCCGAGCGCGAACACGGTGGTCCGCAGCGGCCAGCCGGCGCCGACCAGCCCGCCGAGGGACAACAGCGCGAGTGCGGCCGCCGACGCAATGCATCCCGCGATCGTCCACGTGCGCAGCGATCCGAAGCGCCCTTTGGTCACGGGATTGACGAGCAGCGCCACCAGCACCATGCCGGCAAGAACCCCGCCGTGCTGCACGCTCGACAGCTTCGTCGTCTGCCCCGGCGTCAGCGTGAACACGATCCCCGCGAACGGTTCGAGGATCAGGTCCTGCGAGGAATAGGCGAGCATCGACACGAACACGAAGATCGTGAAGCGGCGCGACTGCGGCTCGTTCCACACCGCCCGCAGCGCCTCGAGAAAGGCGCCTTCACCTGCTTCGCGCGGATTGTCGTTGGCGAGCCGCGCGCGCGTGATATCGGCCGACGTCTCGATCCCCATCAGGGCCGCGCCGGCGATCAGCAGTGCCACGACCGAAATGGTCCCCGACACGACCAGCAGCCGGCCCGGCGAGAACGGGTCGAGGTTGTGCCCCGCGATGGCCGTCGTGACGATGAACCCGACGATCATCATCACCCACACCAGCATCGCCGCAGGCCCGCGCCGCTCCGGCACGACGCGCTTGGCGAGCAGCACGAGAAGGTTCGTCCCCGCCGCCCCCACACCCGCACCGATCATCAGGTAGGACAACGCGGCAAGGCACAGCCCCGCCATCGCCGAGGAGGACAAAAGCACGGTGGAAAGCGCCGCTCCGAAGCCGCCGGCCGCGAGCACGCCCATGCCGCCGAGGATCCACGGCACGTGCCGCCCGCCCTGGTCGGAGCCATAGCCCCACCGCGGCCGCAACACCTGCACCGCGTAGTGCAGCCCGACGAGCAGCCCGGGAATGGTCGCAGGCAGCGCGTATTCGATCACCATCACGCGGTTGAGCGTCGACGTCGTCATCACGACGATGGCGCCAAGTGCCGTCTGCACGAGGCCGAGCCTCAGGATGCCGAGCCAGCCGAGCGGACGCACAATCATAGGAGGCTCCTTTCGGCGAGGGCGAACGCCGTCACCATCATGCCCAGCACGTAGAGGCTGACCCCGCAGGCGTTGTACCAGGGTGCCCGTTCCATCGGCTGCGTCAGCAGCGGCCGCATCAGCAGGCATTGCGCGCCGAGCAGCAGCGTGACGATCACGGAGGCGATGGCATTTCCCCAGGCGATCAGCATCAGCACGACGGCCGCCTGCGCCACGGCCATCACGATGCAGGCGACCTGCACCGCGAGCAGAGGCCCGAGCGTCGCCGGCAGCGATCCGACGCCCATGCGCCGGTCCCCCTCGAGCGACTTGAAGTCGTTGAGTGTCATGATGCCGTGCGCGCCGATGCTATAGGCAAGCGCCACCGCAAAAATGCGCGCGTCGGGCGTGGTCCCTGCAGCGATGGCAGCTCCCGTCACCCACGGCAGGCCCTCGTAGCAGAGCCCCACGACGCCGTTGCCGATCCAGCCATTGCGCTTGAAACGGAACGGCGGCGCGCTGTATCCCCAGGCGAGCGCCAAGCCGAGGAGGGTCGAAAGAAACGTCACGGACCCGAGTGCATAACCGACAAGCGCCGAAACAAAGGTCCAGGCGATCGCGATCCAGAGACCCCAGTATCCCGGGATGCGGCCGGAAGGTATCGGTCGATGCGCCTCGTTGATCGCGTCGACATGCCGGTCATACCAGTCGTTGACCGCTTGGCTCGTCCCGCACACGAGCGGCCCGCACAGCAGCACGCCAAGGATAATAAAACCGACGCGCCCACCGAGTGCCGCCCCCGACGACACGAGCCCGCATGCGAACGCCCACATCGGCGGAAACCAGGTGACTGGTTTCAGGAGTTCCAGCACGTCCGCCGCGCGAGGAATGCCCCGCGGAAGACGAACGCTATCCGGTGTTGTCCGAGGCGTCATTGTCCAATCCGTAACGCCGTAGCTTGATGTAGAGGCTCTGCCGGCTCAGACCCAACAGGTCAGCCGCCGAGGCGCGGTTGTCCTTGGTCAGGTCGAGTGCGGCTTCAATGCTCATGCGCTCGATGACGTCCGCCGTCTCGCGCACGAGATCCTTGAGCGACATGCGCCCGATGAGCTGCTTGATCTCTTCCGCCGAGCGGTGCCGCTGCGCGTCAGGAGCGGCTGCCCGCTGCGGCGCCTGCCGCACCGTGAACCCGAAGCACGGGCCCCGCTCGCCCATCACGCTCACGGCTGACAATTCGACATCGACGACGTCGCTGAATTCCGGACGCAGCGTCGTCGCATACATGCGGATGGCGCCGCGCTCCCTCAGGTTGCTGAGCAGCACGCCGACATCGATGCCGGGCCGGCCCACCCATTTCTCCAGCGTCTCGTCCCTGAGCCCCTCTTCGGAGCCGACGTTGATCATTTCGAGGAAGGCGGCATTGGCGCCGATGATCCGCCCGTCCTCCGAAGTCAGTACAAAGCCGTCGGGGCTGCGCTCCACGCAGGTGAGCATGGCGTGTTGTGCGGGCGACAGATCGACCTGCGCCGCGGCCTTCGCGGTCAGCCGCACCAGGAAGAAGGATCCAGCCTGCTGCTTGAAATGCGAGGCGCTGACGGAGGCCTCGCCCCCGTGGCCCGCGAGCCGCAGCACGCCCGTCTCGAGTTTGCCGCTCGCCCGCGCCTGCTCGAGCAGGCTGCGTGCCGCAGCCGCGGCGTCCTTTGCAAACGCATGCAGCAGACCACGCTTGACGGCCTCGCCCACCTTCTTGCGCGCGGGCGGATTGGCATCGAGCACGTCGAGGCTGGCGCTGTCGACGATCAAGACCGGATCCGGCGTCACCTCGAACAGCAGCTTGTAGCGCATCTGCGTCGCGCGCAGCTTGTCGAACTCGCGATCCATGCTCAGCTGCGCGGTGACGAGCCGCTGCTGCAAGACGGCCACGTCCCGCACGTCGCGCCCCAGCGCCAGCATGTTGTTGCCGTTGCCGATGCGTAGCACGCTGTAGACGAGCGAGACGTCGCCCCCCGCCGTGACGTGATTGATCTCACGAGCGGGCGAGGCTTCCGTCCGCACATCCTTGATGAGCGCCTCGACCTTCTGCGCGCTTTCCCGCGTGACGAGCTTCGCCCACGACTTGCCGATCCACCGGCGGTTTGCGCCCAGTTCCTGCGCCAGGCGATCGTCCGCGATCGCGTATTCCTTGATCAGGCCGTCCTCGCCCAGGATGAGCGCGACGTCCCCGCTCGCAGCCAGGATGGAGGCAAGCTGGTCCGGTCGCAGCGCGCCGAGATACTCCTTCGCGGCTTTGAATTTCTGCACCCGCGCATCGCTCCCAGACCAGAGCCCTTGCTCACGCGATCGTCTCGATGTCCGAAACACTAGATCCTTCCGCCTTGATTGTGATCGACCGTTCTCACCAGCCCGCGCACGAGGGCCGCGACCTCGCGCGCATCGCGCGCGGTCCAGTCGGCCCCGACCCGGGAGAGGAGTTCGGGATGCTCGTTGAAAACCTGTCCACCGACAAGAATGGACACGCCACGGTTTTTTGACGCACGACGCACGCTCGCGATCTGGGCCGCAAGACGTTCGATGCCCGTATCGCAGCTCAATGAGAAGCCAATGACACTGAATGCCTGCCGCCGGACCGCCGCCGTGAGACCGCGCGCGGTATCGAAGGGACCCAACGTCACCTCGTGCCCGTCCCGGCGCAGGAACTCGCCCAGCATGGCAAGCCCGAAGGTGTGTTGTTCGCCGGTCGCCGGCAACAGCAGCACGCGGTGCGAGCTGTGGGTGAGCGTCGCCCCCGATGTGAAGAGCGGGCTGTAGTGCCGCAGCAGCGCGTGGAATTGGCACATGGCCAAGGTCACCGTCGCGAACAGGCAGGTATCGCTGGCCCAGCGGTCTCCCAGCACGCGTGCCGCCGGCTGGAGAAGTTCGAGGAAGATGTCCTCGAAGGAAACATCCAGCTGGCGGGCAAGCGCGATCTGATCGGTCAACGCTTTGGTGTTGCCCGCCACGGCGTGATCGACGAAGCGGAAGATCTCGCGATCCGGAAAGAGTTTCGATTTCGTCGCCGCTGGCCCCGCGCGCGCGGCGCGATGCCCTCGCACCACCACCGGAACGACATGCGTTCGAAGGAGCGTTTCCACACCCGACACATGCAGCACGTCATCGCCCTCTGCCTTTGCGTCCGCGAACCCCTCTCGGCTACGCGCGTCGCTGTCACGGCCTGCTCTCATGGCACTCCCGTGGTTCGGCATGCTTACTCCCCTTGAAATTAAGTATCAGCGCTCCACCCGATCGTCAATTTTATTAGACGTAAACTTATATTGACACTCTCATCGCCCGCGACTAGCGTTCCTGTATCGGATGCGAGGACGGCACAGGCGGCGTCAGATGCGTCAAGCACTCACCGGAACGTCCCTTTCGCGGCATTTGCCGGCCCTTTCGGCTGCGACACACCCTGCGACATCGGGCGCTCGCCGCCCGCTATTGTCAAATGAACTTTACACTCCGCGAACGGGCGGACTGCTCGATCTGAGCGTCGGGGGAATGTGGATGCTCCCTGCTGCACTGCAAGAAGTCACGCGCGAGCCAAGGCTTTCCGTCACGCGCCCGCTTTACACGCCCGAACAAAAAAAGCGTCGCGACGAGAGCGGCTGGACGCTAGTGCAGGGTCTTCTGGCGCCTCTGCAATTCCTCGTCTTCCTCGTCAGCCTCGCGCTCGTCCTGCGCACCTTGACGACGGGAGAGGGCCTCGCGCTCGCAACCGCGTCGGTGATCGCCAAGACGCTCGTCCTGTACGTGATCATGGTCACGGGCTCGATCTGGGAAAAGGTCGTTTTCGGCCGCTATCTGTTCGCCCCCGCCTTCTTCTGGGAGGACGCGGTCAGCATGATCGTGCTGGCCTTGCACACCCTGTACGTGCTGCTCGTCCTCTTCGATCTGGCGAACCCCACCGTCCAGCTTCTCGTCGCCCTCGCAGCCTACGTGACCTACGTCGTCAACGCGGCGCAGTTCGTTCTGAAGCTGCGAGCAGCCCGTCTCCAGGAGCACGCTGGTCTCGTGGTAGCGGGAGGCGCCGCATGAGCGCGCTCACCGTCGAGCCGGCGACCTGCGGCAGCCACAACATCCGCTATGAGCGCGGCCAACGCGAGGTCTTCTGCGGCCTCACCAGCATCGTCTGGCTGCATCGCAAGATCCAGGACGCCTTCTTTCTCGTGGTCGGCTCGCGCACCTGCGCGCACCTGCTGCAAAGTGCTGCCGGCGTCATGATTTTTGCCGAGCCGCGCTTCGCCACCGCCGTTATCGACGACCGCGACCTCGCCGGCCTGGCCGATGCCGACGACGAACTCGACAGAGTCGTCACCCAGCTGCTGGCCCGCCGCCCAGAGATCCGCCTCCTGTTCCTTGTCGGCTCCTGCCCATCCGAAGTGATCAAGCTCGATCTGTCCCGCGCCGCTCAACGCCTCTCGCGGCGTTTGAGCCCCGGCGTGCGCGTCCTCAATTATTCAGGCAGCGGCATCGAGACGACCTTCACCGAGGGCGAGGACAACTGCCTCGCTGCCATTGTGCCCACGCTGCCGGACGCCGATCGGGACGTCCGCCCGAACCTCCTCGTCGTCGGCGCCCTTGCCGACGTCGTCGAGGATCAGATGCGCCGCCTGTTCGCCGGGATGGGCATCGACAAGGTCGATTTCCTGCCGCCGCGCCGCGCCCATGCCCTGCCGGCCATCGGCCCGCGCACACTTTTTCTTTTGGCCCAGCCATTCCTTGCCGCAACCGCGAAGGCCCTCGAGCAGCGCGGCGCGCGGCGCATCCCGGCCCCCTTCCCGCTCGGCGCCGAGGGCACGACCCAGTGGCTGCAGGCTGCAGCCCACGCGTTCGATATCGGCTCTGCGCGCTTCGCGGCCGCGACGAGCGCGGGCCTGCGCCGCGCCGAGCAGGCGGTCGCGGCTATTCGGCCGAAGCTCGAAGGCAAGCGCGTCTTCTTCTTTCCCGACTCCCAGCTCGAAATTCCGCTCGCCCGCTTCCTTTCCCGCGAACTCGGCATGGGTCTGCGCGAGATCGGGACGCCTTATCTGCATCGCGCGCTCCTTGCCGAGGATCTCGCCCTGCTGCCTCCCGGATCGCAACTCGTCGAGGGCCAGGATGTCGAGGCGCAGCTCGATCGCTGCCGCGCGGCTAAGCCCGATGTCGTCGTTTGCGGGCTCGGCCTCGCCAACCCGCTCGAAGCCGAAGGATTCACGACCAAGTGGTCCATCGAACTGATCTTCACGCCGATCCAGGGATACGAGCAGGCCGGCGACCTCGCCGAGCTGTTCGCCCGTCCCCTCGTTCGGAAGACACGGCTGGCGGCCTGACATGAAGCTGACGCTGTGGACATACGAAGGACCGCCCCACGTGGGTGCCATGCGCGTGGCCGCGAGCCTCACGGACGTCCACTATGTCCTGCACGCGCCGCAGGGAGACACCTACGCCGACCTGCTGTTCACGATGATCGAGCGGACCACGCAGCGCCCGCCCGTCACCTACACCACCTTCCAGGCCCGCGATCTCGGTGGCGATACGGCCGAACTCTTCAAGGACAGCGTCCGCAGCACCTACGAGCGCTTCAAGCCGGCGGCGATGCTTGTCGGTGCCTCCTGCACCGCCGAATTGATCCAGGACGATCCTGGCGGCCTGGCGCGAGCCCTGGGCCTGCCGATCCCCGTCATCCCCCTCGAATTGCCCTCCTACCAGCGCAAGGAGAACTGGGGCGCCTCTGAAACCTTCTATCAGCTCGTCCGCGGCCTCTGTGCACCGCGGCCCACCACCCGCATGACGAAGGTCGGACAGCCGACCTGCAACATCCTCGGTCCGACGTCTCTCGGCTTCCGCCATCGGGACGACGTGGGCGAAATCCGCAGGCTGCTGGAATCTGCGGGCGCAACAGTGAACGTCGTCGCGCCGCTCGGCGCGTCGGCCGCCGATATCGCTCGCCTGCCCGACGCCGATTTCAACGTCGTCCTCTACCCGGAAACGGGGCTGCAGGCCGCGCAATGGCTGCACCGCACCTTCGGCCAACCCTTCACGCGCACCGTCCCGATCGGCCTCGGCGCGACGGATGCATTCCTTGCCGAGGTGGCAACACTCACCGGTAAAGCAGTTGAACCAACCGCCGCAGGATCGCGCGCCTCCTGGTATGCACGATCGGTGGACTCCACCTACTTGACCGGCAAGCGCGTCTTCATATTCGGCGACGCGACACACGCCATCGCCGCAGCGCGTATCGCGACGCGCGAACTCGGCTTCTCCGTCGTCGGCCTCGGCACCTACGCGCGCGAATTCGCCCGCGAGGTCCGCACGGCAGCTGGCGACCTCGGTCTCGAAGCCCTGATCACCGACGACTACCTCGAGGTCGAGGCGAAGATCACCGAACTGCAGCCCGAACTCGTGCTCGGCACGCAGATGGAACGCCACGTGGCAAAGCGCCTGGGTATCCCGTGCGCCGTCATCTCCGCACCGATCCACGTCCAGGATTTTCCGGCGCGCTATTCGCCCCAGGCCGGGCTGGAAGGCGCCAACGTCATCTTCGACACCTGGGTGCATCCGCTGATGATGGGGCTCGAAGAGCACCTTCTCGGCATGTTCCGCGAGGATTTCGAGTTCGCCGACGGCGCGCGTCCGTCACATCTGCCGGCGGCGCCCGCGACGAAGCCGATCGCAGCCGGGCCAGCTCCTGCCGCGCGCCCGAGCGCACCCATCACCGTCCACTGGACCGACATCGCAGAGAAGGAGCTTCAGAAAGTGCCCTTCTTCGTGCGCGGCAAGGCGCGCCGCAACACGGAGACATTCGCCAAGGAACGCGGACTGGAAACCATCACCATCGAGACCCTTTACGATGCCAAAGCGCATTTCGCACGCTGAGAGCGACCCCATCCGGGTCGTGATGGTGACGATGGACAGTCACCTGGCCTCGGCTGTCGCGCGCGCGGAAGCCGATCTCCGCAGAGAACTCGACGGTCTGTCGCTGACGATCCATGCCGCCGACGAGTGGGGCAACGATCCGGCCCTTCTCGCCCGCTGCCATGCGGACATCGCAACCGCCGACATCATCATCGTCACGATGCTGTTCCTGGAGGACCACATCCAGGCCGTACTGCCGCACCTCCTCGCGCGCCGCGAGACGTGCGATGCCATCGTCTGCTGCCTGTCCGCCGCCGAGATCGTGCGCCTCA
>RXJK01000252.1 GCA_003963125.1 Hyphomicrobiales bacterium
ACCCGTGGAATGTCCGAAGACCTGGTCGGCGAGCGCCTTGTTGCGGTTCGAGCGTTCGCAGACGGAGAAGTTGCCGCGCTTGCACTGGTCGCACTCGCCGCAGATGATCGTGAACGGGATGACGACGCGGTCGCCCTTCTTCAGGCTGCCGTTGACACCCGAGCCCACCTCGACCACCTCGCCCATGGTCTCGTGGCCCATGATGTCGCCCGGCAGCATCGCCGGAATGAGGTTGTGGAAGAGGTGCAGGTCGGAGCCGCAGATCGCGCAGCTCGTCACCTTGATGATGGCGTCGCGCTCGTGCTCGATCTCGGGGTCAGTCACCGTATCGCAGCGGATGTCCTCCTTGCCGTGCCATACCAAAGCTTTCATGGGCGGTCCTTTCGGGCGGAAGGGGGCAACGCGTTGTCTAGAGTTCTGCGTCGAACGTGGCGGCTGACCTTTTGTTCAGCCGCGCAGCCGGCAAATCGAGGCGCTAGGTTTGTACGAACGTGACGGCAAGCAGGAAGCCGCACACCCACAGCGTGAGGATCAGCACGTAGCCGAGGACGCCATGGTCGCCGGTCTCGGATTGTTCGGACGTGACCGGTGATGCCGCCTGCTGTCGCCGCTCCAGCGCTACGGCTTCCTTGGAGGCTGGCGTTCCCGCCGCCTCCTCATCGGTGCCGAGCGGCGCCGCCGCAGGATCGGGAAAATCGACCTTGTCGCCCGCCTGGCCGTGATCGATGTCGCTGCGCAGCCTGTCTGTCGTTGGAGACATCGATCGCCCTTTGTCCGTTCGCCTGTGTTCGTCGTCAGTGCGGAAACGGGGCGCGCATGCGGCAGTTCCGGTGGGCGTCTCTCCAGGAGGAACCCGTCGTTCGAGCCAGCCGTTGTGCCGAAGGTTCTCGGGGCGCAGCAGCCGCCGGCAAAGACGGTACGACAGAAGGTCGGGAATGGATCCTCTTCAAGCTCACGCCGTTCGGTTAGCCTCCCTGGCACCCCGGTCATGACGCGCAAGACGTCGGGAGGGCTGGGGACACTCGGCATCGATGTCGCGACGGCGCCGATGGAGGCGAAGTCCGCGGCCGAACTCCCGACGGGAACCGGCTGGCAGTACGAGCCCAAGTGGGATGGCTTTCGCTGCCTCGCCTTCCGGGCAGGAGACGAGGTCGAGATCAGGGCCAAGTCCGGCAAGTCGCTGTCGCGCTTCTTTCCCGATGTACTCGAGGTCCTGCGCAAGGTTGCTGCGAAGACCTTCGTGCTCGACGGCGAGATCATCATTCCTGTCGGCGAGGGGCTGTCGTTCGAAGCTTTGCAGATGCGGCTGCATCCCGCGGCGAGCCGTATTCAGCGTCTCGCGCGGGAGACGCCTGCCGTGCTCATGGCCTTCGATTGTTTGCTCGAGAGGCGCGGAAAGCCGCTTGTCGCGCTGCCCTTCGAAGAGCGTCGCGCCACGCTGGAACGTGTCGTCGAGAGCCCGCCGGACCGGCTGGCTCTGACGCCTTTCACTCAGGAGTTGCGCACGGCGAAAGCGTGGCTGACGGCAGGCGCCGGCGGCATCGACGGCGTCGTCGCCAAGCGCCTCGATCTGCCGTATCGCCCCGGCGAGCGCGCGATGCTGAAGATCAAGAACATCCGCACCGCCGACTGCGTGGTGGGCGGCTTTCGCTACGAGACGGGCGGAAAGCGCGTCGGCTCGCTGCTGCTCGGCCTCTACGACGCGGCGGGCGACTTGCATCACGTGGGCTTCACCTCCGCGCTGGCCGACAGCGACAAGAGCGCTTTGACCAAGCGGCTCGAGAAGCTCGTTGCCCCTCCGGGCTTTACGAAGGATGTGCCCGGCGCGCCGAGCCGCTGGAGCACGGCCCGATCGACCGCGTGGGAGCCGCTGAAGCCCGCGCTCGTCGTCGAAGTGACCTACGATCACGTGACGGGAAATCGCTTCCGGCATGGAACCGGACTGCTTCGCTGGCGTCCTGATAAGAAGCCTCAGCAGTGCACTTTGGACCAGATCGCGGCTCCCGTGGCCCGGACAGTCTGACAAGCCGGGCGTGTAACCCAAGCTCAGGTTTAATTCTGAGCGCTTTCATACGGTAAGCAAATCTGACTGCGGTTTAAATGGGCGGCTGCAATATCCCTTTTTTCTACGGGCGCACTCCGCGTTTCAACTCGGCTTTGATCAATTGCTTCGTAGTATTTTCCTCCTGTTTTCATGATCTGAGACGGATGATCTCTTCATTGTCACGCTCACGCACCAGCAGTTTTATTTGATTTGGTACGGTGGCGCCCCCGATTTCATGCAGGGTTGTGCTGCCTTTCCGCTACATTTGCTGTCTCCGCACGTGCCGCCTGGACGCACTTTAGGGCGAGATTTGCGATTTGACCCGATTCGCCCCTATTCGAGGTGACGTTCCATGGCGCAACAACACGTTGACATTTCTTGTCGCAATCGTGTCCTCAATGCTTTTTCCGCCGAGGATTTCGAAATTGTGCAACCGCACCTCGAAAAGGTGCCACTCAAGTTCCGCCAGCGCCTGCAGAGCGAAAACCGGGCCATTAAACACGTCTATTTCCCCGAGAGCGGCTTGGCCTCGATCGTGGCCATCGGCGGCGGCGAGCGGCGCCAGGCTGAAGTGGCCGTCGTCGGTCACGAAGGAATGACGGGGCTTCCGATCGTGCTCGGTGTCGAGCGATCCCCCTGCGAGGTGTTCGTCCAGGTCGAAGGCTCCGCGCATTGCATCACGACCGAAGCCATGCGCGGCCTGATGGACAACAGCCTCAGCATTCTCAAGGTGTTTCTGCGTTACGCGCACGTCTACGCGGTGCAGGCGGGTTTCACGGCGCTGGCCAATGCGCGTGGTAACATACCGGAGCGCCTCGCGCGCTGGCTTCTCATGGCGCGCGACCGGCTCGACTCCGATCGCATGCTTCTGACGCACGATTATCTGGCCTTGATGCTGGGCGTGCGCCGGGCCGGCGTGACGGGGGCCTTGCAGGACTTCGAGCGCCGCGCCCTGATCGCGACGGCGCGCGGGACGGTGACGATCCTCAACAGGCGCGGCCTCGAGGAATGCGCCGACGGGCTCTATGGCGCACCTGAAGCTGAGTTCGAGCGGGTGTTCGCAAAGGAGCCCGTCCGCGAGCGTCCGCTTCTGAGCTGACGCGTCCACAGATCTGCCGAACTTGCGCATTTCCGGCACGGAAGTGCGACCCGTGCGTTGCCCTGCCAGACGCACGGAGCCACACATGCAGACCAGAACGACTGTCGCGATCATCATCGTCGCCGGGATCGTCGCCACAGCGGCCATGACCGTATGGCTGACGGTCGGGACGACCCGACGTCAGGAGGGGCCGCAGGCTGCCAACAACGAGGCGACGCGCGCCACGCTGCCGACGACGGCACCCAAGTCGCCCGAAGCAAAGCCGAAGGCGGAAGCGACCTGCCGCACCACACCGACCCGCGAGCAGGCCGGCGGCGCGCACGAAGCGTGCGCCTTCATCGCCTCCCAGATCCCCGTGCTGGCGCAGGACACCAGCGCCGACAATCACACGGCGATACCGGGATCGTCTTTCCGCATGAAGCCCGGCGACGACATGCCGGCCGATGTGCGTGAATTGAAGCCGCTGCCCCAGCCGGTCACGGACAAATATCCGTCGCTGAAGGGCATGCAATACTTCCTGGATGGGCAGAACATCGTCGTCGTGGGAGAGCAGGCCAAGATCGAGTTCGTCATTGATGTGCACGTGCGCCCCTAGGGCGGCGTCTCGCGCGATCGCCGGCCCATCGGACTGCCGCGCGCGATTGCCGGGTGCGCGCGGCAGTCCTCCCGTCGGCCGGGGACTGACGGCCTATCGGGATCATGGCATGGAGGCTCGAGGCGACGGGACCGGGACGAACTGCTGACGAGGTGAGGCTCGAGCAGGCCAAGGCTACTCGGGGCGCCGCCGGCGCGACAACGCGAAGCTCGGTACGCTTGTCGGCACAGCGCGGCTTCGTCCACAGACGCTTTGCGGCCTGGCAGGCAAAACGGTTCAGCCGATGCTGCGCAGCCGCGTGCGCAGGCCCATGAAGCTGCGGCCCTGATAGGCGGCGTAGGTGGCGAGCCTGATCTCGTCCATGTGACCATCCTTGGCGAGATGGATCACCGCCCGGCCGATGTGGTCGCGCAGCGCGTCGCGATCGCCGCTGATGTCGTCCCCGAGTGCGGTCCAGGCCAAGTCGAATGCCCGGTAGAGCGTGCGTACGTCTTCGGGTCCAAAATGATCTCTCATATTAACCCCCATCGCTTATGCACTGGCGAGATTAGATAACTTCGGGTTCTGGGCGGCAACTCGCAAGCGCGTACGCTTTCGTCCGGGTCCGGCCTGTTTGATGCCGCAGGCGGTGTCCGGAACGGTGCGCTGAGCTCGCGAGTTTCCGAGCGGAACGCGGGGCTGAACTCACCTCGAATTGGCACATGCACGGAGAGCGATGATGGCGCTGTCGGACCCTGTCGACCTTTCGATCTCGTCCGACTATCTGGCGCGGCTGATCCTCAAGGTGCGCGGGCTCGAAGGCCGGGAAGCCGTCGTCGATCCGCAATCGGGCTCCAACGCGACCGACGACAACATGGTCGACGTGCTGCAGGAGGACCCCAGCGATCTGTCGCGCGCGGAAGTCGTGCGCGAGATCCGCGGCCTCAACGAGCGCCAGCAGGCCGAACTCGTCGCGCTGCTGTGGACGGGGCGCGGCGATTTCGAGCCCGAGGAGTGGGAGGCGACGGTGGCACTGGCACGGGATCGCAAGGATTCTCCCACGCCCGGCTATCTCCTGCGGCACCCGCTGCTGGCGGAATACTGGGAAGAAGGCGCCGCGCGCATCGGCATCAACATCCCGGTCGCTTAGCGTTCCCGGAAGACGAGCGCGCGCACAGACGTCCGAAACCTCGAAGCGCAAGGTCGGCTTACGGAAACCTCATACGAGGTTGCCGCACTCTGTTGCAACGGAACGGGTCGCGGCGTGCGGCGTTGCGTCCTTCGCGCTTGCCAACGGAGGACACCGCATGCGGCTCGGATACAAGCTGATGTCGGAAGAGCACGCCGCCGACACGCTGGTGGAGAATGCCGTCGCCGCGGAGAAGGCCGGGTTTTCCTTCGCCGCGATTTCCGACCATTTCAGTCCGTGGATCGAGGAGCAGGGCCACTCGCCCTATGCGTGGGCCGTGCTTGGTGCCATCGCGCGCGCGGCGCCGCGCCTCGGCTTGATGACCGCCGTGACCTGTCCGAGCTTTCGCTACCATCCGGCGATCGTCGCGCAATCCGCGGCGACGATCGCCGCCCTGTCTCCGGCGGGCTTCACGCTGGGCCTCGGGTCGGGTGAGCGGCTCAACGAGCACGTCGTCGGTATCGGCTGGCCAGGCATCCGCGAGCGCCAGGAACGGTTCTCGGAAGCCGTGCGCATCATCCAGAGCCTTCTTGCGGGCGAGACCACGACGACGGCGGGCCGGCATTTCCGCGTCGACAAGGCGCGGCTGTTCGACGTGCCGGACAAGAAGCCGCCGGTCATCCTCGCCGCCGGCGGGCCCGTAGCGGCGCGCCTTGCCGGCGAACTCGGCGACGGCATGATCGCGACGGAGCCGCGCAAAGATCTGGTCGAGGCCTATCTCGCGGCCGGCGGCCAGAAGGACATGTGTTTCGCCGAAGTCGCCATGTGCTTTGCCGAAAGCGATGACGCGGCGCGGCAAACGGCGCACAAGTACTTCCGCTGGTCGCTGACGGGATGGCCGGTGCAGGCCGAGCTTCCCGATACCAAGGGTTTTGCCGCGGCGAGCGCCCACATCACGCCGGAGCAGGTCGGCGAGAAGATCACGTGCGGGCCGTCCGCGCAGATGCACGCCGATGCCATCCGTAAATACATCGACGCCGGCTTCACGAACCTGATCCTGGTGCAGATCGGGCCGGACCAGAACCTCTTCCTGCGCAAGTTCTCGGAAGAGCTGGCCCCGCTGCTATCCCGGTAAGGCAATTCGAGTTGGGCAGACGGCGCCGTTGGCACCAGATCGGGCCTTCGTGCGTTTCCAGACGTATGCCTTGCCGAGGCCCGACAGCCCGGCTGATGCTGGAGGCGAAGCATGAAGAGCCCCGAACGCCGCCGCTGGTCCTTCTCGGAGATCGCGCGGCGCACGTCATGTGCACTCGGCACGCCGGGCGCATTCATGACGGCGTGCGCGGTCATCGCGGTGTGGCTCGCCTGCGGCCCGCTGTTCCACTTTTCCGACACGTGGCAGCTGTTGATCAACACGGGCACCACCATCGTCACCTTCCTGATGGTGTTCCTCGTGCAGCACACGCAGAACCGCGATGCGCGGGCCCTTCACCTGAAGATGGACGAGGTCCTGCGCAGTCATGATCGCGCGCGCAATCGGCTGATCAATCTCGAGCGCTGCTCGGACGGGGAGATCGACCAGATTGCCCGCCAGTTCCTGGCATTGCGCGAGCGAGAGCGTCGCGCGGAGAAACTGGCGGACGAACTGATGGATGCGAGCTAGCCTTGCTCCGCCCGATCCCG
>RXJK01000012.1:0-23172 GCA_003963125.1 Hyphomicrobiales bacterium
CCGCGCCCAGCAATCCTCCCCCAGGTGTGGCAGCATGGGTCCCACCATCTGTACCAGCAACTCTCCCGCCTCCCGGATGGCAAAATCAAGGCCTTGGCCGGATTTCCCCAGGAGAGACTGCAACGTGTTCAGAAATTCATAGATCTGCGCGACGGCCACATTGTAGCGCAGCCCCTCGATGTTCTGGCCCACGGCGGCGAGCGCCTTGTGGGCGGCTTTGCGCAGCTCCATGGCCTCCGGGCCGAAGTCCGCGGGCTTCGCGAGCGGCTTGGGCGCCTTCTCCACCACCTCGTCGATGATGCGCGAGATGCGCTGCACCTGGCGGCCCGCGCCCGATACGCCGCCTTCGGTCCAGATGATGTCGCGGTCGGGCGGGCTGTCCGAGACGATGAACAGGCGGGCCGTGTCCGCCCCGTAGTGCGCGATGATGTCGTCCGGGTCGACGACGTTCTTGCGCGACTTCGACATCTTCTCGATGGCGCCGATGGTGACGGGGCGCCCCGTGCCAAGATGCGTCGCCGTCCGCGCCGCCCCTTCGCCCTCGATGCGGATCTCGGACGGCATCAGCCATTCGCCGGTCTCCGCCCGATAGGTCTCGTGCACCACGATGCCCTGCGTGAACACGCTGGTGAAGGGCTCGCCGATGTTGCTGTCCCAGTGCCCCGTCGCCTGCATGCCGCGCGAGAAGAAGCGCGCGTAGAGAAGATGCAGCACCGCGTGCTCCTTGCCGCCGATGTACTGGTCGACCGGCATCCAGCGCGCGATGCGCTCCTTGTTGGTCGGGGTCGCCGCCGTCGGATCGCAGTAGCGGAACTGATACCAGGAGCTGTCGACGAACGTATCCATCGTGTCCGTCTCGCGCTGGGCCTTGCCGCCGCACGTCGGACACGTCACGTGCTTCCACGTGGGGTGATGGTCGAGCGGATTGCCGGGTCGGTCGAACGTGGCGTCCTCCGGCAGCTTCACCGGCAGGTCCACGTCCGGCACGGGCACGATCCCGCACCGCGCGCAGTGGATCACGGGGATCGGGCAGCCCCAGTAGCGCTGGCGCGAAATCAGCCAGTCGCGCAGGCGGTAGTTGACCTTGCGCTCGCCGAGGCCGCGCGCCTTCAGCCATTCTGCGACTTTGTCCTTCGCCGCTTCGACCGAAAGCCCGTCGAGCCACTGCGAATTGAAGAGCGTGCCATCGCCGATATAGGGCTCGTCCTCCACGCTGAACGTCGCGGCGTCGGCACCGGGCGGCAGCACCACCGGAACGATGGGACGCCCGTATTTCCGCGCGAAATCGTGGTCGCGCTGGTCGTGGCCCGGGCAGCCGAAGATCGCGCCCGTGCCGTAGTCCATCAGGATGAAGTTGGCGACGAATACGGGCAGCGTCTCGCCGGGCTTCAAGGGATGTTCCGCGACGATGCCCGTGTCGAAGCCCTTCTTTTCCGCGCGCGCCAGCGCTTCCTCGGTCGTGCCGATCTTGCGGCACTCGTCGATGAAGTCGGTGAGCCCGGCATTGTGCTGCGCGAGGTGCTGCGCCAGCGGATGCTCCGGCGAGATCGCCATGAACGAGGCGCCGAACAGCGTGTCCGGCCGCGTCGTGAAGATCTCGAGGGTCGAGAGGTTCTTTGGCAGCTTGCCCTGCAGTGCGAAGGTGACGAGCTGGCCTGTCGAGCGCCCGATCCAGTTGCGCTGCGATGTGCACACGAAGTCGGGCCAGCGGCCGGCGAAGCCATCGAGCGCTTCGAGCAGCTCGTCCGCGTAGGCCGTGATCTTGAAGAACCATTGCGTGAGATCGCGCTGCTCCACGACGGCGCCGGAACGCCAGCCACGGCCGTCGATCACCTGCTCGTTGGCGAGCACGGTGTTCTCGACCGGGTCCCAGTTCACTTTTGCAGTACGGCGGTAGGCGAGCCCCGCCTTGAAGAAATCGATGAACAGCCGCTGCTGCTGCACGTAGTAGGAGGGATCGCACGTCGCGAACTCGCGGCTCCAGTCGATGGACAGCCCCATCTGCTTGAGCTGGCCCTTCATGGTCGCGATGTTCTCGTAGGTCCACTTGGCGGGGTGGACCTTGCGCTCCATGGCAGCATTCTCGGCGGGCAAACCAAAGGCATCCCAGCCCATCGGATGCAGCACGTTGAAGCCCTTCGCGCGCATGTAGCGCGCCATCACGTCGCCCAACGTGTAGTTGCGGACGTGCCCCATATGCACGCGGCCAGAGGGATAGGGGAACATCTCGAGCTGGTACCGCTTCGGCCGGCTGTCATCCTCGCGGGTCAGGAAGGTGCCCTTGTCCTCCCACACCTTCTGCCAATGCTTCTCGCGCACAGGCGCGTTGTAGCGTTCGGATGCCATTGTGGTCTTGCTCTTGGGGATGCCGCGTTTTCGTGCGCCGTTGATGGACGATGCCGGCCCTCGCGGTCAAGCAAGCCGGTCAAAACCTAAGCGTTCACGAACGGCTGGTGGAAGAGCATCGATCGCACTTATATGCGCGGCGAGGAGATTGCCCACGATGAGCACCGCCCCCGATCGTCTTGCTGAAGTTCAAGCGCGCATCGCCGCCGCCGCCCGCGAGGCGCGGCGCGAACCGGCGTCCGTGCACCTCGTCGCCGTCAGCAAGACCTTCGGCGCGGAGGAGATCCTCCCCGTGCTCGAAGCCGGGCAGCACGTGTTCGGCGAGAACCGGGTACAGGAGGCGCACGGCAAGTGGCCGGCCCTGCGCGAGCGCTTTCCCGACCTCGAGCTGCACCTGATCGGGCCGCTGCAATCCAACAAGGCACGCGAGGCCGTGGCGCTCTTCGACGCCTTCCACGCCATCGACCGGCCCAAGATCGCCGAGGCCATCGCTGGCGAAATGGCGCGCCAAAACAAGGCGATGAAGCTATTCATCCAGGTCAACACGGGTGAGGAACCTCAAAAGGCCGGCGTGTTGCCGAAGGAGGCCGAGGCGCTGGTCCGGCTCTGTCGCGAGCAACTGAAACTGCCCGTCTGCGGCCTGATGTGCATTCCCCCCGTCGACGACGAGGCGGCGCTGCACTTCGCCTTCCTCGCCAAGCTCGCACGCGAATTCGATCTCCCCGAACTCTCCATGGGCATGAGCGCCGACTTCGAGACGGCCATCGCCCTCGGCGCGACGTACGTCCGTGTCGGCAGCCAGATCTTTGGCCACCGCGGCTGACAGGGCCGGGCGATTCCTGCGCACAACTGCAGGCCCGCCACTGGATGGCCCAGGCCCCGGTGCTAACGTCCCGAAATGATTCGGCGCTTTGTCCCCGCGTGCCCGGTCTCATGACGCCATGAGGAGACACGCGCAATGGCTGACGGAAGCAGGACCATCGATGCCGAGGCCAACGCCGCCGCCGCGGAAGCCGCCCGCGAGGCTCGCGCCGAGATCCTCGAGAAGGCCGACCAGGAGAAGCTCAACCTCGACAAGGTGAAGGCGGCCGACGCCAAGAAGGCGCAGTCGAAAAAGCCCGCCAAACCCGAGAAGAAGAACCCCGGCTGGGAGGAATTCAAGGTCCAGTTCTGGGTCACGAACTTCAACTCGGTCGAGTTCGGCCTCTACAAGAAGAGCCGCAACCGCGCGAAGTCGCGCCAGTTCTCGTCCGACATGGATGTCATCGCCGAGATCATCGAGGGCGGCATGCGCACGGGCCTCCTCGGCTATCGCGAGGACCTCTGGAAAGCCAACACGGGCATGGACAAGCGCCTGGTTTTCAAGCTGTTCACGGACAGCCTGAACTGGCGTGCGACGATGGACCTGATGGTCGGCCGCAGCCTTCAGCTGACGAACGGCGCGCACGGCATGCCGGTGACGGCGTTTTCGGTCAACACAGGCGACCACGAAAACATGGTCTATCTGGAACGGTCCGCTCACAAGTGGCCGTTCATGCCGGAGGACTTCTCGTTCTTCCTGCTCGAAGGCGGCCGTCCCACCTTCTATCGCCTCCGCCAGGACTTCATCGACATCGGCGGCGACTACACGCTCTACGACGAGCAGGGCAAACCGGTCGGCTATCTTGACGGCGCCATCTTCACGATCAAAGGCCGCTGGAAAGTCCGTGTCCGGAAGGAGCACGCCGACCCGCGCCTGATGATGGTGCTGAAGCTGTTCTGCGCCATGCTGGCCTTCAACCGCCCCGCGCGCCGGCACCTCCGGCGCATCTACAAGGACGTGCGCTCCGGCAAGCTGATCCCCAAGATCGAGAAGCAGGAAGCCGATCTCTACATGAACCCGCGCCGCGTCCGCTGACGCAGCGCGCGTCAGCTTTCCGATAACCAAGCGGTGCGCCCGGGTCTTTCGGCTCCGGGCGTCCAGCGATAGACTCCTCCGAATTGGCGTGGATCTTTGGGGTCTGCGAGGGGATCATCGTGATGCGCATTGGATTTTATTCGTTATTGCTCGCCGCCTGCCTTTACCTTTCGCTCGGCAGCACCACGTCCCACGCCCAGCCCTCGGCGCTCACGCAAAAGATGAATGCCGCCGTCGGCTGCATCAATCGCCTGTCCGGGCGCGCGCATGAATCGAAGTCGCGCTATTTCAGCTGGGTCACCGGCAACGGACCGCCGACGGGCAAGGAGCGCGTGATCTACGGCACCTACACGGTCTACGACACAGCGGAGTGCAAGCGAACGGTCGAGCAAGCGAACGCGCTGGAGCCGCACGAACCCGATCTCGAGGCCGCGGCGGCAACATTCGTCACGGCGATTACGGCACTCGAGCCGCTGCTGAAGGAAACGGACGAGTACTACACGCAGGAGAATTACAAGGACGACAAGATGGCGAAGGGGCGCGCGCTGCATCCGCGCCTCGTCGCGGCCTGGAAGGCCTTCGAGGCGGCCGACCACCGTCTCCGCGTCGATCTCGACGTCCTGCAGGACCGCCAGGCCGTCGAGCGGCTGGCGGAGATCGAGAAGAGCGAAGGCCGCAGTGCGCGCTACCATGTCGAGGCGCTGATGATGCGGGCTAAGCGCGTGCAGAACGCGGGCAACACGAGCGCGCCTGAAGTGCCCAAGCTCATCGATCTGATCGCGGAGTACGAGACCATCGTCAAGGCGTCCGAGGAATTCGCGGGCAAGGGGGGCCAGATCGGATCGAGCTTCGTCAGCGCCTCGAAGGCCTATCTCGTCACGGCGAAACAGCTCATGCGCCGGCTGCGCGACAAGGTCCCCTACAGCCAGGGCGAGAAGATGATGATGGGTTCGGGCGGCGCCTGGATGATCGAGGGCTCACCCGCACGCCTCACGCGCGACTACAACCAGCTCGTCGAAAGCTACAACCGCGGCGCCAAGTTCTGAGCCCAACGACACCGCGTCGGCTCGTGCATGCCCTTTTTGCCTTCCCGGAAGTCGTGCGCAGCACGGCTATCCGGGATCTTTCCCCGTTAAGCCCATCCGAGCCGGTAAAGATCCCGGCTCTCGCTGCGCTCGGCCGGGAACGCAAGCCTGCCGCTCACTCCGGCTTTTCTGCCTGCGCAGTGATCGCCTCGATCTCGGCGACCGTGAAGCGCGGCGTGATGTGCTGCGAGCAGTTCCAGTCGAACCCGGCGATCTCGATCAGGATGCCGCGCTCGATGCGTGCGCGATAGCCGGGCACGGCCAGCGCTTCGATCACAGCGGTCTGCGAGCGCGCGATGATGCGCGCATGCCCCATGATCTTGAGCCGCGCCCGCATCGGATAGTCCATCAGGAACAGCGAAACCTTGTTGTTGCCGCCGATGTTGGCCGTGCTGATGTACTGCCGGTTTCCCGCGTAGTCCGCGAAGCCGATGGTGCGCTGGTCGAGAACCTTCAGGAACCCTGCCGGTCCCCCGCGATGCTGCATGTAGGGCCAGCCCGTCTCGCTCACTGTGGCGAGATAGAAGCTGTCGCGCGTGGTGATGAAGGCGGCTTCGTCCGGCCCGAGCAAACCGTTGCGATCGGGTTCGGCTTCGGCGGGCGCATAGCGGTCGCGGCTGCCGAGCTCTTCCTGCAGCGCCTTGACGGCCGGTGTGAAGGCGATGTCGTGATACTGGTGGCTCATGGCGCGGCCCTTGCTGGCACCGGTCGGGCAGAGGTTATCGCATAGGTATCAGCACGCGGACAAAACACGCCTGCGCACGCTTTCGCGATCCTTTCAGACCGGCAGCCCGCGCAGCAGCCGCGGCACGTCGCCGGTGAGCCCGGCGGCCTCTTTGACGAGGATGTCCTTGAGCTGCGGCATGCGATCGACGACGCCGAGGCCGGCATTGCGAATGGTGCGCAGGACGGTGGAGTCGTTCGAGAACAGCCGGTTCAAGGCGTCGAAGGCAAAGGCCGACATCACGCTGTCCGTGCGCCGCCAGCGCTCGTAGCGCTCGAGCGTCGAGATGTCCCCGATGTCGAGGCCGAGTCGCGCCGCATCCGCGATCACCTCGACCAGCGCCGCGACATCGCGCAGGCCGAGGTTGAGCCCCTGGCCAGCCAGCGGGTGCACGCCGTGCGCCGCGTCGCCGGCGAGCGCGACCCGATGCGCGACGAAGCTGCGCGCCAGATGCATCTTGAGCGGCCACGAGGCGCGCGCGCCGATGCTGTCGATGTCACCCAGCCGCGCGCTGAAGCGCGCTTCAAGTTCGCGCCGGAAACCGGCCTCGTCCATCGCCAGGATCTCGCGCGCCCGCGCCGTCGTCTCCGACCACGTGATGCACGCGCGGTTGCCCGGCAACGGCAGGATCGCGAAGGGGCCCGCGGGCAGGAAATGCTGCACGGCGCAGCCGCCATGCGGTTTGACGAGCCCCACCGTCGTGACGATGCCCGTTTGCCCATAGTCCCAGTCGATGGTCTTGATCCCCGCGGCCTTGCGCACCATCGAACCGCGTCCGTCGGCGGCGACCAGCAACGGCGCGACGAAAACTTCTCCCGTCTCCAGTTCGAGCGCCGCGCGGCCGCTTTCGAGGACGACGCGCGCGATCCTCGATCCGGCGGCCAGTGTGATGCCGGGCCGCTTGGCCACCGCGCGCAGCAGCGCCCCGCGCAGGGCCTGCTCGCTGACGATATACGTCGCAACCTCGTCGTCGACGCGGTTGTCGTAGCCGAGAAGCCTTGGCCGGAACGCGTCGCCGAGGCTCGAATCCGAGATGTCGATGCTGGTCACCGGCTCCGCATGCGCCGCTACGTCGTCCCAGGCCTCGAGCGACGCAACCAGCCGCTGGCTCGCCGCCGCAATGGCATAGGCGCGCGGGTCATCGCCCTGCGCCGGCTGCGCACTCTCTTTGTCGACGATGACGATGCGCGCGTCGGGCCCCAGCGCATCCGCGAACGCGGCAGCCAGCGACAGGCCGATGCTGCCACCGCCCGCGATCAGAATGTCGGCTTGCCGCTGCGCCATGGCTGCCCTCACCATTCGTCATTCCATCCGGTCGGCGCCTTGACACGCCCCACCTTCGGCCGTCCTGTGGGCGCTCCGCAGCGCACCCGAGGATCACCGATGCCGTCGAAGCCATCCGAGCCGCGCAGCAAGCCCTCGCACAAGACCAAGGACGCCGCCGCGACACCCGCCGAGAACGGCGATTCCGTCGCCCTCGGCAACCTGTTGTCCATTCTGGACCTGGAGCAGCTCGAGGTGAACCTGTTCCGCGGCCGCAGCCCCCAGCAGGGCTGGCAGCGGGTCTTCGGCGGGCAGGTGCTGGGCCAGGCCCTCGTCGCGGCCGTGCGCACCGTCGACGCCGAGCGCGTCGCCCACTCGCTGCACGGCTATTTCCTGCTCGGTGGCGATCCCAAGGTGCCGATCATCTACCAGGTCGAGCGCGTGCGCGACGGCCGCAGCTTCACCACCCGGCGCGTCACCGGCATCCAGCACGGCCGGCCCATGTTCGCCATGAGCGTATCGTTTCACGTGGAGGAGCCGGGGCTCGACTACCAGGCCGAGATGCCGAAGGTGCCCATGCCGGAGGAGCTTCCCAACGAAGCCCAGCTCAAGGCCAAGCTTCTCCCCCACGTGCCTGACAACATCCGCTCCTACTGGGAGCGCGAGCGCCCCATCGAGATGCGCCCGACGGACCTGTCGCGTTACGTGTCGCGCGATAAGCGCCCGCCCGAGCAGTACATCTGGATGCGTGCGAGCGGAAAGCTGCCCGACGCCTTCCCGCTGCACCAGTGCGTACTGGCCTACGCGTCTGACTTCTCGCTGCTCGACACGGCCCTGATCGCCCACGGCAAGCTCATGTTCGACAAGGACATTCAGCTCGCGAGCCTCGATCACGCGCTGTGGTTCCACCGCCCCTTCCGGGCCGACGAGTGGCTGCTGTACGCCCAGGACAGCCCGTCGAGCCACGGTGCGCGCGGCTTCTGCCGCGGCAGCATTTTCACGCGCGAGGGCGTCCTGGTCGCCTCCGTGTGCCAGGAAGGCCTGATGCGCGAAATGAAGGCATCCGAATAGCCCATAAATTGTGCAAGTCCAGAGTTTTGCCTAAACGGTACGCATTTTACTGACTATGGGGTAGGCCGCGGGCTGCGTTCTTGCGGCGGATTCAAGGCGCTACCGGCGATTTGTAGGACTGGCATGCATCTTGATAAACATCGTGTCGGCACTGCTCCCAGGCACGTCACGGTCGAGCTGCCCCGGTCTCATTGGCGCCGGGAAACTTGAGCCGGACCGGCACGGCGGCCCAATTGAGGGGAAACACAAATGAAGCTCGTGACGGCCATCATCAAGCCGTTCAAGCTCGAGGACGTGCGCTCCGCGCTGACGGACTTCGGGATTCAGGGTCTGACCGTGACCGAAGTGAAGGGTTACGGCCGCCAGAAGGGCCACACGGAGATCTATCGCGGCGCCGAGTACGCCGTGAATTTCCTGCCCAAGATCAAGATTGAAGTCGTTGTGCCTTCGAGTGCGGCGGACAAAGTCGTCGAGGCCATCGTGCGCACGGCCCGCACGGGTCAGATCGGCGACGGCAAGATCTTCGTGTCCCCGGTCGAGCATGCCATCCGCGTGCGCACCGGCGAGAGCGACGACAGCGCACTTTGAACCGAAACCCGACAACAACACGCCGCATCAGACTACCCGGAGGCTTACGTATGACTGACAGTACCTCGCGCCGGTTTGCCGTCATGGCGATCGCCGCGTCGCTTTCCCTGCTGGCGACTGCCACGGCCTTCGCGGCCGACGCCCCGACCCCGAACAAGGGCGACACGGCGTGGATGCTCACCGCCTCGGCCCTCGTGCTGGTGATGACGGTTCCGGGCCTCGCGTTGTTCTATGGCGGCCTCGTGCGCACCAAGAACATGCTCTCCATGCTGATGCAGGTGTTCTACACGGTCGCCATCGTCTGCGTGATCTGGGTGGTCTACGGCTACAGCCTGGCCTTCTCCGAGGGCGGCGCCTTCAACGGCTTCGTCGGCGGCCTCTCCAAGGCCTTCCTGTCGGGCGTGACGATCGACTCGACGGTGGAAACTTTCTCCGACGGCGTAGTCATCCCCGAGCTCGTCTACATCGCCTTCCAGATGACCTTCGCCGCCATCACGCCGGCGCTGATCGTCGGCGCACTGGCCGAGCGCATGAAGTTCGGCGCCATCGCCCTCTTCATTCCGCTGTGGGTGACGCTGGTCTACTTCCCCATCGCGCACATGGTCTGGTACTGGGCCGGCCCGGCCGCGACTGTCGGCGCCGCGAAGGCGCTGGCCGCTGCTGCTGAGGGCGCGAAGGCTGCAGCCCAGGTCGAAGTCGACAAGGTCGCCGCCAACGCCGGTCTCATCTTCCAGTGGGGCGCGATCGACTTCGCCGGCGGCACCGTAGTGCACATCAATGCCGGCATCGCGGGTCTCGTCGGCTGTCTCGTTCTCGGAAAGCGCGTCGGCTACGGCCGCGAGACCATGGCCCCACACTCGCTCACCATGTGCTTGATCGGCACGGGCCTGCTCTGGTTCGGCTGGTTCGGCTTCAACGCTGGTTCGGCACTCGAAGCCGGCGGCACCGCCGCCCTCGCGATGGTCAACACGTTCGTTGCGACCGCCGCTGCGGCGCTCGCCTGGCTGCTGGCCGAGTTCATGCTGAAGGGTAAGCCGAGTTTGCTCGGCGGCGCCTCGGGCGCGGTCGCGGGCCTCGTCGCGGTGACGCCGGCCTCCGGTTACGCGGGCCCGATGGGTGCCGTCGTACTCGGCATCGTTGCCGGCTTCGTCTGCCTGTTCTTCGTCGACAAGGTGAAGAACATGTTCGGCTACGACGACGCGCTCGACGTGTTCGGCGTGCACTGCGTTGGCGGCATCACCGGCGCGCTCGGCACGGCGATCGTCGCGGCTCCTGCGCTCGGCGGCACCGGCATCTTCGACTACGCCACCGGCAAGGTCGGCGCGTACAGCATCGCCTCGCAGTTCGTCAACCAGGCCTACGCGGTGGTGCTCACCCTGCTCTGGTCCGGCATCATCTCCTTCATCCTGTTCGTGCTCGTGAAGCTCATCGTCGGGCTGCGTCCGGGCATCGATCAGGAGCGCGAAGGCCTCGACCTCGTTGACCACGGCGAGCGGGCTTACAACTACTGAGTTCTGCGCGTCGGGTCCGCGCTCCATCGGGTCCGACGCGAACTGAGCGCGCCATCCCCGGTCGTGCTCCTGGCGTCCGAAGCGAAAGCTCCGGGCGCCTTTTTTGCGTCTCAGCCGATGCGCACGCGCGATCCGCGCCGCAACGTCCGCAGCACTTTGAGAAGACCGGTCAGGCGGAGCGCGATGCAGCCCTCGGTCGGCGAGAAACCCGGCCGCGCGACGTGCATGAAGATCGCGCTGCCGCGCCCGCGCACCCGCGGCTGGTCGTTGTAGCCGAGCACGACCACGACGTCGTACAGCCCGTCGTCCCGCCATAGGCGTTCGGCGCTGGCCGGATACGGATGCCGGACGGGGCGATTGTAGTTGCCGTCGGCGGGCGCATCGCACCACCCGTCCTGCGGCCGCATCGAACGCGTCGGCAGGCCCGACACGGGATGCGAAATACGGTCGGCGCGATAGCGCACGCACCGGAGGGCCCACGTGCCCTGCGGTGAGGCCCCGTCACCCTCCCTCTTCAGGGAGCGCACCCCGCCCCGACCGATCGCGCAAGGCAGCCGCAAGGGTCCGCACGTCAGAAAGCCCCGTTGCGCGCGCCGGGAAAGCGCCAGCACCCGCAGCTCCTGCCCGGCCGCCGTCCGGTTTTGCAAGCCGTTCACGACGTCCCCGGCATGCTTGGTGTAATTCCCGACAAATTGATCACGTACTTCCTGAACTTGTGGCTTGGCTTGCACGCCCGCAAGGTGATTCCATCCGGGCGTGACCTGCTTTAGACTGTGAGTTATTCGCAACACCCGATTTGGGGGCAATCTGCATGAGTACGGCTCGCAAGATTCTCATCGTCGACGACGACGAGGACCTGCGTGAGTCCCTGAAGGACCAGCTCGCGCTGCATGACGAATTCGAGGTCGTGACGGCGGCGACGGCGTCCAAGGGCATCGACGTGGCGAAGGCCGATCATCTCGACCTCGTTCTGCTCGACGTGGGCCTGCCCGACATGGACGGCCGCGAGGCCTGCAAGCTGCTGCGCAAGAGCGGCTTCAAGAGCCCGATCGTCATGCTGACGGGCAACGACAGCGACGCGGACATGATCCTCGGGCTCGACTCGGGCGCCAACGATTACGTCACCAAGCCCTTCAAATTCGCGGTACTGCTTGCCCGAATTCGCGCGCAGCTGCGCCAGCACGAGCAGAGCGAGGATGCGGTCTTCACCATCGGCCACTATTCCTTCAAGCCCGCATCGAAGCTTCTCGTCGACGAGAAGGGCAGCAAGATCCGGCTGACGGAGAAGGAAACCTCAATCCTCAAGTACCTCTACCGCGCCGGCGAGAAGGTCGTGACGCGCGACGTGCTGCTGCAGGAAGTGTGGGGCTATAATTCCGGCGTGACGACGCACACGCTCGAAACGCACATCTATCGGCTGCGGCAGAAGATCGAGAAGGATCCTTCCAACGCCGAACTGCTGGTGACGGAGACGGGCGGCTACAAGCTCGTACCCTGAGGAATTGCGCGAGACCGGTCGTGCACGGGTTGTCCCAGCCCGTGCACGCTATTCACGTCCCGCCTTTCGCCAACGGCCCGAACAGCTTAGGCCCTGCCGGACGCGATTGCCGTGGGCTGCGATCCACCCGCACTGGACCCTTTTCCCCGAATCGCCGGAGGCTCGCCCGCATCGATGTAGCTCATGTGGGTGCTGTCCATGTCAGACCGTATCGTCTCGCCTTTGCAGCGCGTGGCCTTGTTCGCCAGCCTGTCGCCTCAGCAGCTCGAGGAAATCGCCCACCGGGCGGAAAAGCTGCGTTTTCGCGCCGGTGACACGATCACCCAGCGCGGTGCCGTCGCCGACGGCGCGTACATCATCGTCTCGGGCCAGGCCGAGTGCCTGGATGGCAATGCGCCGGGAGATCGGGAGCCCATCGAGGAAGGCTCGATCATCGGTGAGATGGCCATGATCATCGACCACGAATACCGGTCGACGGTGGTGGCGCGCGATCGCGTGCTGTGCCTGAAGGTGAACCGCAGCGCCCTCGTGCAGCAGATGCTGGAAGACCCGACCGTCGCCGATGGCCTGCACGAGCAGATGACGCGCCGGCTCATGCGCACGGCCGAGGAACTCCGCCGCATCGACACGACACTCGCGAACTCCTGGGGCGGGCCGCCGCCGCAAGCAGCGGCTGCCGAGGCGCAAATGAGCGCGCGCTTCTGAGCGCGCGCATCCGTAACGCAGGTCCGGAAATGAGAGCGCCCAGCTCCGGGGGAGGAGCTGGGCGCAATAGCGCGTCAAGCGCATGGTACCGGGAGGGAAGCCGGTACCCGGGGCGTGTCTTCGGCTAGACGGGGGGCACTGCCGATGGAGTCTGACGCCGCCCTCGCTTCACAAATAGTCACCCGCGGCCCCAATACAACGGTAAAAGGGGCCGTTCACGAAAATGTTACAGTTTATTGCGGACGCGGCTACGCTCCAGGTATTGACATCTTATGTTTCGTTTTGACCCTGATTCGCCGCTTAATCAGGGGGTTAGTGCCCGAGGTTCGCAACGGGCACCAAGTTCAGAAGTTCACTGGCTCTTCTTTAGCCCGATGGGCATGGGTTTGAAAAGCCCCGGATCGAGATCCTCGGTCTTGGCGAGGTCCTGCAATTCCACCCGCGTGTCGAGGCCCTGCGCGTCCGTCGTCACCCACTCGCGCAATTCCAGGTTGGGCTTCTTGGCCAGGAACAGCTTGATGCGACCGACCGTGTCGGGATTCTTGTCCTGCAGCGCGACGATCACGACGTCGTCGACCTCCTGCAATTCGAGGATGCGGGCGTCGCGCAGCAGGTCCACGTCCTTGCGCAGCAGCACGCGGAACGGCGTCTGGTCGATGCTGTACTGGTCTTCGCTGTTGATGTCGAAGTCCTGCACCCGCAGGTAGTCGCCGTCCGAGATGATGACGAGCTTGCTCGGCGCCGCGTAGTCGAAGCGGAAGCGGCCGGGGCGCTTCACGTAGAACTTGCCTTTCGAGCGCTTGTTGTCGGCCGTCGTTTGCACGAACGTGCCTTTGAGGTCCGGCAGGTCGCGGAAGTAGACGTTGATCTTCTGCACCAGCTCGCTCTGCTTCTTGTCGAGCTGGATGCCGCCCTCACCGTCCTTGGTGACGCTGTTGCTCCAGTTGGAGCCGATGCCGACCGGGTTCGCGCCGGCCTTCTTCCCATCCTGCGCCCAGGAGCCCGATAGCGGCACTGCACCCGCGCCAATGATAGCGACGAGCGCCGCAAGCGCCGTCAAACGAAGCTTCATGAAGGGACCCCCAATCACGCGATGTCTGGATGAACCGGTGCTCTAACCCCGGCTGCGACTCATGCCCCTACAATGGGACGAGAATATGTACATTGTAGTGGCATCCCGTGTGCTCGCAAGCGCTCACACCGGCCCGTCCCCGGCCGAATCTGAACTGCTACGCAGTCGCAGCTAACGGAAACAACACTCTAATAGAAAGCGAGAAAGTGGCGGCGATCGGCCGCCGCCACCCCTATCCGAGCCGGTGTGGCGAAAGGATCAGTGGCCGTCACGCAGGATCGGGCGGCGGCCCTGCGGCCCCGGCGGGCCGATCAGCCCCTCGTCTTCCATGCGCTCGATCAGGTCCGCGGCGCGGTTGTAGCCGATGCCAAGCCGCCGCTGGATGTAGCTCGTCGAGGCCTTGCCGTCCTCCAGCACGAGGCGCACGGCCTGCGTGTAGAGATCCTCGTTGCCTTCGCCCCGCGGCGGCGCACCCTCCGGGCCGTCGCCTCCGTCGTCGTCCGGGGCATCGGTGATGCCCATGACGTAGGCCGGCGTCCGTTGCGCGGCGAGGAAGCGCGAGATCGTCTCCACCTCGTCGTCCGAGACGAACGGTCCGTGCACGCGCAGCGAGCGGCCGTTGCCGCCCCAGAACAGCATGTCGCCCTGGCCGAGGAGGTGCTCGGCGCCCTGCTCGTTGAGGATCGTGCGGCTGTCGAACTTCGAGGCCACCTTGAAGCTGATGCGCGTCGGGAAGTTCGCCTTGATCGTGCCGGTGATGACATCGACCGAGGGACGCTGCGTCGCCATGATGAGATGGATGCCCGCCGCACGCGCCTTCTGCGCGAGCCGCTGCACCGCGAACTCCACTTCCTTGCCCGCGACCATCATCAGGTCCGCGAACTCGTCGATCACGACGACGATATAGGGCATGTGCACGAGATCCGTGTCCTCGGGCAATTGCCGCGCATCGTCCTTGATGCGCCCGTTGAAGGCGTCGATGTTGCGCACGGCGAGCTTGGCCATCCGCTTGTAGCGATCCTCCATCTCGTTCACGACCCAGTTCAGCGCGTTGACCGCGGCCTGGGGCTCCGTGACGACGGGGCAGAGGAGATGCGGGATGCCGTTGTAGACCGACAGTTCCAGCATCTTGGGATCGATCATGATCAAGCGGCACTGCTCGGGGCTGAGCTTGTAGAGCAGCGACAGGATCATCGTGTTGATGCCGACCGATTTGCCCGAGCCCGTGGTGCCGGCGACCAGCAGATGCGGCATGCGCGCGAGGTCGCTGAACACGGGCGTGCCCGAGATGGTCTTGCCCAGCACCAGCGGCAACGCGGCTTCGGTCGTCGCGAAGGCTTCCGTCTCGATCAGCTCGCGCAGCGCCACCATCTCGCGCTTGGCGTTCGGCATCTCGATGCCGATGGCATTGCGGCCCTGCACCACGGCGACGCGCACCGATTGCGCGCTCATCGCCCGCGCGATGTCTTCGGCAAGATTGATCACGCGCGAGGACTTCACGCCGCGCGCCGGCTCGAACTCGAACAGCGTCACCACCGGGCCGGGGTTGATCTCCTTGATCTCGCCGCGCACGCCGAAATCGGACAGCACCTCGACCAGCATGCGCGCGCGCTCGGCGAGCGCGGCAGGCGCAAGATCGGGTCCCGGCAGCGTGTTGGCGGGACGCCGCAGCAAGTTCACGGACGGTCGTGTATAGGGATCGGCGACAACGGCGCGCTGCGGCTGCGCACCGCTCTGCGGCGCCGCCTGGTCCATCGTCTCGGGCAAGAGTTCCACGACCGGCAGCGGCAGGTCGCCATTGGCCATGTCCATGCCGCCGGGCGCGAAGCGGCGCGCAATACTGACGCTTTCGTGGTCGGTCGTATGGTCGAAGTGCGGTTCCGCGAGGCGATCGGTGCCGAAATGCGGCTCGACACGCTCGGCCGCGCGGACCGGTGCGGATTGCGCCGGCATCACGATCTTGGGCATCGGCGCGTGCACAAAGGCCTGCGGCTCGGGGCGCAACGGGGCCGCGGTGAAAGCCGGCTCCTGCCGCGGTGTCGCCGGCATGAAGTCGGGATGGAAGTGGCCAGCCGCCACCGGCTGCGGGGTGAGCAGCGGTTCGCCACGCGCGCGCACAAAGTCGCCCATCGCCTTGAGCGCGCGGCCGACGGCGTTGATGCTGGCGCGCACGTCGACGTCGAAGATCATGCGGATGTCCTGCTGCGTCAGCCCGAGGCTGTTGATCAGCAGCAAGAGCCCGCCGGCGAAGAAGAACAGGCCGGCGGCCGCAGGTGCGGTCGCGGGATTGACGACGCTCAGCACTTGGGTGGCGATCTTCAGCGCCTTGTCGCCGAGGAAGCCGCCCATGCCGTGGCTGATCGGCCAAGTCGCGGAAACCGGCATGGCGGAGAGCGCGCCGGAGAGAAGCGCTACGGCAGCGGGCGCCATCGCGATCTTCGGCCGTGCCTTGTCGAGGCGGCCGCGGGTGATCATTTCCAGCGCCCAGAACGTCGGCGGCAGCAGGAACAGCGGCGCGCCGAGGCCGAGCATCTGCATCAAGAGGTCGGAGAGGATGGCGCCGACGGGGCCGAGCAGGTTGCGCGTTGCCCCGCTCGCGGTGTGCGCGAGGCTCGGATCGGAAACGGACCAGGTGACGAGGCTCGCGGCGACGATCGCGCAGGCGCACATCAGCGCAAGGCCGAAGACCTTGCACATGCTGGCCTGCAGCCACTCCGCAAGGGAGCGCGCGGCCGGATCCGATGTTCCGCCCTGATACGCCATACGCCTGAGGCGTTACTCACGCCGCGAATTGAACCAAACGCTCGAGCGCTTCCTGGATGGTGGCAGGATCCTGGACCAGCGCGACGCGGACATAGTTGCTGCCCGGGTTCACGCCCGCCCTGTCCTCCTCGGCCAGGTAGGCACCCGGGATGACCCTGACACCGCTGCGTTTCCATAGGGTTAACGTCGCCTCCTCGGCGCCCCCCAAATGCGAAACGTCGAGCCAGAGGAAGAAGCCGCCCGCCGGCCGGGCATAGCCGAAGCGGCTGCCGAGCACGCGGTCGCAGATGTCGAACTTGGCCTGGTAGGCCTTCCGGATGCGCACGGTATGGGCGTCGTCGTCCCACACGGCCGCCGAGGCGTGTTGTACAGGCCCCGGCATCTGTGGGGCCACCATGTTGCGGATCTCGGCCAGCGTTTCGAGGAACACGCCGTCACCGGCGAGGAAGCCCGAGCGCAGTCCGGGCAGGTTCGAGCGCTTCGACAGCGAGTTGAAGACGACGAGGTTGCGGTAGCGATCCCGCGTGCGGGCCGCCACCTGCAGCGCCCCCACCGGCGCTTCGCGCGTATAGATCTCCGAGTAGCACTCGTCGAAGAACAGGATGAAGTCGTAGGCCCGCGCCAGTTCGAGCGCCTTCTCGATGTAGGCCGGGCTGGCGACCGTGCCCTGCGGGTTCGCCGGCGAGCACACGTAGAGCCCGACGGTCCGCGCGAGGAGATCCGGTTCGCGCGCGAGCGCATCGAGGTCCGGCAGGTGGCCGGTCGCAGCGGTGGCGTTGAGCATCACGGGCTCGCACTGCGTCGCCAGCGCCGCGCCGAGATACGTCTGATAGAACGGGTTGACGATCAGCATCACCGGTCGGCCGTTGACCCGCTTGCGTCCCACGGCCGGCAGGGCCGCGTAGAACAGCCCTTCGCGCGAGCCGTTGCAGGGCAGGATCTCGATCGCCGCATCGACCCCGCCCTCCGGCGCAAACCGCCGCTCGATCCACCGCGCGATCGAAGCCTTGAGCTCGTCCGACCCGCGGATCTTCGGATAGCTGGCGTTGGACGCAGCCGCTTCCGCGAGCTTCTCGGGCACGAACTCGGGCGGCGCTTCGCGCGGATCGCCGATGGTGAGTTCGATCGGCCGCGCGTTGCCGGGGACAGTGCCGTCCAGCAACCGCCGCGCCCGCACGAAGGGCGAGATCATCGCCCCCGTCGCCAGCGCTTCCAACCCGGATGCGAACCTGCTCATGCCGCGTGCCTTTTGCTGATCCTTCGCCCCTTCCACGCCTGCGCCAGGTTCCCTCTCCCCATGCAGCGAAGCGGAGTGGGGAGAGGGTTAGGGTGAGGGGCAGAAGCTTCACCAAGGTCGGAGCATGTGTCTGCCCCTCACCCCGGCCCTCTCCCCGCAGGCGGGGAGAGGGAGTGATGGTCCTCCCCGCCGTTGGGCAATTGCGCAGAGTGATGGCCTGATTGGCGCGCGCTCTCAAGCGCGAACTCCTGCCCGGCGCGGTTACACTCGCCCGGTGCGCACGTCGTCTTCCGGATTGGCGCTGATCTTGTGGATGGCGAGGTCCGCCCCGCGCCGCTCGTCCTCCGGCGACAGGCGGAAGCCCAGGACGGTGTCGACAACCCAGTACACGAGGGCCCCCGCGATGAGGCCGTAGAGCGCCCCACCGAGGCTGCCGAAGAGCTGCGCCAGGAAGCTCACGCCGCCCATGCCGCCAAAGGTCTTCAAGCCGAAGATGCCGCAGGCGATCCCGCCCCACAGCCCGCACAGCCCGTGCAAGGGCCACACGCCGAGCACGTCGTCGATCTGCCAGCGCTCGGCCATCACCTGGAACATGACGACGAAGATCACGCCTGCCATGCCACCTACGATCAGCGCGCCGACCGGGTGCATCACGTCGGAGCCGGCACAAACGGCCACGAGGCCCGCGAGTGCGCCGTTGTGGATGAACCCCGGGTCGCCCTCGCCGGCGATCAGCGCCGCAATGATGCCGCCGCACATTGCCATCAGCGAGTTCAGCGCCACGAGCCCCGTCACGCTCTTGAGAGTTTGCGCGCTCATCACGTTGAAGCCGAACCAACCCACGCACAGCATCCACGAGCCCATTGCGAGCCACGGGATCGACGACGGCGGCACGCCGATCGAGCGGCCCTTGTCGAAGCGGCCGGCACGCGCGCCGAGCTGCCGCACGGCGGCAAAGCCCATCCAGCCGCCGACCGCATGCACCACGATCGAGCCCGCGAAATCGTGGAACTCAGCGCCGAGGATCGTACCGAAGAAGCCCTCCTGGATCCCGTAGTTCTTGTTCCAAACCAAGCCTTCGAAGAAGGGATAGAAGAGGCCCACGATCAGCGCCGTGGCGAGACATTGCGGCGCAAAGCGCGCTCGTTCCGCGATGCCGCCCGAGATGATGGCCGGCACCGCCGCTGCGAACGTTGCAAGGAAGAAGAATTTGACGAGGGTGAAGCCCTGCGGATCGAAGCCGCGCCCGGCGCCGCTGATCTCTTCGGCGCTGGCGAGGAAGCTCACGCCGTACGCCACCGCGTAGCCGACGAAGAAGTAGGCGAGCGTCGAAATGGCGAAGTCGACCAGGATCTTGCACAGCGCGTTGACCTGGTTCTTGTGCCGCACGGTGCCGGCTTCCAGGAACGCGAAGCCGCCGTGCATGGCGAAGACGAGGATGGCGCCCATGAGGACGAACAGCACGTCCGCGCCCGTCTGCAGGCCTTGCAGGCCCTTCTCCAGCTCGCCCATGAAATCCCCTCGTGCGCGCCGGTCTGTAGGCCGGCTTGGCTTTGCCCTGGGTATAGGCAGAAGCGCTACAGTCCGTGTCAAGTAAAAGCTGAGCCGAAGGAAGCAAGATGCGGAAAAATAGAACTATTCCGGGGTTGGGGCATCATCATTGTCGGCGGCGTACTGGAGCGGCCGCACGACCACCCGCCGCCGTTCCAGATCGACCTCGGGGACATAGGCATCGGTGAAAGGAATGAGCTCGGTCTGCGTGGCGTTGTGCTTGCGGATTTCGAGCAGGGGACCGGCGCCATAGTCAGGCGCGTCGACCACGCGGCCTACATCGTGCCCCTCGCTGTCGACGACCGTCATACCGATCAGATCGTTGACGTAAAACTCCCCGTCTTCCGGCTCGGGCAGCTTCGCTCGCGAAACGAACAGCTCCGTGCCCTTCAGCGCTTCGGCGCTGTTGCGGTCGGCGACGCCTTTGACCCGCGCGACGACGCCTTTGGGACCAGGCCGAATGTGGGACAGCACGAAGTTTCGCGAACCGTCGGCACTCGACAAGGGCCCGTAGGCGCCGATGTCTTCCGGCACCGCGGCGAACGAGTGGATCACCACATCGCCGCGGATGCCGTGCGCGCCGACGATCCGGCCGATCAGCACGCGTTTTTGGAGGTCCGGCATCAGGTGGCGGAAGCTTCAGGCCCGGGCAGTCCGGTTCGCATGCAGGGCCTCTTGCAGGGCGTGGGCGAAATCGCGCTTCTCGTCGTCCGTCAGGTACTGGCCGAAGCTGTGCGCCTTGCCGTGCGACAGGATGCGCAGGTCCGTACGCCCGTTGGGCCAAGTCCGCAAGGCCACGCGCGCCCAGTAGGGGTTGCAGGCGAACGCGGTGGTGCTGCGGCCGGAGGGCTTCGTATGCGTGATGGTCAGCGTCTCGCGCGTCACCTCGATCACCTCGTGCGCCCGCCCCGAGCGGTAGTTGAGCTTGAACGCGACGTAGATGATCGCGACGTCCAGGCCAAAGAAGCCCATCACCGGCCACGCGCCCATCGCGTAGAACACCAGCCCCGCCACGAAGCTGATGGCCGAAACGAACGCCATGACGAGCGCGAAGCCGCGCGGGCTCAGCGACCGGTGCGGCTCGAGCACGGCACGAAAGGCTGGCGCCGTGGCGCCGGGGGCAGTTATGTCATCCATGCGCTGGATACTTCGGTTGCCGGCGCGCCCGGCCAGCATCGCCCGCGAAACGGGCCTGGATCGGGTCGCCACTGTAAAACTCATATGACAGGCAGTCGGATCACCGCAATCCGAGAAGGTCTGGAAGACGCAACGCCTCATGCCGCCCAAGCCCAAAGCCAAGCCCCCCGCCAAGAAGGCCATTGCCGCGAAGAAGCCAGCCCCGGCGCGGCCCAAGGCAGGCGGCAGCGCCAAGTCCCCGCGCCTCAAGGAGCCTGCCGCGGCGGCCCGCGTCGGCGAGATCTTCCACAGGCTGGCGACTGCCAATCCCGAGCCCAAGGGCGAGCTCGAGCACGTTAATCCGTACACGCTTCTGGTCGCCGTGGTGCTGTCCGCGCAGGCGACGGACGCCGGCGTCAACAAGGCCACGCGTGCTCTGTTCGCCGCCGCCGACACGCCCCAGAAAATGCTGGCGCTGGGGGAGGACAAGGTCCGCGATCACATCAAGACCATCGGCCTCTTCCGCAACAAGGCCAAGAACGTCATCGCCCTGTCGGAGAAGCTCGTCGCCGAGCACGGCGGCGAGGTCCCCCGCGACCGCGAAGCTCTGGAGACCCTGCCGGGCGTCGGACGCAAGACGGCCAACGTCGTACTCAACATTGCCTTCGGTGAGCACACTCTGGCCGTGGACACCCACGTGTTCCGCCTTGCCCACCGGCTCGACTTCTCCAAGGGCAAGACCCCGCTCGACGTCGAGCTCGACCTCCTGAAGATCATCCCGGCGGAGTACATGCGCCACGCCCACCACTGGCTCATCCTGCACGGCCGGTACATTTGCCAGGCCCGCAAGCCCCTCTGCGACGCGTGCGTGATCTCCGACTTGTGCCACGCGCCCGAGAAGTGGTTTGATGGCCTCCCGCCTGATCCCAGAACGCAACGAAAGGCAGCGCCATGACCGTCGCCAACGGACGGAAACTGCTGGCTATTCCTGGCCCGACCAACCTGCCGGACGAGGTTCTGCAGGCCATGCACCACCATTCGGTGGACATCTACTCGGGCGACATGCTGGCCGTCACCGAGACCTGCCTCGCCGACCTGAAGCGCGTGTTCGCCGCGCCCAATGCCCACACCTACATCTACGCCGCCAACGGTCACGGCGGCTGGGAAGCGGCGCTCACCAACGTGCTGTCCAAGGGCGACCATGTCCTCGTGCTGGAAAGTGGCCGCTTCGCCGTCGGCTGGGGCGAGATGGGCCGCATGCTCGGCGTCGAGGTCGAGGTGCTAAAGGGCAGTTGGCAGCGCGCCGTCGATCCGGCCGCGGTCGAGGCGCGCCTCGTCGCTGATAAGGGCCACAAGATCAAGGCCATCCTCGTCGTCCAGATCGATACGGCCTCGGGCGTCGTCAACGACATCCCCGCCATCCGCCGCGCCATCGATGCCGCCGGTCATCCCGCGCTATTCATGGTCGACACGGTGGCCTCGCTCGGCTGCATGCCCTTCGAGATGGAGGCCTGGCGTGTCGACGTCGCCATGGCGGGCTCCCAGAAGGGCCTGATGACGCCGCCGGGGCTCGCCTTCGTGGCGGCCAACGCCAAGGCGCGTGACGCGCACAAGTCTGCGGGCCTGCGTACCCTCTACTGGGATTGGACCTTCCGCGAGGGCGAGATCCACTATCAGAAGTACTGCGGCACGCCGCCCGAGCAGCTTCTGTTCGCGCTGCGCAAGGCGCTCGACATGCTGCTGGAGGAAGGCCTCCCGGGGGCGTTCCGGCGTCACGCCCTATTGGCGGAAGCAACGCGCCGCGCCGTCGCGGTCTGGGCGGAGAAGGGTGCGCTGGGTTTCTCGATCCTCGAGCCGGCCGCCCGTTCCAACTCCATCACCTGCGTCCTGCTCAACGGGCTGGAGCTCGAGCCGCTCTATGCCTACTGCCGGGACAAGTGCGGCTTGACGCTCGGCGTCGGCCTCGGCGACTACCACAACCGCGCCTTCCGTATCGCCCACATGGGCCACGTCAACGCGCCGATGCTGCTCGGCGCGCTCGGCTGCATCGAGATTGCGCTGCACGCTCTGCACATTCCGCACGGCCATGGCGGCGTCCAAGCCGCCGTGAACTACCTCGGCGAGCAGGTGAAGGCGTAGGCTTCACCTAGTCGGATGTTACCGAACGCGCTCTTTTCGGTGTCGCCGGGCGAAAAGCGCCCGATCGGGAACTCACATGCCGTTCTGGATGCAATGATCTCGACCGGGAACATATCATCGAAACCCCGTACGAAGTGACGGGCGGCATGCCGAAGCACACCACCCGTACTTGCTTCAAACTGGGCAGCACCCGCGGCGCGGCTTACCGTTGCGGCCCGTGCCGCAATAGCCATACGAAGTGCCCTTGGGGCATGCCGCTTTGATGATGTGGTCCTTCACCGTCGACATATTAGTCCCCTGCTGGGGCGCCGCTGCCAGCGAGGGAGAAGCGAAAGACAAAAGGAGCATTCCCGTAAGTAGAAGCTTAATCATAGCCATTCCTTGAAATGATTGTCAGGGCACGCCATTGCGTGAAATTGAAGTGCTGATGTCAAGTACGTGCTGTATTCCCGATCGGGAACTAAATAATCCCAAATCACATATGGTTGCAGCTTCGGAAGGCTGAGGCTGGCGCCATAGATGTTCCCGGACTGAATCTTTTCCGCAGTTTCAGCTTGCTTGTTACCGATCGGGTACTTAAACTCTTTCCGAATCGATGAGAGAGTG
>RXJK01000012.1:23222-35966 GCA_003963125.1 Hyphomicrobiales bacterium
CCTTCCGACGCACCGGATACCCACGACACGACGGCGACCCTTGCCCGCAACTTCGGTGCCGCCATTCGCCAGCGGCGCGAGGCCTTGCATCTGCGGCAGGAAGATATCGCCTTCACCACCGGCGTCGGCCGGCGCATCATCATCGAGCTCGAGGCCGGCAAGCCGAGCTGCCAGCTCGGCAAGGCGCTGCTCGTGGCCGCCGCCGTCGGCCTGCGCCCCATCGATCTCATGACGGCCCAGCCGGCGGGCGAAGAACCGCTCCTGCCTGACCTCGACGCGCCGCCGGAGAGCGGCCGTGGCTGAGCTGCAGATCTACTACGAGACGCGCCCCGTCGGTGCCATCGATGCGACTGCAGACGGGCCGAGCTTCGTCTACGACCGGACGTGGCTCGGCACCCGCGGCGCCTTTCCGATCTCGTTCAAGATGCCGCTGGCGCAGGCCCGCACGCCCGCGAGCATCTTTGCGCCATGGGCGGCCAACCTCCTGCCGGAATCGACCCAGCTCAGCGCTGTCGGACGCATGCTCGGCACCTCGCCCGAGGACGCCGTCGCCATCCTGTCCGAGATCGGGCGCGATACGGCGGGTGCGCTGTCCATCGGCAAGCCGGGCTCGGCCGAGACCGGCGGCTGGAAGCCCATCGGTCCGCAACGCAACCTGGAGCGGATCATCGAAGAGCTGCCGTCGAAACCCTTCCTCGTCGGCGAGGAAGGCGTCTCGATGTCGCTTGCGGGCGTGCAGAGCAAGCTCGGCGTTGCCATCGATGCACGCGGCCGCTTGTGCGTGCCGCACGACGGCGCGCCCTCGACATACATCCTGAAGCCCGATTCCGATCGCCTGTTCGGCGGCGTCCAGAACGAGGCCTTCTGCCTGACGCTGGCGCGTCGCCTGAACATCGCAGCGGTCGAGATCACCACCGGCAAGGCCGGCGCGCGCAGTTATCTCCTCGTCCGCCGCTACGATCGCATCGAGCAGCAGGGCCGCTGGCGACGCGCCCATCAGGAGGATTTTTGCCAGGCACTCGGCAAGCCGCCGTTCGCCAAGTACGAGGCCAACCAGAGCGGCATAAAGGGCCCGACGCTCGCCGACATGTTCGCCGTGGCCCGCAGCGCCATGCAGGCCCCCGACATCCTCAACCTCGTCGACTATGTCGTCTTCAATGTCCTCGCCTGCAATACGGACGCGCACGCCAAGAACTACTCGATGATGATCTCCGCGCGCGGGTTCTCGCTGGCGCCCATGTACGACGTCATGTGCGCGGCCGTCTGGAACAACGTCACCCGCAACATGGCGCAGAAGATCGCCGGCAAGAACCGCGGCGAGCACTTGAAGCGGCGGCACTGGGAGCGGTGCGCGCGCGAGTGTGGGCTCAATCCGGCGCGCCTCGTCAAGCGCGTCGAGGAACTGGCGTCCCGGGCCATGCGCGAGGCGGGCCCGGCGGCCGAAGCCGTGGCCGCGATGCCGGCCGGCGGCCATCCGCTGCTGCCGCGCCTCGTCGAGGCCATCGAGGCCCGTGCCCGCGCGGTCATCGCCGGCCTCTCCGATCTCTCCGGTGCCGACGATGAAGACGAGGCCGCGGATGCCCTGCCTGCGCCAAAGCCTGCGCGCAAGCCCCGCCGCACGCCAGCACCAGCAGCGAAATCCTCGCCGCGCGCTCGCCGCGCCCGCTAGGTCCACACCGTTGTGAGGGCCGGGCTTGTCCCGGCCATCCATCTCTCGACGAGTGTGCCCGCGGATGGTTGGATCCTCGGGACGACCCCGAGGACGACAAGCGTGTGCGCCTGCGCGCGCTTTACGTAGCGGGCGTCTCGGCGGCCTTGGCGGCGGCTTCGGCCGCGGCGGCCTCGCGCTCCTGGCGCTTCTTGCCGGGCTTCGCCTTGTTGGGGTTGTTGCGCGCCTCGCGCTTGGCGAGACCGGCTGCATCGAGGAAGCGCAGCACGCGATCGGTCGGCTGGGCGCCGACGGAGATCCAGTGCTTCACGCGATCGACGTCGAGCTTGGTGCGCTCGGGGCTGTTCTTCGGCAGCAGCGGATTGTGGATGCCGATCTGCTCGATGTAGCGGCCATCGCGCGGCGAGGTCGCGTCGGCAACGACGATGTAATAGTACGGGCGCTTCTTGGTGCCTCCACGCGAGAGGCGGATCTTCACGGCCATGATTTTCTCCTTCTGGATCGTGATTTCGCGTTGATTGGTTTCAGTTGAGTTGCTCGGGGCCGGGATGACGATGCACGTCGATCGGGAATCCCCTGAGTTCGAATTGTCCATCGACGACAGCGCCAAGCCGGATGGCGACGCGCCGCGATGGCTCGTTCTGCGATCGGATAAAGCTCGCGAGCGTGCGCCAGCCCAATGTCTCGTACGCGTAGTGGCGCGCCGCTCCCGCAGCTTCAGTCGCATAGCCCTTGCCGTGCGCGTTTGCAGCAAGACCCCAAATCAGTTCCGGCTCCGGCCAGCCTTCCGGCTTCCAAAGGCCGGTGTAGCCGACGAACACTTCCGTCCGGCGTTCCTCGATGGCCCAGGGGCCATAGCCGCGCAGCATCCAGTGGCCGAGCATGCTCGCCATGCGGCGCCACGCCTCGTCACGCGTGCAGACGCCGCCGACGAAGCGCGCCGTCGCCTCGTCCCCGTAGAAAACGGCCAGCGCATCGAGATCGCTCTCGCGCCACGCGCGCAGGATCAATCGCTTCGTCATCAGGGTCGGGATCATGCGCGGCTTCCCAAGTCTGCGCGGGCAGCGACAATCGTCTCCCTCCCCCTTGTGGGGAGGGAACAAGGTTGGGGGGAAGCCCTACGGCAAAGGAGCTGGAGTCCCCCCCTCCCTGTCCCTCCCCCACGAGGGGGGAGGGGACGACAAGTCCTTGCGCGATCGCGCATGTCGGCCATTCCGCTCATTTCTTCTTGCCCGGGAAGCCGGGAAAGCCACGGAACGGCGCGCCGCCGAGGCCGGGCAGGCCGGGCAGCTTCGGCACTGCACCTCCGCCAAGGCCGGGAAGACCAGGCAAACCCTTCGCGGGCGCGGCCGCCGGTGCCGGTTTGGCGCCAGCACCCGACGGCGGCAGCATGTCCTTCAACTCGGCGGGCAGGCCCTGCAGGGCCTTGGGATCGAGCGCGGCGAGTTCCGCCTGCATGCGCTCGACGTCCGCGGCACTTGGGCCCCCGCCACCACCGCCCATGCCCATCATGCGGCTCATCAGGCCGCCGCGCTTGCCCATCATCTTCATCATGTCCGCCATCTGGCGGTGCATCTTGAGGAGGCGGTTCACCTCCTCGACCTTGGTGCCGGACCCCGCCGCGATGCGGCGCTTCCTCTTGCCGTCGAGGATCTTCGGGTAGCGCCGCTCCTTCGGCGTCATCGACGAGATGATGGCGCGCTGCCGCTTCAGCAGCTTCTCGTCGATATTGGCGCTTTCGAGCTGCTTCTTCACCTTGGCGACGCCCGGCAGCATGCCCATCATGCCGGCCATGCCGCCCATCTTCTCCATCTGCTTCAGCTGATCGGAGAGGTCTTCCAGGTCGAACTCGCCCTTGCGCAGCTTGTTGGCGATCGCCTGCGCCTTCTCGGCGTCGATGTTCTGCGCGGCCTTCTCGACGAGGCTGACGACGTCGCCCATGCCGAGAATGCGGCCGGCGATGCGCTCGGGGTGGAAGTCTTCCAGCGCATCCCACTTCTCGCCGACGCCGATCAGCTTGATCGGCTTTCCCGTGACGGCGCGCATGGAGAGCGCAGCGCCGCCGCGCCCATCGCCATCGACGCGGGTCAGCACGATACCCGTGATGCCGACGGCATCTTCGAACGAGCGGGCGAGCTTCACGGCATCCTGGCCGGTCAGGCTGTCGGCGACGAGCAGCGTCTCGTGCGGCTTGGCGATGTCGCGAATATCGGCTGCTTCCTGCATCAACTCTTCGTCGATGTGCGTGCGGCCGGCGGTATCGAGAATGACGACGTCGTAGCCGCCGAGGCGCGCGGAATCCATCGCGCGCTTGGCGATCTGCTGCGGGGTCTGGCCGGCGACGATGGGCAGCGTGTCGACGTGCGTCTGCTCGCCAAGCACGCGGAGCTGCTCCTGGGCGGCCGGGCGGCGCGTGTCGAGCGACGCGAGCAACACCTTGCGGCGGTCGCGGTTGGTGAGCCGCCAGCCGATCTTGGCCGAGGTCGTCGTCTTGCCCGAGCCCTGCAGGCCGACCATCATGATCGCGACGGGGGGCTGCGCGGCGAGGCTGATCGGGTCGGCATCGGCGCCGAGCATCGCCACGAGCTCGTCGTGGACGATCTTCACCGCCATCTGGCCCGGCGTCACCGACTTGATGACGTTCTGGCCGATGGCCTTGGCCTTCACCTTGTCCGTGAAATCGCGCACCACTTCGAGAGCCACGTCCGCCTCGAGCAGGGCGCGGCGCACCTCGCGCATGGCCTCCGACACGTCGCTGTCGGTCAGCGAGCCGCGCCGGGTGAGCTTGTCGAGGACCCCCGACAGCCGTTCTGACAGGCTTTCGAACATGGCCTAACCTCTGGACCTGAGGGCTTCGGGCGGCGCCCGGCCTCAAGCCTTAAGATGCGGATCGAGAAGCAGTTTTCCAAAACGGTAACGCGCCCGCGGGCGCACAGCGCTGGCGGACGGTGACCTCCCTGCCTCCCGGGCTTGCCCCGCCTCTCGAGGACGGGACCCATGTGCAGGGCGGCGGCTCGCAAGTACGGGCCGTCTGGATTGGGCCGCAAAATGGGCGAAAGGGGAAGGGAAGTCAACGGGTGGGGGTAAGGCGAAACCTAATCCTGCCCCGGGCCTGCGACGGGCGAAGCCCGCGAAGGCTCTCCGGAGTGTGCTTCAAGGCCGTCCGCCGGAGCTGCTTGCGGGCGGTAATGCGCACGGCCCATCCAGGGCTGCGGCGCGAGGTGCTGGAACCAGTCCTTCACGCTCGGGATCCAGCCGAGGTCGTCGACGACGTGCTGCTCGCCGATGGTGCGCACGGGAACGCGCTTGCCGTCGGAATTCTCGATGGTGGCGCCGAAGATCGACTGGCACAGGAAGATGCCTTCGCTGTGATGGCGCAGCGCACGGTGGCGGAAGTCGCCCATGTGGGCCTTGCTCTCGTCGAACCAGTCGTGGATGGCGAGATAGTCCTCCGCCTTGCCGCCAAAGAGGCGAGCCGAGCGCACGGCATGATGATAGGGATGGGCCATGGCCTCAGGCGCCTTCGTCGTCTGGCTGGGCACGCGCACGGTCCGTCTCGTCGGTCAGCGTGCAGGCCTCGCAGTCGATGGTGATGGCGCCGAACATTTCGTAGGGCCCGGTACCGAAGCCCGGCCCCATGAAGGCGATGGCGGCGTCGACCAGGATTTCGAGATGGCCGTAGTCTTCGAAAGCGCGGTCATTTGCCGGGCGACCTGCGGCCTCGACGGCGCGTCGGGCCACCTCGCTGGCCCCCTCTTCCTTCCAGGCGAGGCGTCGTCCGTCGGCGAGTTCGAACGCCTCGAAGTGGATGAAGCCCTCGTCGTTGCCGCCATCGTAGCGCATCAGGACGCGACTGACGCCCAAGGCGCGGAACGCTGCCGCCCAGTGTGCGACCCGTACGAGCGCTTGCTGTGCCTCGCGTTTCTGTCTCAGGTGGAAGTTGTTCAGCGACGTCTTCAAGCCGACCTCCGGCGGCTTCGTACCGACGGCATCTCGTGGCCGAATGCCGAACAGTCGCTCTAGGATGCTTGGTCGTGCGGTCGATGCTGCGACCGGCGATCCGTGGCCCTTCTCAGGCGCGGCCGGCGCATTTGGCGAGCGTGGAAAATTCAGCACCGTCGCCTTGGCTTGCCACGGCAAGATGTATGTGAAGCGCTCCAGTGGCCTCGTGTAATCGCCAGCCTCGGACCGGTCCATGAACTCGTCCCAGCCGGGCGAGTCCTCGCCGAAGTAGTAGGGCATGGCGGTTCCTCCCGAGCGTGCGTCCTGCCGGCAATCCTACAGCCGTTGCAGGATATCGTGACCGGAGCGCGACGTCACAACGCCTCCCTTGAGAAGGGCAGGGCAGCAAGCCTGCGCAGATTTCACTTCGGGCTCACGCGCAGCACCTCCCCGTTCTCCTCGTCCGTGAGAATGTAGAGCGCCCCGTCCGGCCCCTGGCGGACGTCGCGGATGCGCTTGCCTTGGTCGGCAAGCAGCACCTCCTCGCCGACGACCGTCTCGCCGTCGAGGACGAGGCGATGCAGGGCCTGGCCTGCGAGCGCGCCGACGAACAGGTTGCCCTTCCATTCCGCGATCAGGTCTCCCGTGTAGAACGCCGCGCCCGAAGGCGCGATGGACGGATCCCAGTAGTAGATCGGCTGCTCCAGGCCGGCCTTCTCGGTGCCGATGCCGATCTTCGCGCCGGAATAGTCGCGGCCGTAGGTGATGACGGGCCAGCCGTAGTTGCGGCCGGCTTGCGGGATGTTGATCTCGTCGCCGCCGCGCGCCCCGTGCTCGATGGTCCAGAGCTTGCGTGTGACGGGATGCAGCGCCGCGCCTTGCATATTGCGGTGGCCGATGGACCAGTTCTCCTCCCGCCATCCCGGCAGCTTGGGGTTGCCCGCGTAAGGCGTTCCGTCGGCCGCAAGCCGCACGAGCTTGCCGAGGTGATTGCCAGGGTTCTGCGCCTCGTCGCGGGCGAAATAGCGCTCGCCCAGCGTCAGGAACAGGCTGCCGTCGTCGGTGAAGACGATGCGGGAACCGAAATGATTGGGCGAGGCGTAGGCTGGCTCCTGCCGGAAGATCACCTGGACGTCGTCGAGGCGGCCCCCGTCCTCGGCCTCGACGAGCCGCGCTCGCGCGAGCGTGGTACCGTTGCGCCGGCCGTCGCGGGGCTCGGCGTAGGAGAAATAGACGAGGCGCGACGTCGCGAAGTCCGGCGCCAGCGCGATGTCGAGCAGGCCGCCCTGCCCCTCGGCGAACACCCTCGGCACCCCCGCGATCGGCTTCGAGAAGCCAACCTTCAGACCGACAATGCGCATGTTGCCGCGGCGCTCCGTCACGATCACCCGGTCCGGCCCGAGGAACTGCAGGCCCCAGGGGTGCGACAGCCCGCGCGCCACCGTCTCGACCTTCAGCAGCGTCGCCGTACGCACCTGGGGCGCCCGCGTGATCTCGGCCGCGGCCGGGTCCGGGCGCGCCCCGAGCATCATCAGCCCGGCCAGAAAGAACAGTCCAATCCTCGATGCCATGCTACCCCTTCGCTCGCTCGGTGCCGATTGTGCCGGACCACCGTCACGCCATATAAGAACGCAAAACCGAACCGGCGCCGATCACTTGGCGCCCATGGACCCCCACCGGACCCCGACCCGCATGGCCGCCGCGCCTCTTCCCTTCCGCAAGATGAACGGTCTCGGCAACGAAATCGTGGTGGTCGACCTGCGCGGGCAGGCCGATCCGTTCACGCCGGCCCGGGTGCAGGCGGTCGGCGCGCGCCCCGATGCGCACTTCGACCAGATGATGGTGCTGATGAACCCGCGCACGGACGGCACCGACGCCTACGTCCGCATCTACAATATCGATGGCAGCGAAGCCGAGGCCTGCGGCAACGGCATGCGCTGCGTGGGCTGGGCCGTGTGGGAAGCGACCGGGCGCAAGTCGCAGAAGTTCGAAACCCGCGCCGGGCTGCTCGATGTCAACGTCGAGGGCCAAGGCCGCATCACGGTCGACATGGGCCGCCCGCGCTTCGGCTGGCAGGACATCCCGCTCTCGGAAGAGTTCCGCGACACCCGCGCCATCGAATTGCAGATCGGGCCGATCGACAAGCCGATCCTGCACTCGCCGTCGGTCGTCAGCATGGGCAATCCGCACGCCATCTTCTGGGTGGACGACGTCAACGCCTATGACCTCGGCAAGATCGGCCCGATGCTGGAGCATCATCCGCTCTTCCCGCAGCGGGCCAACATCTCGCTCGCCCACGTGACGTCGCGCACGGCCATCACGCTACGCACGTGGGAGCGTGGAGCCGGCCTGACGCGTGCGTGCGGCAGCGCGGCGTGCGCCGCCGCTGTTTCGGCTGCGCGCAAGCGGCTCACCGACAGGGCGGTCACCGTCACGGTGCCGGGCGGGCCGCTCTTCATCGAGTGGCGCGAGAACGACCACGTCTACATGACGGGGCCCGTCGAGGACGAGCATCGCGGCACGCTCGATTTCGCGGCCATGGGTGCGCCGTGACGCACGAGGCTCAGTCCCACAGCGAGCCCCTGGAGGATCATCCTGAAGCCTCCGAGACGACGGCTGCGGGCCTCCGCCTCGTCACGCTCGGCTGCCGGCTCAACAGCTTCGAATCCGAGGTCATGCGCAAGCACGCGCAGGAGGCGGGCCTCGGCGACACCATTGTCGTCAACACCTGCGCCGTCACGGCCGAAGCCGTGCGCCAGGCCCAGCAGACGGTGCGGCGTCTGCGTCGCGAAAACCCGCAGTCACGCATCGTCGTGACGGGCTGCGCCGCGCAGGTGGAGCCCGCCCGCTTCGCGGACATGGCCGAGGTCGACCGCGTCATCGGCAATGCCGAGAAAATGAAGCCCGAAACCTTCCGCGATCTTGCCGCGGGGGAGGGCCCGCGCAGTCTCGTCAACGATATCATGTCCGTCCGCGAGACGGCGCATGCGCTGATCGACGGCTTCGGCACGCGGGCGCGAGCCTACGTGCAGGTGCAGAACGGATGCGATCACCGCTGCACCTTCTGCATCATCCCCTACGGCCGCGGTCCCTCGCGCTCGGTCGCGGCGGGTGAAGTGGTGGCGCAGATCGCCCGGCTGGTCGCGCAGGGGTATAACGAAGTCGTGCTCACCGGCGTGGACATCACGTCGTGGGGTGCCGATCTTCCCGGTACGCCGCGACTCGGCCGTCTCGTGCGGCAGATCCTGCGGCACGTGCCGGATCTCAAGCGGCTCAGGATCTCCTCGATCGACCAAGTGGAAGCCGATGCGGATTTGCTGCGCGCCCTCGCCGAGGAGCCGCGCCTGATGCCGCACCTGCACCTGTCGCTGCAGGCGGGTGACGACATGATCCTGAAGCGCATGAAGCGGCGGCATGCCCGCGCGGACGCGATCCGCTTCTGCGCCGAGGCGCGCCGCCTGCGCCCGGACCTCGTGTTCGGCGCCGACATCATCGCGGGCTTTCCCACGGAAACGGAAGCGATGTTCGAGGCTTCGCTCGATCTCGTCGATGCGTGCGGCCTGACCTTCCTGCACGTGTTTCCCTTTTCGCCGCGTCCAGGCACGCCGGCAGCCCGCATGCCGCAGGTGCCGCGCAACGTCGCGAAGGAGCGCGCCCAGCGTCTGCGCGCCAAGGCCGAGGTGGCACTCGGCCAGTATCTCGATCAACAGGTTGGGCGGACCCACGACGTCTTGATGGAGCGCGACGGCTTGGGGCGGACGCCGCACTTCGCCGAAGTGGCCATCGAAGGCGACGCCCGGCAGGGCGAGATCCTCCGAGCCCGCGTCACTCGGTCCGACGGACGCCGGTTGCAAGGCGAACGGTTACCTCCCAATTTCGCCGCGTGAGCGACAAGAGCGAAAAATCACGCGGGTTGTTCGGCTTTTTTCGCCGGGGTGACCGCGCGCCCGAAGTGCCGCCGGAAGTGCCGGTAGAACCACCGGCTGAGGCGCCGGCCGAGCGCCTAGAGCAACGCGTCGAACCGGCACCCGTGCCGGCCTCCCCACCCCCTCCGGTGGCCGCTGTCGAACCCCCTGCCCAAGTCCCTGAGCCGCCAGCGAAATTGGGCTGGTTCCAGCGCCTCAAGGCCGGCCTCGCCAAGACCTCGGCAAGGCTCTCCGACGATATCAGCAGCATCTTTACGAAGCGGAAGCTCGACGCTGATACGCTACAGGACTTGGAGGATTCGCTGATCCGGGCGGACCTCGGCGTCGAGACGGCCATGCGTATCACCGAGGCCCTGTCGAAGGGCCGGTTCAACAAGGAGATCGCACCCGACGAGGTGCGCGCCGTGCTCGCCGCGGAAGTCGAGCGTGTCCTGACACCCGTCGCCCATCCCCTAGTGATCGGGGCCCAGCACCGCCCGCACGTGATCCTCGTCGTCGGCGTCAATGGCACTGGCAAGACGACGACCATCGGCAAGATGGCCAAGAAATTCATCGCCGAAGGCAGGACCGTCACCATCGCCGCGGGCGACACCTTTCGCGCTGCAGCGATCGACCAGCTCAAGGTGTGGGGCGAACGCACGGGTGCCGAGGTCATCGCCCGAAGTGTCGGGGCCGATTCGGCGGGGCTCGCTTATGATGCGCTGCAGCGCGCCCGCGAAAACAATTCCGACGTGTTGCTGATCGACACCGCCGGGCGTCTGCAGAACAAGCAAGCCCTCATGGACGAACTGGAGAAGGTGCTGCGGGTTTTGCGAAAACTCGAGCCGTCAGCGCCACATAACGTCCTTCTGGTACTGGATGCCACGACCGGGCAGAACGCCCTCAATCAGGTAGAGGTTTTCAAGGAACGCGCCGGCGTGACGGGATTGGTGATGACGAAGCTCGACGGAACGGCCCGCGGCGGCATCCTGGTCGCAATTTCGGCGAAGTTCGGCATTCCTGTGCACGCAATCGGTGTAGGAGAAGGAGCAGACGACCTGCAGCCTTTCGATGCGGGAGAGTTTGCACGGGCGATCGCTCTTAGCTAAATTGAAAGGCCTGCAGCGCTTCAGTTAGTCCTGGGGCGTGCGAGAGAAAGTTGGCGATGCAGACGACGGATACGGCCAAAGGGCGCTTCCACTTCCCCTTCAACGGGGAGCAGGTGGTCAACATCGCCAGTGAACTCGGGCCGCTGTGCGCGATGTTCATCGTCAACGGCGTGTACGGCATCGCCGCCGGAACCTGGGCCCTGATCGTCTGCACCATCCTTTCGTTGGTGGCCTCCCTCTGGGTGCTGGGTCGCCCGCCGGTCATGCCCTTCATCGCCGGCGCCGTGAGCGTGACCTTCGGCGCGCTGACGCTGATCACCGGCGACGCCATGTGGGTGCAGATCAAGGTTACGATCTTCAACGCCCTGGTCGCCGCCGTGCTCTGGTTCGGTCTGAAGATGGGCCACAACTTCTTCAAGTTCGTCTTCGGCAAGACCTTCCACTACACGGTGGAAGGCTGGGAGAAGATGACCCGCAACGTGGCGATCTTCTTCCTCGTCACGGCCATCGTGAACGAGGCGGTGCGCCTGAACTGCGGCAAGTGGCACATCCATCTCCTGAATCGCGTGATCACCGGCGTCGATATCTGGATCCTTTTCAAGATCGTCGTGATCATGCCCCTCACCGCCCTGTTCTTCGTGTGGCAGGTGCGGCTTCTGCAGAAATACAGGCTTCCTGAGCCGGTGCAGGGGACTGCCGGAGGCACTGGCCTAGACCGCGCAGTCTGATGACTGCCGATCAGAAGAAGCCCGACGCGGCCGCGGGCAAATCGAATTCCATCGTCAAATTGCTGGTGGAGCTGGGGCCTCTGGTCGCCTTCTTCGCCGCCTATGGCCGCGCCGGCATCTACTGGGCGACCGGCATCCTCATGATTGCGACCGTGGTGGCTCTGATCGCCTCCTGGCGCATGCTGGGCCGCATCTCTCCCGTGCCGGTCATCACCGCGGTCCTGGTCGTCGTGTTCGGCGGCCTCACCTTCCTTCTCGACGACCCGAGCTTCATCAAGATGAAGCCGACCATGATCAATCTGATTTTCGCAGGCGCCTTGATCGTCGGCGCCGCGATCGGCAAGTCACCCCTCAAGCTGATGCTGGGCGAGGCCTTCCGGCTCAAGCCCGAGGGCTGGCGCATCCTCAGCTACCGGTGGGCGGCTTTCTTCTTCGTCCTGGCGGTCGCCAACGAATACGTCTGGCGCAATTTCTCCGAAGCGACGTGGGTCAATTTCAAGGTCTTCGGCATTCTTCCGCTCACGTTCCTGTTCGCCATGACCCAGATCGGCGTCATACGGAAGTACGAGTCGACGGACGATCCGGCCTGAACGGCGTCCGCCTGACCGGGGCCTGACAGCATAATTCTGATAGTCAAGAAAAGACGCTTTGTCGCACCCCCGGGCCGGCTCTGTAATTGACTGTTACGCAGCACCCGTTTTGGCGCTTCGGAAGGCCCCCAAATCGATTTTTGCGAACGATTGTCAGTCCGACTGCCTGAATTCTGACCTCTGACGGCTTTTCCCCGATCCCCGTCCGACCGAGACACCTCGTCGCTCTAAGACTGCAGCCTTAGAGGCAACAACTGAGCACGTTCTTGGTAAAACATATAGAGTATTCGAACCGACCACACGGGGGATCACAGAGTGCAGGACTGCTCAGACACGGCTGCGCTGCGGGCTATGCAAGACCACGACAAACTCCATACGTCGCTCATCCACCTCCTGCACCGCGCGGGACAGTGCGCGGGTGAACTTTTCCAGGCCGAGGTCAACGTTGGGGACCTCACGCCTCGGCAACTTGTGGTTTTGACGACCGTTGCCAACAACGAGGGGATGAGCCAGACGGGGCTCGTCGACCGCACGGGCATCGACCGCTCCACGCTCGCCGACATCGTCCGCCGCATGCAGAGGAAGGGCCTGCTCCAGCGCCGCCGCACCCGCGAGGACGCGCGCGCCTACGCCGTCCGCCTGACCGACGAGGGCCGCAAGTTGCTCAAGGTGGCCGAGCCCCTCGCCAAGCGCGTGGACGAGCGCATCCTCGACACCCTGCCGCCCAAGCGCCGCGAGGTCTTCCTCGAGGAACTCGCCGCCATCGTCACCACGCTGCAGACGATTTCGGAACCGACGCCC
>RXJK01000012.1:36068-36779 GCA_003963125.1 Hyphomicrobiales bacterium
CGGCCTGAGCCTGAGCGTCAGGCGGCCTTCTTCAGGAGCTTGCGGTTGATCAGCACCTCGGCGATCTGCACCGCATTGAGGGCCGCGCCTTTGCGCAGGTTGTCCGAGACCACCCACATGTTGAGGCCGTTCTCGACCGTCGCATCCTCGCGGATGCGGCTGATGTAGGTCGCATCCTCGCCGGCCGCTTCCTGGGGCGTGATGTACCCGCCGGGCTCGCGCTTGTCGATCACGAGGCAGCCGGGGGCTTCGCGCAGGATCTCGCGCGCTTCGTCCGCCGTGATCGGCTTCTCGAACTCGATGTTCACGCTCTCTGAGTGGCCGACGAACACCGGCACGCGCACGCACGTCGCCGTCACTTTGATGCGCGGATCCAGCATCTTCTTGGTCTCCGCCACCATCTTCCACTCCTCCTTCGTCGAGCCGTCCTCCATGAAGACGTCGATGTGGGGAATGCAGTTGAAGGCGATTTCCTTCGTGAACTTCTTGGGCTCGACCTCCTGCCCGGGCACGTACTTGCCCTTGGTCTGCGCCCACAGTTCGTCCATGGCGTCGCGGCCCGCGCCCGAGACCGATTGGTACGTCGAGACGACGACGCGCTTGATCGTCGCCACGTCGTGCAGCGGCTTCAGCGCCACCACCAGCTGCGCCGTGGAGCAGTTGGGGTTGGCGATGATGTTCTTCTTGGTGTAGCCGGCAACGGCGTCGGCA
>RXJK01000012.1:36829-43909 GCA_003963125.1 Hyphomicrobiales bacterium
CCGATCTTCGGCGACCACTCCTTGGAGACGGTGCCGCCGGCCGACATCAGGCAGAAGTCCACGCCCGTGAAATCGAACGTCGTCAGGTCCTTGCATTTGAGCGTTTTGTCGCCGAACGAGACCTCCTTGCCCAGCGACTTGCGCGAGGCGAGCGCGATCACTTCCGAAACCGGAAACTGACGCTCTTCGAGGATGGACAGCATTTCCCGGCCCACGTTGCCCGTGGCGCCGACGACGGCGACCTTGTAGCTCATGTGTCGTGCCTTCCCGCGTGGCCATTCCACGCGTGCTAAGGGTTTGCAAGGCGGTGGTGTTTCAACCGCGGCTCGCATTTACTCGCAACCGCCCGGAATGTCTATGATTTGTCTTACCGGCACCTTATTGGTGGGGCCCGGGACGAGCTTCGACTGCCGAGGATGCGAATGAAAGCGCCCAAACCCGCGCCGATGGCCCTCGCCTTTCTGGCCGTAGCCGTTCTCGCCGCGCCCGCCCTCGCGCTGCCGCCGTATCTTTCCGAGGAGGCTATCCGCGAGGCGATCGTCGGTCAGACGCTCGACGGCCACTACGGCAACGGCGTCACCTGGAGCGAGGTCTACGGCGCCAACGGGCGGCTCGATTATCGCGAACCCGGCGGGCGCAACGCCACGGGGGACTGGAGCTTCAGGCCCGGCGGCGTGTTCTGCACCTTCTACGATCCCGCCCCCGGCGGCAGCCTGACAGGCGGCTGCTGGCAGGTCCTGAAAACATCGGCCAATTGCTTCGAGTTCTTCGTCGCCGGTGAGATGCCCCCCAGCGACGGCGAGGAGGGGACGACGACCCCCACCGCCTGGAACGCCCAAGGCTGGCGGCGCGGCGAGCCCTCCACCTGCGGCGAGAAGCCGGCCGTCTAGCGCCACGCCCGCGTCGAGCGGCATCTTTGGCAGGCCGGCACAAGAGTTTGATCGCTGCTACGGCGCCATTGCATAGCCCGTCGCTCTATAGTGCTTGCGCGGCCCGCATGGCGCCTTTAACCCACTGGGACCCGCTTTCACCGGCCGATGACCCGCCTCGCGCGGGCAGCCGACGGACGCACCATTCCGCCGCTCTTGCGGCCTTCAACCACGGAAGGACAATCGCCCGTGTACACCACACTCGACCACTACATCGACGGCCAATGGGTGAAGCCCTCGGGCAAGACGCTCGAGGTCTACAACCCCGCCAACAGCAAGGTCATCGGCGAGCTCGGCGCCGCCTCGAAAGGCGACCTCGACAAGGCCATCGCCGCCGCCGACAAGGGCTTCAAGGCGTGGCGCAAGGTGTCCGCGTTCGAGCGCGGCAAGATCCTGCGCAAGGCCGGCGAGCTGATGCGTGCCCGCGCCGACGAGATCGCCAAGGTGCTCACCCAGGAGCAGGGCAAGGTCCTCGCCGAAGCCAAGATCGAAGTGCTGATGGGCGCGGACATCTTCGACTGGTTCGCCTCGGAAGGTCAGCGCGCCTACGGCCGCATCATTCCTGCTCGCGCCGACGGCGTGCGCAACATGGTGATCATGGAGCCTGTGGGCCCCGTCGCCGGCTTCTCGCCCTGGAACTTCCCCGTGACGCAGGCCGTGCGCAAGATCGCGGCCTCGCTGGCGGCAGGCTGCTCCATCATCATCAAGTGCCCGGAAGAGACGCCCGGCTCCCCGATCGGCCTCGTGAAGTGCGTGCATGACGCGGGCGTGCCGCCCGGCGTCGTCAACCTCGTTTACGGCGTGCCGGCGGAGATCTCCGAGTACCTGATCCCGAGCCCGGTGATCCGCAAGATCTCGTTCACGGGCTCCGTGCCGGTGGGCAAGCATCTCGCCGCCCTCGCTGCCACCCACATGAAGCGCGCGACGATGGAGCTCGGCGGCCATGCCCCCGTGCTCGTGTTCGACGACGCCGACGTCGACAGCGCGACGAAGATCATGGCCGGCTCGAAGTTCCGCAACGCGGGCCAAGTGTGCATCTCGCCGACGCGCTTCTTCGTGCACGAGAAGGTCTACGACAAGTTCGTCGGCGACTTCATCGCGGCGGCGAAGAACCTCAAGGTCGGCGACGGCCTCGACCCGGCGAGCAACATGGGTCCCCTCGCCAACCCGCGCCGCGTCAACGCGATGGAGACCATCATCGCCGACGCGCAGGAGAAGGGCGCCAAGGTGCAGACGGGCGGCAAGCGCATCGGCAACCAGGGCAACTTCTTCGAGCCGACCGTGCTGACGGACGTGCCCGAGACCGCCCGCATCATGAACGACGAGCCGTTCGGCCCCGTCGCCGTGATGCTGCGCTTCAAGGACACCGACGAAGTGCTGAGCCGCGCCAACAAGCTGCCCTTCGGCCTTGCCAGCTACGCCTTCACGAAGAACGCCACCACGGCGACGAAGGTCGCCGACGCGCTCGACAGCGGCATGGTGACGATCAACCACTTGGGCCTCGCCCTGCCCGAGACGCCGTTCGGCGGCATCAAGGATTCGGGCTACGGCCACGAGGGCGGCATCGAGGGCCTTCAGGTCTACCTGCAGGCGAAGTTCGTCAGCCACATGGGCTGACGGCCTGTCGGAAAGACTTCAGGAAACGGCGCCGCAGGGCGCCGTTTTCATTTGAACGCGCCAATGTTGTCGTCCTCGGGCTCGTCCCGAGGACCCAGCCCTTGTCCCCTCCCCGCGCAACCTTTGGAAATGGCGCGCGCCCCGTGACCTTGCGTGGATGCCCGCCTCCGCGGGCATGACGATGGAGTGTCCGTGCGCTCTCGCACACGCCGTCCCCCCGCGAAGGCGGGGGTCCACGCCAGTCCGAGATCGCGCAGCAACCGCGGAGCAAGCGCTGCCCGCAAATCCAAAGCGGCGCGCAGGTGCGCCGAGGCTGTTAGGCTGGCAGACCTGGGGACCGCGCAGGAAACGGGTCGCGCGGGTGCCACGCCGCGCCTATTCTCGGCCTCTCGATTGACGGAGGCGACGATGCTTCAGGCGCGCACCACTGAGATGAACGGAAACTTCGGCAAGGGCATGGAAGCCCCCAAGGTTGAAAGCGACTACGCCGTCGTCCGCCGCGCCATCCACTTCCTGTCCACCCACTGGACCGAGCAGCCCTCGCTCGAGACGCTGGCCGAGCACCTGGCCCTGTCCCCCGCCCACTGCCAGCGCCTCTTCAAGCGCTGGTGCGGCTTGAGCCCCAAGGAGTTTGTGCAGTCGATCACGGTCGACCACGCGCGCAACCTGCTCGCGGGTTCGGCGAGCGTGCTGGAGACGGCCTACGAGGTGGGCCTCTCCGGCGCCGGCCGCCTGCACGACCTGTTCGTCAGCCACGAGGCCATGACTCCCGGCGACTACAAGCGCCGCGGCGAGGGCATCGCCATGTCCTATGGCTTCCATGCGTCACCATTCGGCGAGGCCTTGCTGATGGCGACAGATCGCGGTGTGGCGGGCCTCGCCTTCGTCGATGAGGACAAGGGCCAGACGCGCGCCGAAGCCCTCGCCGACATGCAGCGGCGCTGGCCGCTCGCGAGCTACGTGGAAGACCCGAACAAGACGGCTCCTTTCGCCAAGCAGATCTTCGACCCGCGCAAATGGTCGTCCGCCCAGCCCGTGCGCCTCGTCATGATCGGATCGGACTTCGACGTGCGCGTATGGGAGACGCTGCTCAAGATCCCGATGGGCCGCGCCGTGAGCTACGCCGACATCGCGCGGCATCTGGGCCATCCCAACGCGTCCCGCGCCGTGGGTACGGCGGTCGGCCGCAACCCCATCTCTTTCGTCGTGCCCTGCCATCGCGTGCTGCGCGGCGACGGCAACCTCGGCGGCTACCATTGGGGTCTGACGCGCAAGCGCGCCCTGATCGGCTGGGAGACAGGCCGCGTCGCCACCCAAGGCTGACGCGCTGCGTACTTTTCCGCACGCGGGAAGCATGCGAAAGCTCCTCCCGATCGCAAAGAGGTGGAGCACACGCGAATGCTGACGATCTACGGCTGCTATCGGTCCCGCGCCTCGCGCAACCTCTGGCTCGCATCGGAACTCGGCGTGCCATTCAAGCATGTGCCCGTGATCCAGGCCTATCGCCTCAAGGATCCGAACGCGGCGGATGCGCCGTTGCACACGCGCTCGGCCGAATTCCTGAAGATCAATCCCAACGGCCACATCCCGTCCGTCGACGACGACGGCTTCCGCCTGCACGAGTCGCTCGCCATCAACCTCTACCTCGCCCGCAAGCACGGCGGCCCGCTCGCGCCCGCGGACGTGAAGGAGGAGGGCCTCGCGGCCTACTGGTCCCTGTGGGCAGCGACCGAGGTCGAGCCGCATTCGCTGCAGATCGTCTATCACATGGCGGGCTACCCGCCCGATCAGCGCGACGCGAAGGTGGCAGCCGCTGCCGTCGAGGCGCTGCGGGCGCCGTTCGCCGTGCTCGATGCCCATCTCGGTAATGCGAGCTACCTCATCGGCAACCGCTTCACCGTTGCGGATATCAACGTCGCCGAGATTGTCCGCTATGCGGTCCCCGCGACCGAGTTGTTCGCGGCCAATCCCAACGTGAAGGCGTGGCTCGCCCGCTGCCACGACCGCCCGGCGTTCAAGGCCATGATGGCCAGCCGCGAGGCCGAGCCGGCCTGACCGAACGAGGCGGCGCGCCCTCGCCCCGCCATCGCCATGCAGAGCCAACTCGGTTTGCAGTGGCGCCCGGCGCAGCTTGTGGATAAGCTGTGGATAAGTGTTATGTAGCCGGTACCGTCGCGGGTGGAGTGGTCGAGTATGCTGCGCGTCCAGGTCGAGCCGCAAACTATTGCACCCGTTGGCAAAAACAGTCACGGCGCGCCGGTGATCTACGATCAGCCGGTATCGCTCATCTCGCCGCGCGGCACGGAATTGTGCGTCGTCTGTCACGCCGACACGGGCGTGGCGATCCGCGAGCCGGTCGCGACGCGCCAGAACTACGTGGCCGGCATCGGCCAGTGCTGCGACGGCTGCCGGGCCGACTGGTAAACCGGTTATCTTCTATACGTAGTGCCTCGTCCCTCTCGGCGGCGCCCTTGCGCGCCGTTTGCTAGAGCGCGGCCGACTTTGCGCCGGCCGGCAATTCCTTTCTGCCCCTGACGACCTCCCCCGATCCGTCCCGATGCCCTAGAAAGGCAGCAACGAGAAAGACGTCGGAGGAAGCCCCATGGGTCTCATGAAGAAACTGTCGCTCCCGGCAGCCGCCCTGGTTGCCGCGCCCTTGTCCCTGGCCCACGCCCAGGCTCCGGCCCAGCCGCCCGTCAAGCTCGGCTACATCCTCGATATGTCCGGCACCTACGCCGACATCACAGGCCCCGGCAGCGTCGAGGCCGCGCGCATGGCCGTGGAGGACTTCGGCGGCAAGGTGCTCGGCCGCCCGATCGAGATCATCTCGGCCGATCATCAGAACAAGGCCGACATCGCCGGCGCCACCGCGCGCGAGTGGTTCGACAACCGCGGCGTCGACGCGATCCTCGACGTTGCCGCGTCCGCCACGGCCCTTGCCGCCAACGAGGTGGCCAAGGAGCGCAAGAAGGTCATCATGTTCTCGGGCCCCGGCGCGACCCGCCTCACCAACGAGGCCTGCACCGCGAACTCCGTGCACTACGCCTACGACACGTACGCGCTCGCCAAGGGCACGGGCCTCGCCACCGTCAAGCAGGGCTTCGACACGTGGTTCTTCGTCACTGCCGACTACGCCTTCGGCCACGACCTCGAGCGCGATACGTCGACCATCGTCACCGCCAGCGGCGGCAAGGTGCTGGGCGGCGTGAAGCACCCGCTCAACACGGCCGATTTCTCGAGCTTCCTGCTGCAGGCGCAGACGTCGAAGGCCAAGGTCGTGGGCCTCGCCAACGCAGGCGCCGATACCACCAACGCCGTCAAGCAGGCAGGCGAATTCGGACTGACGGCCGGCGGGCAGAAGCTCGCAGGCCTGCTCATGTTCATCACCGACATCGACAGCCTCGGCCTCAAGGTGGCGCAAGGCATGCTGCTGACGGAAGCCTTCTACTGGGACCTCAACGACGAGACCCGCAAGTTCTCCCGCCGCTTCGCCGAGAAGATCAAGCGCATGCCGACCTCGGCCCAGGCCGGCGTCTATTCCTCGACGCTCGCCTACCTGAAGGCCGTCACGGCCGCCGGCAGCACCGATACCGACAAGGTGATGAAGGCGCTGCGCGAGACGCCCCTCAACGACATGTTCGTCAAGAACGGCCGCATCCGCGAGGATGGCCGCATGGTGCACGATATGTACCTGTTCGAGGTGAAGAAGCCGGACGAATCCAAGGAGCGCTGGGACTACTACAAGCTGCTCGCCACCATTCCCGGCGATGAAGCCTTCCAGCCGCTCAGCGCCTCCCGCTGCCCACTGATCAAGAAGTAGGCCCCGGGCAACTCGGCCGGCAGTCGGATCGGCACCCGTTGTTGCATGCGCAGCAACGGCGGCGCGTGGCTGCCACCACGCCGTGCATCGATTGAATCGCCTCAACCGGAAATTAGAATTGAAACTACAATATATGAGCGCTTATTTGTAAAACGCATAGCGAATAGAAAAGAAAGAGAAATTTAATCACGACCGCGGAAAGTCAGTGCAAATGCCGTGAAATTGCTGCCGTCCGTAACCCGGGCCGGCGCGAGCGAGGATTTGCACATGCGCCTGTCCGATTACCGTATGGTCGTGAAGATGGCGGCCTGCCTGGCCGTACTCGGCATCGCCATTGGCGCGGCGGTCTTCTACGCTGCCTCCCAGATGCGCGCGATCGACGCGAATTATTCCGACATTCTCGAGAACGACGCAGCCGCGGCCGTGCACATGGCGCGCGCCGCCACGCGCATCAACACGCTCAATGGATGGATCTACAAATTCGCCGTCGTGAAGGACGCGGAGGCGCGTCGCCAGATAGACGAGAAACTGCAAGTCACGATGAAGGAGTTCGACCATTACATCTCCGCGACGCGCGCGCGCAAGCCGGCGTATCGCGACCAGGTCGAAGCCATCTCGCAGCGCGTCTGGTCGCTCGTGAACAACCAGTACGCGGCGCTGAAGGCGGCCGCCGAGGCGAACGATCCCAACAAGCTCGATCTCGCTTTCGCGTTC
>RXJK01000202.1:0-8597 GCA_003963125.1 Hyphomicrobiales bacterium
GGTGTGCTCGAAGCCCTGGCCTCGCCCTTCAACTGCATCTACAGCGCCGCCAAGCTGAAACAGAACCCGCGCTATCCCGAGACCGAGATCATGGGCTCGGGCGCGTTCAAGTTCGTCGAGCACGTGAAGGGCGCAAGCTGGCGCGCGGAGCGCTTCGAGGGCTACTTCAAGCCGGGCCTGCCCTACCTCGACGGCTACAAGGCCTACTTCGTGAAATCGAACGGCGTCGTGCCGGGCATTCTCGGCGGCCAGTTCGACGCCGAGTTCCGCGGCCGCAACCCGTCGGAGCAGAAGCAGCTCATCGACAAGATGAAGAACGACCTCGAGGTTTACGAGAGCCCGTGGGTCAACAATCTTATGCTGGTCTTCAACACGACCCGCAAGCCGTTCGACGACGTGCGTGTGCGCCAGGCCCTGTCGATGGCCATCAACCGCTGGGGCGGCTCGGAAGCGCTGTCGAAGATTTCCGTGCTCAAGTTCGTGGGTGGCATCATGCGCCCCGGCTTCTCCATGGCACTGCCCGAGGAAGAGCTGGTGCAGATCCCGGGCTTCTCCAAGGACATCAACAAGGCGCGCGAGGACGCCAAGAAGATCCTGGCCGAGGTGGGCCTCAAGGATCTCAAGTTCAAGCTCTTGAACCGCAACATCGCCGAGCCCTATACGCCCGGCGCCGTGTTCGCCATCGACCAGTGGCGCCGCGTCGGCGTGACGGTCGAGCACGAGCAGCTCGAGACCAAGCTCTATCAGGATCGCGTGGCCGCCGGTGATTTCGACGTCGCCGTCGAGTTCCAGGCCGACTTCATGGACGATCCCACGGCCCAGTTCTCCAAGTTCCTGACGAAGAAGCTGTCGCCGGCAGGCTACTCGGGCCACACCGACAGCAAGATCGACGACATGTACGAGCGCCAGAAGCAGATCATGGATCCCGCCGAGCGCACCAAGCTCGTGCGCGAGCTCGACACCTACGCGCTCACGCAGGCCTACACCGTGCCGCTGCTCTGGTGGCAGCGCATCATCGTCAACCACAAGAAGATCAAGGGCTGGTACATGACCCCCAGCCACTACCTCTGGCAGGACCTCAGCACGGTATGGCTCGACCAATGACGAGCCAGCGGCGCGCTCCGACCTGTCATGCTCGGACTTGTTCCGAGCATCCAGCGCAAAGCTGGAACGGCGCGCGGGTATCGGGCTGGACCCTCGGGACAAGCCCGAGGGTGACACACGGCGGATACTCCACGCATCGCGCCTCCTTGACGTCGAGCAAGCGTCTGCCCCTCACCCTGACCCTCTCCCCACTCCGCTGCGCTGCGCGGGGAGAGGGAATGACGCAGGCTTCGACGCACGTGCGCACACACGCGCAGAGCCCCCATCCCCCTCTCCCCGCCTGCGGGGAGAGGGCCGGGGTGAGGGGCAGCGACAGTCTCCTTCTTTGTCATGCTCGGGCTCGTCCCGAGCATCCAGCGCGAAGCTGGAACGGCGCACGAGTATTGGGCTGGACCCTCGGGACAAGCCCGAGGGTGACACGCGTTGGGATGCACGCAACCAGCGCCTCCTCTCCAACGTCATCCCCGCGCAGGCGGGGATCCACGCCACTCTCGGCGCTCGCCGGACCCCGCCACCCACTCCATCCCCGAACACGCCCATGATCTGGTACGTCCTGCGCCGCCTGTTCCTGACGATCCCGACGCTGATCGGCGTCGCCGTCGCCGTGTTCTTCCTGATCCGCGTGATGCCCGGCGACGTGGTGGTCGTGAAGCTGCGTGCGGACGGCGCCGCGGTCTCGGACGAGGCCATCGAAGCCGAACGCAAGCGGCTCGGCCTCGACAAGCCGCTCTACCAGCAGTTCTTCGAATACATGGCGGGGCTGCCGACGCTCGATCTCGGCAAGTCGCTCTGGACCGGCGAGCCGGTGACGAAGGAGATCGCCATCCGCATGCCGGTCTCGATCCAGATCGCCATCATGGCGGGCCTCATTGCCATCGCCATCGCCATTCCGCTCGGCACGATTTCCGCGGTCTATCGCGACACCTGGGTCGACCACGTGGTGCGCGTGGTGGCGGTCTCAGGGCTGGCCATCCCGTCGTTCTGGCTCGGCATGCTCATGATCATGGCGCTGCTGACCCTCTTCAACTGGCTGCCCAAGATCGGCTACGTCCCGTTCTGGCAGGACCCGATGGCGAACCTCGCCGTCACCATCTGGCCGGCGGCCTCCGTCGGCTACCGCTACGCGGCCGTCGCAACGCGCATGATGCGCTCCTCGCTGCTCGAAGTCATGCGCGAGGACTACATCCGCACGGCCCGCGCCAAGGGCGTCTGGCAGGCGCTCATCATGCGCCGGCACGCCCTGCGCAACGCCATGCTCCCCGTCGTCACCGTCATCGGCCTCGAGTTCGCGTTCCTGATCGGCGGCCTCGTCGTCACCGAGCAGGTCTTCAACATCAACGGCATCGGCAAGCTGTTCGTCGATGCCACCACGCGCGGCGACTTCAACTTGATCCAGGGCCTCGTGCTGCTGATCGCGGCCATCTTCATCTTCGTCAACCTGATCGTCGACCTGCTCTACGGCTGGCTCGACCCGCGCATCCGGTTGACCTGAGGAGCGAGCATCCATGGCAACCGTCGCATCCGGTCCCCAGTCGAGCCCGCAGGCCGAAACGCTCCCCAAGCGCCCCAACGCGCTGTGGGCCTTCGCCAGGTCGCAGCCGCTGGGCGTTTTCGGCCTAGTGATGATCCTGATCTACGTGGGTTGCGCCTTCGGCGCGCATTGGATCGCACCCTACGACCCGGAAGAGATCGACTTTGCGGCGATGATCGCGGCGCCGAGCCACGAGCATCTCTTCGGCACCGACCAGTACGGCCGCGACGTGCTCTCGCGCATCATCTATGGCTCGCGCACCGCACTCGCGGTCGGCATTATTTCGTCGATCGTCGGCTGCGTGCTCGGTGCGCTGCTGGGCGCAGCGTCCGGCTACTTCGGCGGCCGCATCGACACCTTCATCCAGCGCATCGTCGACATCATGCTCTCGTTCCCCATCATCGTCCTGGCGATGGTGGTGGTGGCCGTGCTCGGCAAGCTGACGGTCGGCGGCATCGACCTCAACCTGATCGCCGCCATCACGCTGCCGATCGTCCCGCGCATGGCCCGCGTCGCGCGTGCTTCGACCCTGTCGATCGTGGCGCTGCCCTTCATCGACGCGGCCAAGGCTGCCGGCTTCGGCCACACGCGCATCATCCTGCGCCACATCGTGCCGAACATCGTCGCGCCGTTCCTGATCATGGTGTCGGCGTCGATGGCGCAGGCGATCCTGCTCGAGGCGAGCCTGTCGTTCCTGGGCCTCGGCGTCACGGAGCCGACGCCCGCCTGGGGCCTGATGCTGTCGGGCACGAGCGCGGACTTCTACCAGACCGCGCCGTGGATGATCCTGTTCCCCGGCCTCGCCATCACCCTCGCCGTATTCGCCTTCAACCTCTTCGGCGACAGCCTCCGCGACTGGCTCGACCCCAAGATGAAATCGTGACGTGGCTGGGAGCCGCCCCTGGGTCCCGGCTCTCCGCGCTTAACGCGCTCCGGCCGGGATGACACGGTGGGACAGCTTGGCCCGCGGCCCCAACTGTCATCCCGGACGGCGCGCAGCGCCGATCCGGGACCCAGGGCCTCAAACGTACGCTTAAATAGAGAAGCTGGTGCCGCAGCCGCAGGAGGCGGTGGCGTTGGGGTTGCGCACGCGGAAGGATTGCCCGATCAGGTCGTCGACGAAGTCGATCTCGGAGCCCGCGAGGTATCCGAGCGACATCTCGTCGATCAGCACCTTGGCGCCGGCGCGCTCGATCACCACGTCATCGGGCGCGGGCTGCGCGACGAGATCGAACTTGTACTGGAAGCCCGAGCATCCGCCGCCTTCCACCGACACGCGCAGGTTCGGCGTGGACGGCTCTGCGGCCGCGATCTCGGAAATGCGGCGCGCGGCGCGCTCGGTGACGGTGACCGACGTCTGTGTCATCGGGACATCCCAGTTGTGGCTCATGATCGGCGCGATTCGAGCTACATTGCAGCCGGACCGGAGCCTTTGAAGCTTCACCCGGTAATGTAGGAACGGCCCGGGGTGTGTCAACGCCGGCCCCGCCATGGGCCAGGAGCGCGACAGGCGATACCCGGTCAACAGGCAGCAATGAACAGGTGACCATGGCGGGCGCAACGCTCCAGACGCAGGTAGAGACGCCAGTGGCTCCAGGGGCTCCACCCGCGGCTCCACTCGTCTCGGCCACGCGTCCGCTCGCCGCGTATGCGGCCAATCCGGCCCTGAGCGCCGGCCGCCTCTGCCCCGAGCCGCCGTGCCCCATGCGCACGCCCTACCAGCGCGATCGCGACCGCATTGTGCACGCGACCGCCTTCCGCCGCCTGAACTACAAGACCCAGGTCTTCCTGTTCCACGAGGGCGACCACTTCAGGAGCCGCCTGACACACTCCATCGAGGTGGCCCAGATCGCCCGCGCCATCGCCCGCCTGCTGGCCCTCGACGAGGATCTGGCGGAAGCGCTGGCGCTCGCCCACGATCTCGGCCACACGCCCTTCGGCCACGCCGGCGAGCGCGCCATGGCCTCCGCCATGCAACCCTGGGGCGGCTTCGACCACAATGCCCAGAGCCTGCGCGTCGTCACGCGGCTCGAGCGCAAGTACGCGGCCTTCGACGGCCTCAACCTGACCTTCGAGACGCTCGAGGGCCTCGCCAAGCACAATGGTCCCATCGTCGGTCCCGGCGCACAAAAGGACCACGCCGTCCTGCGCGCCGAGATCGAGCAGGCCGGGCTCACGCAGGCCCTGAAGCTCGACCAGTACGCGCCGGCCGAAGCCCAGGCTGCCGCCATCGCCGACGATATCGCCTACAACAGCCACGACATCGACGACGGCCTGCGCGCCGGCCTCCTCAAGATCGAGGCGCTGCTCGACGTGCCGCTCGTCGGCCGCTTCGTGCGCGAGGCGCGCGCCAATGCGCCCGACAGCGCGCGGGCCATCTACGAGGTGCACCGGCGCATGATCACCGTGATGATCGACGACGTGGTCGCGACCTCCCGCGCCCGCCTGGCGGCCCTTCCCGAGCCGAGCCTCGATGCCGTGCGCCGCGCAGGCCGTCCGGTCGTCGCCTTTTCCGACCAGATGCGCGCCGAGGTCGAGGGCCTTCAGGACTTCCTCTACGCCAACGTCTATCGCCACCCGCGCATCAACCGCATCATGGAGGGCGCGGCCGCCATCGTGCGCAACCTCTTCGCCCGCTACATGGCAGACGATGCCGCGCTCCCCGAGGCCTGGGCCCAGCGCGTGCGCGGCCTCGACACGCCGGCCCGCGCGCACATGGTGGCGGATTTCGTGGCCGGCATGACGGACCGTTACGCCGTCGGCGAGCACCAGCGCTTGTTTGACGCTACCCCGGATTTGCGTTAGCCCCGGCGGCAACCGCGAGGGGACGCCCGAAAACGGCCGTCCCCGCCACGCTTCCAGGACCGATGATCGGAACGACGATGAACGTCTATGCCACCGTGCGCGAATGGGTTCTCGATGGGCTGGCCCGGATGCAGGCTGCCGGCGATCTCGCCCAGGGCCTCGACATGCGCAACGTCGAGGTATCGCCGCCGCGCGAAGCCTCCCACGGCGATCTCGCCTCCAATGCTGCCATGGTGCTCGCCAAGGCCGCCGGCAAGAAGCCGCGCGACATCGCCGATCGCCTGGCGAAGGAATTGGCCGCGCACCCGCAAGTCGCCCGCGTAGAGGTGGCGGGCCCGGGCTTCCTGAACCTCACGCTGCATCCCGCGTTCTGGCACGCCGTCGTCGCCGCGATCCTGCGCGACGGCACGGAGTTCGGCCGCTGCAATCTGGGGCAGGGCGCCAAGACCAACGTCGAGTACGTCTCGGCGAACCCGACGGGGCCCATGCACGTCGGCCATTGCCGCGGCGCGGTGTTCGGCGATGCGCTGGCGAACCTGCTGGCTTTCGCGGGCTATGACGTCACGCGCGAGTACTACATCAACGACGCCGGCGCCCAGGTCGACGTGCTCGCCCGCTCGGCGTTCCTGCGCTACCGCGAGGCGCTGGGCGAGGCCATCGGCGAGATTCCGGCGGGACTCTATCCGGGTGACTACCTGAAGCCCGTCGGGGCCGCGCTCGTTGCCGAACACGGGCACGCGCTGCTCAACATGCCCGAGGAGCGCTGGCTGCCGCTCGTCCGCCAGGCCGCCATCGACGCCATGCTCGTGCAGATCGAGCAGGATCTCGCGGCGCTCGACATCCGCCACGACGTCTTCTTTTCCGAGCAGTCCCTCACGCGCGGCAAGGATGCCGTGCGCGAGACCATCGAAGAACTCTCCCGGCGCGGCCTCATCTTCCAGGGGCGGCTGGAAAAGCCGAAGGGCCACGACGACGAGGAGTGGGAGGACCGCGAGCAGACCCTGTTCCGCTCCACCCTGTTCGGCGACGATGTCGATCGTGCGCTCATGAAGTCGGACGGCAGCTACACCTATTTCGCGGCCGACATGGCCTACCACAACGAGAAGCTGAAGCGCGGGTTCAGCCACCTCATCAACGTCTTCGGCGCCGACCACGTGGGCTACATCACCCGCATGAAGGCGGCCGTGGCGGCGCTGTCGGAGAACAAGGTCGACCTCGACATCAAGGTCTGCCAGCTCGTGAAGCTGTTCCGGGCCGGCGAGCCCGTGCGCATGTCCAAGCGCGCCGGCACCTTCGTGACGCTGCGCGACGTGGTCGACGAGGTCGGCAGCGACCCCGTCCGCTTCATGATGCTCTACCGCAAGAACGACGCGCCCTTGGACTTCGATCTGGCCAAGGTGGTGGAGCAGACCAAGGACAATCCGGTTTTCTACGTTCAGTACGCTCACGCACGCGCGCACTCGGTGTTCCGCATGGTGAAGGATGTTTTCCCCAACCTTGTTGAGGGATCGGACGGAATTTTGAATGCCGATTTGAGTCGCCTCGCCGATCAGGGTGAACTGGATCTCATCAGGAAGCTCGCAGCTTTTCCACCTCTGCTCGAAGCCGCGGCGCGAGCCCACGAGCCGCACAGGCTCGCTTTCTATCTCTATGATTTGGCTGCGTCTTTCCACGCCCAATGGACGCGCGGCAATGAATTGCCACAATTGCGCTTTATCCAAGCTGGGGATGAAACGCTGACGGCGGCGCGTTTGGGACTTATAGCTGCGACCAGGGTCGTTTTGGCGGCGGGCCTCAAGGTTCTGGGCGTACACGCACCCGATGAGATGCGGTAGTCTCCCGATTCTTCGGGGAAGACGGCACTAGGGCATAAGGAACTCGCGCATGTCTCGGATCGGTTCCAGCGGACCTGCTGTGGTGAGGATGCCGCAACGGCGGCAGCCCGCCGAGCAGGAAGCTTACGACCCCTACGGCGCGCAACAGCAGCAGCAGCCGCAACATGGCGGGTATGGCGCGCAGGGCCAGCAGGGCGCTCCGCAGGGCTGGAATCAGCCGTCCCAGGGCTACCAGGATCCGCAGTCCTACCAGCAACCATCGCCCTACGGGCACCAGCCGTCGGCCTACGGCCAGCCGGCCTATGGCCAGCCACAGCAGCCCTACCCGCAGGGCGGCTACGAGAGCCAGTACGGCGGCTACGGAGCGCCGCAGGGGTTCCAGCATACCCCGCCGCAGCCGATGGTCCCCGCGCCGCATCCCTTCGGCCAGGCGCCGTCCTACCAGCCCGAGCCGGACCTGCCGCGCGCGTTCTCCCAGCCGCAGCAGCCCCAGCCGTCGGCCTATGATCGCTATGCGCCGCAGGCCCCGCAGGGTTATGCGCAGCCGCAGCAGCCGGCACACGGCGGATGGCCGCAGCAGCAGCAGCCGACGCACGAACCGCGCGGCTACGACTTCGGCCACTACATGCCGGCGTCCGCCCCTCAGCAGCCGGGCGAACCGCAGTTCCAGGTCGGTCCCGCCGATCATTTCGCAGCGGGCCCGCAAGACCACTTCCAGCAGCCGCAGCAGGACTACGCCGATCCCGACGCTCATTACGACGAGGGTGAGCTTGAGGAAGAGGACGAGGAGCCCCGCTCCGGCCGCCGCATGATCATGATTGCGGCCGCGCTCGTCGGTGCGATCGGCATCGGCGGCGCCATGGCCTACACCTACAAGACGGTGATCGCCGGCCCGCGTGCGGGCGCGGTGAAGACCGCGGACCTGAAGGCGAAGCCGAACAAGGAGAACTCCGTCTCGGAGAAGAAGGTCGCCTCGCGCCTCGACGATGCGCCGCCGGCCGCGCAGGAGCCCGACGGCAGCGACGCCTCCGACGATCCGAACGCGCCGAAGAAGGTGCGCATCATCCAGATCCCGCCGGGTGCCCCCGCCGGCGCCGAGCCGGCAGCCGCCCCGCCGCCGGCCACGCCCTTGCCCGGCATCATGCTCGACATGGGGCCGAGGCCCGGTCCGCAAGGTCCGGCACCGATGCCGAATGCCGGCGTGCGCCCGCCGCAGGGTCCGCCGGCCGTTGTCGCCAGCGTCCCGACCCGTCCCGCGGCCGCCCCGCCGGTACGCACCGTTGCTGTCGCGCCTCCCGCGCAGCAGCCTGAAGCCGCGACAC
>RXJK01000202.1:8647-36543 GCA_003963125.1 Hyphomicrobiales bacterium
CGCGGCCAAGAAGGAGCGCGTGAAGGCCGAGAAGGCCGCCGTGCCCAAGGCCAAGGACGACCAGACCGCCAGCATCAATTCCTCGAACGGTGCCCTGGGCTATGTCGCCGTGCTGTCGTCGCAGAAGACTCGCGTCGACGCGCTTAAGGCCTTCGCCGACGCGCAGCAGAAGCACCCCGACGTGCTCGGCACCAAGACACCGGACGTGCAGGAAGCCAACCTCGGCGACAAGGGCATGTGGTATCGCGCCGTCGTCGGCCCGCCGGGCTCGCGCGAGGCCGCCGCCAATCTCTGCGGCCAGCTCAAGTCCGCCGGCTACAACGGTTGCTGGGTCTCGGCCTACTGAGCCGCCGCCGGCACGCGCGCCGGCGTTGAAAGTTTCCGACAGGCGCGCCCGTTGCGCGCCTGTTGCGTTTCGCGATCATGATCTTCAGTCGAGCGTATCCGTCATGAGCACGCTGTCCGCCTTCATCACGGCTTTGTCGGGTCCCGAGCTTCGCCCCGACGAGCGCGACGTGCTCCGCGCCACGCGGCCCTGCGGCGTCATCCTGTTCGCCCGCAACGTGGTCGACCCGGCTCAGCTCCGCCGCCTCACCGCCGACATCCGCGAGGCCGTGGCGAGCGACCACCTGATGCTCCTCGTCGATCAGGAAGGCGGGCGCGTCCAGCGGCTCACGGCCCCGCACTGGCGCAAATATCCGGCCGGCGCCCAGTATGCCGCGCTCTACGCCGAGGAGCCGGAGCTTGCCGTGCGCGCGGCGGAACTGACCACGCGCCTGATCGCCCATGACCTGCGCGAGGCGGGCTTCAACACCGATTGCGCCCCCGTCCTCGACCTGCCTGTCACCGGCAGCCACGCCATCATCGGCGACCGTGCCTTCGGCACGACGCCGGCCCAGGTCACTGCGCTCGCCGGTTCGGTGGCGCGCGGTTTCATTGCCGGCGCCGTGCTCCCGGTGATCAAGCACATCCCCGGCCACGGCCGCGCCACCAAGGACAGCCACCTCGATCTGCCGGTCGTCGCCACGCCGCGCGCGGAGCTGACGGTGACCGACTTCGCGCCCTTCGCGGCCCTCGCGCACATTCCCGCGGCCATGACCGCGCACGTCGTCTTCACCGATCTCGACGCGGCCCGCCCCGCCAGCACCTCGCCCTCGGTGACGGCCGACATCATCCGCGGCGCCATTGGCTTCGACGGCCTATTGATGAGCGACGACCTCGGCATGAAGGCGCTCTCCGGGACGGTCGCGGAAAACGCCAAGGCCGTGCTGGCCGCAGGCTCGGACGTCGCGCTCCTGTGCAGCGGCAGCCTGGACGAGACCAAGGCGGTCGCGGCGATAGCGCCCCCGCTGACCGGCAAACCGCTGGCCCGGCTCGAGCGCGCATCTGCCGTATTCCGGCAACAGCCGCAGCCGTTCGACGTCCGCGACGCCGAGCTGGCGCTTGCCGAGATTTGCAAGGCGCGGCCTGAATCAGTGTAGTAGGTATTAACAAGTTATTAACAGCACCTCGTGCTGTCATACGATCTTCGAGATTGGACGAGGACTGAACGTATGGTGCCATCCGGCACGAGCGGGCCGGCCGCCGATCAGCCGCCCACCGGACAGCAGCCCGCCGAGCCGGCCTTCGATGCGGAGGCCTGGACCGCGGCCGAGGATGCCGTGGCCGGGGGGCAGGGCCTCGTCGTCAGCCTGGATGTGTTTTCCGGCCCCCTTGACGTGCTTCTCGCGCTTGCGCGCACGCAGAAGGTCGACCTCCTCCAGGTCTCGATCCTGGCGCTGGCCGAGCAGTATCTCGAGTTCATCGCCGAGGCGCGCAAGCTACGCCTCGAACTCGCGGCCGACTATCTCGTCATGGCCGCGTGGCTCGCGTTCCTGAAATCCAAGCTGCTGCTGCCGAAGGAGCAGGACGAGGAGGGTGAGCCATCGGGCGAGGAACTGGCCGCCCGCCTCGCGTTCCGCCTGAAGCGGCTCGAAGCCATGCGCGATGCCGCGGCGAAGCTCATGACCCGCAAGCGTCTGGGCTACGACGTCTTCCCGCGCGGCATGCCGGAGGGCGTGCGCACCATCCGCACGCGCGAATATACGGGCGTCATCTACGATCTCCTCAAGGCCTACGCCATCCAGCGCCAGCGCACGACGAAGCGGGTGCACGTCGTGCACAAGCGCACGGTGTGGTCGATCAAGGAGGCGCGCGTGCGCCTCGAGGCGCTCGTCGGCAAGAGCGAGGCGGACTGGGTGCAGCTCGAGTTCTATCTCGAGCAGTACATCCCGACCCCCGAGGCCGCGCGCACCGCGCTCGCCTCGTCCTTCGGCGCGACGCTGGAGATGGCGCGCGAAGGCATGGTCGAACTCTCGCAGGCCGAACCCTTCGCCCCCATCTACGTGCGCAAGAAGGGTGAAGCCAACTGGACCCGCCTGTGATCGTGGCAGGCTGACCCGACTGTTTTGTTGCGTCGATGGAGCGTGAGCGCTGAGCAAGAAGCTGGATAAGAGATCGAGGCCCGGCATGGTCCCGCCGAAGCTGAACTACGCAAGCCCCGCCGAGGAACCGGAGGACGCCGACATCGACGGCGACATCCCGGCCGAGATCGAGGCTGCGGCGGCGGCCGGCTGGCAATTGCCGCCCAACATCGCCCAGCTTCCGTCCGCCGATCGCCGCGAGCAGCTTCGCATCCTGGAGGCGCTGCTGTTCGCCGCCTCCGAACCCCTCGACGAGAAGTATCTCGGCCAGCACCTGAAGTCGGAGGACGACGTCAAGGCGCTGCTCGAGGAGCTCAAGGGCTTCTACGCCAGCCGCGGCATCAACCTCGTGCGCGTCGCCGGCAAGTGGGCCTTCCGCACGGCGGAGGATCTCTCCTATTTGCTGGAGCGCCACGCCACCGAGCAGCGCAAGCTGTCCAAGGCCGGCATGGAGACGCTGGCCATCATCGCCTACCACCAGCCCGTCACCCGCGCCGAGATCGAGGAGATCCGCGGCGTCGCCTGCTCGGCCGGCACGCTCGACCAGTTGATGGAGATCGGCTGGATCAGGCCGCGCGGCCGCCGTCGCGCACCCGGCCGCCCGATCACCTACGGCACCACCGAGCAGTTCCTGGAGCACTTCGGGCTCGACAACATCAAGGACCTGCCGGGGCTCGCGGAGCTGCGCGGCTCGGGCCTGCTCGACGCCAACCTGCCGCCCGATTTCCGCGTGCCCGAGCCGACCGACGCCGCGGCCCTCATGCCGGACGAGCTGCCGCTCGATGCCGTCGACGAGGACACGACCGGCCACCTCGACCTGCAGATGCCGGGCGACGACGGCGCTGCCTGAAGGCGCGCGATCCGGATTCGGGTCGCCTCGGCCCGCGAAGGCCTGCAATCTCCCACCAGCACATGGATATGGGAGAACTCAGATGACCGTTCGCTTCGTTGCATTGGATACGCATCTCGTTCGCGCACTTCAGGATGGCGCGCCCGACGCCAACGGCCAGCGGCCGGAACGTCGCGCCGCAGCCGGCGGCGAACCCTGCCGGCACTGCATGCAGCCGATGCAGGAGGGCGAGGAAATGCTCATCCTCGCGCATCGCCCGTTCCCGGCCCTGCAGCCCTATGCGGAGCTCGGACCGATCTTCCTGCATGCGCACGCCTGCGAGCGCGGCGGCGGTGAAGCGATCCCCGCCTTCCTGCGCAGCCCGCAGTACATTGTGCGCGGCTACGACCACGACGACCGCATCGTCTACGGCACCGGCAGCGTGGTTCCGACCGCCGAGATCCCCGCACGCGCCGAGCAGCTCCTGAGCGAGCCCCGCGTCGCCTACTGCCACGTCCGCTCGGCCACCAACAACTGCTACCACTGCCGCATCGACCGCCCCGCCTGACGCCCGCGATTGAAACGTCGACCTCCGCCGCCTACTCGAACCTTATGCGTCCCCGGAAGCCGCGCCCCAGCGCGGCTGTCCGGGGCCTTGCCGCGTGAAATTGGGCACCAGACGGAAGCGCGTTCGCGTGCTGTCCCCCCGGCACTCGTTGCCGGGCCCCACTCCGCCTCTTGCTCAGGCGCGCGCGGAAGGCTGGATCCCGGTGAACACGCACCGGGACGACAGCTGGCAGCGATAGGCGTCCGTGCCCTGCTACGCGGCCTGGCGGCTCTGCGAGCGGCTCTCGACGATGCCGGCGGGACTGCGCACGTCGATGACGTCGCGCGCCGGCGAACTGGCCGGCTGACCCGCGGGCGTCATCGCCAGCGCCGTCGAGGCCTGCCAGATGCGATGCAGGCCTTCGGCGTAGTTGAGCCCCATGGTCTGCAGGAAGCGCATCTGCAGCGCGGCGAGATCGAGCGGCGACTTGCAGCGCGCGACGTCGGCCGGAAGCGCTGCCCACGCCCGCCCGCGCTGCAGCGCCAGATGCATCCATTCGAACTGCACCACGCTGCCCGCCCGCATGACGGGATCGCTCGCACGCAGCGCCGCGTCGAGTTGGCTGCAGTAGGCGCCCGAAAGGTTCGTCCACGGGCCGCTGGTCGTGTCGGTTTGTTTGGCTGGTGCCATGGTCCACTCCGTTGCCCTCGTTGAACGCAGCCCCCCGAATAGGATGCGCGCCGCCTTGCGGAGGCTCTTCTTGATTGGCTTCGTAAGAGACGTGCCCGCGGATCCCAGTCCGGCAGGCTATGCAAGCTTAGACCTCACGCCATTTGCGCACAATGGCCGGCGCGTGGCCTTGACCGGCGTCAATCCGTGCGGGCGGCCTTGCGCAGCGCCGGCAGATTGCACGTGTAGACGTTGCGCCGCCGCGAAACGACGTTCTGCTGCACGAGGCGCGACAGCGCCTGGTTGAGTTTCTGCCGGCTCGCGCCCAGGAGGTCGGCGATCTCGGCCTGGCTCATCTGCAGGCTCAACTGTGCGGTGCGGCTGTTTGTTAACGGCGTTCGCGTGAGTTTCAGCGCCGACAGGATGAAGCGCGCCAGACGGATGGTGATCGTGTGCAGGGCGATATCCTCGGCCTGCAGGCTCGTTGCGCGCACCTTGCCGCACAGGTACGTGACGGCTGCGCGGGCGCCGACAGGGGTGGCGGTGAAAGTCCTCAAGAGGACTTCGCCCGGCATGGCGTAGGCGATGACGTCCGTCATGGCCGTGGCATCGGCCGACCGCGTGCCCCCGTCGAAGGCTGCCATCTCGCCGAAAATGTCGCCGCGCCCGGCGTTGGCGAACGTCAGCACCTTGCCTTCCGCGCTCAGCGCCGCGAGGCGCACACGCCCGTCGGCGACGAGAAACACGTCGAGGCCGTTGTCGCCGCGCGCAAAAATCTGCGAGTCGGCCTCGAACTCGACGAGCCGCGCGGCCTCCGCCAGCGTCTCCTGTTCGGGGCGCGACAGTGCGGCGAACAGGGGGGCCGTGATGATGAGTTCGAGCGCCGATGGAATGCCGCCAGCCAGTGTCTTCCTTTTTCGCCGCATGAGCCCGCCCCCGAGGCAATGTATCAGCTGTCCAATTAAACTATGGCACACTGCAACGGGTGGGCCAGTGCCGTTGCCGCTGTAGATCTGCGAAAATGAGAAAAGACGCTCTTGCAGCCCTTGGGGCGCGTCCCGCTGAGGGAGGCTGTTAGGCCGGCGCGCCCCAAGCCCCGCTGCAATCCTGGGCTGACCGGGGGAGGCGCCCAGTTCCTGATGTTTCGCACACGCGCCCCGAACATGCAGTCACGGCCGTGACATGCGTCCCACTGTTGGTTGGTTTTTAGAACATTGGTGCGACTGAGCCGTCGATGTAACTGGCGCGGATGCTCGCTTGACAACGCGTGGCGAAGTCAGATAGCGGCGTGAGGTCATTGGCTTTAGGCGATCGCTCCAGGTGCTTTTTCATGTCTTTCGATAAGGTCGCCGAAGGTTCGGTGGCGGCCGGTAAATTTGGCTCCGAAGCTCGTCCCCCCGCTGCCGGCGGATTTCGCGCGCGCTGGCGCATCTGGTTCGGTCTCATCGGCTACCATCTGACGGCCTGGGTCCTGTCGCACCCGGCGCCGCTGCGCCCTTTGTTCACGCTCCTGCGCCGGTTGCGCCCCATCACGGTGGCAGGCACGACGGTCCTCCTCGGCAAGGGCGCCGACGTGCGCGAAGTCCTCGACCGCTTCGAGGATTTCACCTTGGGCGAGGTGCTGTCGCCGCGCATGCCCTGGGGACCGTTCCTCCTGACCATCGACTGGCGTGACCAGCACGACCGCGAGCGTGCGCTGTTCGAGAGCATGGTCGCCCGCGGGGACGACATCGCCCGCCTCCGCGGCATCGCCGCGAGTGTCTGCGAGACCGCCATCGCCGAAGCTTCGCGCGCCTACGACGGTCGCCGTCAGATCGACGTGGTGCGCGGCGTGTGCGAGCCGGTCGTGGTGGCTGTCGCCGATCGCTATTTCGGCATTCCCGTCGTGCGCGCGGATGTTCCATACACCGCCCAGCTCCTGCGCGAGATCGCCGGTATCGCCATGGTCTCGCCGCCCGAAGGGTCTGAGCGCTATCGACGCGCCAAGGCGGCCATCGCCGAACTGACGCGGCATGTGACGGACACGATCGCCAGCGAGGCCGCGCGCATTTCGCCCGCGCCCATGGCCCCTGCGCAGCCGGGCCTGTCGCTGCTTGAACGCCTGGTGCGCGCGGCCCGCGCCCCCGACAAGCCGCTCTGGCTCGACGACGATTTCGTGCGCCGCTACGTCACGGGCCTCGCGGCCACCGGCGGCGCGACCATCGTGCGCGCGTCCACCAACGCGCTGTACGAGCTCCTCCGCCGCCCGCGCGCGCTGCGCCTCGCGCTCGCGGCCTGCGCCACGCTCGACCGCGCGGAGCGCGAGTTCGAGACGCTGGAACGCGACCCTGACGCCAATGCGTACGCGCGCCGGCAATCGCTCGTTGCTCTGGAAGCCGCGCGCGACGAGCTTCGCCAACTGATCTACGAAGCGCTGCGCTTCCGCCCGATGCTGCCGCTCCTCCTGCGCTACACCCCGCGCGACGTGCTCATCGCCAAGGGCTCCCCGCGCCAGCGCACGATCAAGGCCGGCTCCTCCGTGATCGCCGCGCCGACAGCCGTCATGTTCGATCCCGCCGAATTCGAGAGCCCGGGCGAATTCCGCTCGCAGCGCCCGCTCGCGAGCTACGTGCATTTCGGTTTCGGCCTGCGCACCTGCTTCGGCAAATATGTCGCCGACACCGTGATGCTCGAGATCTTCCGCTGCCTCCTGAAGCTGCCGGGCATCGCCCTGTCGGAGGGGTGGGGCGGCATGATCAACTACGATGGCCCCGTCGCGGACAACCTCATCGTGACGTTCGCCCCGTTCAATTCGAACACCAACGTGGAGTGAGGGCATCCCATGGGGCCGAGTTATCTCACCGTGCTGGTCCCACTCACCGCCGACAGCAGCGAGGCGCTCAAGATCTACTTGCGCGATCATGCCAACCCGCTGCCGCCGCCGTCGCAAGGCGGGCAGCTGCAGCAGGGCCTGCAATGCCGCCCGGATTTCCCTTTCGACAGCCTGCCGACCTTGCACTTCTGCAGCTTCCTCGTCCTCGATGCCGACCAGGAGGAGGGGCTGCCTGCGCAGCTCGTCTTCGAGGCGACGTTCGACGGCGCGCGCGAAGCCTTCGTGCACGATCTTCTGATCGCCATGCCGGCCGGATTGGACGAGGTGTTCCGCCATTGCCGCGGCTATCCGCTCACAGGCGTGGCGCGCGAAAGGCATGAGCCGTTCTCGCTGGTCGAGCGCACGGCGCTGTTCACGTGGCTCGTGGGGCTCGATGTCGGGGCAACGTGCTATTTCTCGGGAAGCCCCGGCCGCACGGTGGGCCAGATCCGCGACGAGCATCGCCTGCGCACCTCGCTCGCCGACGATCTCGCGGGCCGCCGCCTCGCGCCGACGCCGATGCCCGCCACCAACGCCGGCCTGCAGAAGAGCCTGCAAGAGCGCGTCGAGCGCGATCCCGGCCTGGCGTTCGCGACGGCCAAGGCGCCCGTGCCCTGGGAGGTGCGCCGCGGCGACCGCGTCCTACAGGCCTTGGGCGTCGCGGGCCTGGGGCTCGTCGCACTGTTCGGCGCGCTGTTCTTCTGGATCGCGGGCGTCCCGCCGTCCGACCTCGATGCCTGGGATTACGTGGCGATGCTGGGACACGCCCTGCCGGCCGGCAGCGAGACCGGCGCGCATCCGCTTGCGACGACGGCAGCCGTGTTGCTGGCAGGCTGGATCGGCATCCGCGCCTGGGAAATCGTCATCGAGCAGCAACTCGCCGATCCGCACCGCCAGGCGAGCCTGGCCGATGGCTTGTCGTTCATCCTGTTGTTCGTGCGCCTCGCGCTGACGTCGCTTCTGCTGCTGTGCCTCATCCTTGCGGTCGCGGCGGTCTTGATGCCGACGCCGGACATTTCATCTCCTGCCGTCGCAGGCGAGATCGCAGCCTTGCGCGAGCGCCTTGGCTTTGGCACTGGCGTGAGCGGCTGGCGCACCGCGGCTGAACTTGCCGCCATCGCCGCGTTCCTCGCGCTGTGCAGTTATCGCCGCACGAGCCTGCAATTGGCCATGGCGCGCAAGCCGGGGCGGCGGCCGGCATGGCGGCGCATCTCCTCGCAGGTCATCGCGCTCGCAGAGATCATCGTGCTCGTCATTGCGGCGCTTCTCGTTCTGCGCCACGGCGAGACATGGCTCGAGCCGGTGCTACGGGAACTGCATACGCTCGCCGCCTGGGCCGCCCCCGTGCTCCTGTGGATTGCGGCCGGGCTCTCCGTGCCGCTCGTGCTGCAGGTGCTGATCCTCGTCGCGATTCGCGTGCACGAGGCGCGCGATCGCCGCGCCTTCGCCTGCGCCGAGATCCTCACCCGCACCCGGCTCGGCAACGCGGCGGCGCGTGCGCGCGAGGAACGGGGCAGCAACGTCACCCAGAACCATCTCGCCAGCATCACCTACGTGAAGCCCGGCGCCTTCCGCCTCGTGCTGCTGCGGCTGACGCTTCGGCTGATCGGATTTCTGGCCCGGTTCCAGTTCAACCACGGCAACCTCGGCGGCATCCCGACCATCCTGTCGGCGCGCTGGGTCATCATCGACAACGGCCGCCGCCTCATCTTCCTCGACAACTACGGCGGCGGCTGGGAAAGCTATCTCAACGAGTTCATCGACATGGGCGCCGTGAAGGGTCTCAACGCCATCTGGACCAACACCTTCATCAAGTGGCGGCCGGACGGCGGGAGCGCGCCCGCGCAGCGCGTCGCATTCCCCGAGACCCGCTACGCGACCGCCCGCGGCGCCCAGGCCGAGCGGCCCTTCAAGCGCTACGTCCGCTGGAGCCAGGTCGAGACGCTCGCCTGGTACGGCGCCTATCACACGCTGAGCATCGTCAACATCAACACCAGCACCGACGTCCGCCAGCGGCTGTTTGCGCCGCTGCCCTCGCACGAGGTCGATGCGCTGGTCTCGCACCTCTAGCCTCGGGAGCTTTCAATGGGGACCAAGGGCGTCGAATGGTCCAACGTGCAGGCGCTCGTCATGACCGCCTTCCCGACGCTGCGCTGTGCGGCTTACGTGCTGTGGCGCTTCGAGGCGACGCAGCAGTGCGCGACGGCTACAGGGATCGCGACCGCGCCCGGGTCGCATCGCCGTGCGGCGAGCGAGTGGCTGTGGCGCCTGTGCCAGCGAGTCACGACGGCGAGCCACGTGGACCACATCGGCGTTCCGCCCGAGCGCGGGCCCGGAGGTCCGGCCTACGCCGAGAGCGTCGCGCACGTGAAGGCCCTCGGCGAGGGCAAGACGGCCGCCCCCGAGACCTGGGCGCTCAATGTCGCCTTCACGCGCTCGGGGCTCGCCAAGCTCGGCACCACCGAAGCCGAACTCGCCCGCTTCTCCGATGAATTCTACGAAGGCATGGCCCCGCCCCCCGATGCCGAGGGGCGTCCCGGCCGTCGCAGCAGCCTGCTCGGAGACATCGACCGCAACTCGCCTGCGCACTGGACATGGGGCGGGTGGAAGGCCTGCAACGATTTCGACGGCGTGCTGCTGCTCTACGCCCGCACGCCGGCCTCGCTGAAGCGGCTCGTTGCGGCCGAGCTGCAGGCGATGAACGGGGTCGCCGCGCCGGTCTGGTCGCATTTCCACCCCGACGGCACGCCGGTGATCCCGCAGGGGCGGCTCTACAAGGATAGCCTCGGCCACTTCGGCTTCAGCGACGGCATCTCCCAGCCCGTCATCGAGGACACGCCGCTCGCCGACCGCATGCCCGAGCCCTTGCGGGACGTCTCCGTCGTCGCGCCCGGCGAACTGTTGCTGGGCTACAAGGACACGCGCGATGCTGTCGTGAGCTTCAAGGATCCCCGGGATCGGCAGGCGCGTGACCTTGCCAAGAACGGCACGTATCTCGTCGTGCGCCAGCTTCGCCAGGACGTCCCGGAGTTCCGCCGCTTCGTGGGCGAGGCGGCGCGCGCCGTCTGCGGCCGCGACGATCGCAAATCGCGCGCGTGGATTGCGGGTAAGCTGCTCGGGCGCAAGCCGGCCGGCGATCCGCTCATCCCGCCGGCCTCGAACCTGCGCGATCCCGAGGCACGCAGGAACGCCTTTCGCTACGACGCGGAGGACCACGACGGCCTTGCCTGCCCGATCGGCTCCCACATCCGCCGCGCCAACCCGCGCGACACCATCGGTCCCGATCCCGAGACCGCGCTGCGCCTGTCGCGCATGCACCGCATCCTGCGCCGCGGACGGCCCTACGGCCCGATGCTCCGCGAGCACGGCACCAAGGGGCGCGACGCGGACCGCGGGCTGTTTTTCATCTGCCTCAACGCCTCGCTCGCGGGGCAGTTCGAGCTCGTGCAGCACTCCTGGGTCAACAATCCGCAGTTCAAGGAGCTGAACGGTGAAGTGGATCCGCTGTCGCATGTCGCGGCAGACACCTTCACCGTGCAGTCGCGGCCGGCCAATATCCGTCTCTCGGGCCGCAAGCCCTTCGTGCAGGTGGTGGGCGGCGCCTATTTCTTCCTGCCGGGGCTCAACGCCATGCGCGCGCTCTCCGAGGCGGGGCTGGCGCTCGGGACCGGACCCGAAGCCTCAGATCCCGAACAGGGCTAGCCAGGCGCGAATGCGCTCGAAGAAGCCAGTCTCGCAGGCCGTAAGCCCGCGGCAGCGCGTGGCGAGCGGATGCATGCCGCAGCTTTCCGCGAGCTTCACCGCCTCGCGCAGGTGCCTCTGCGCTGCGCGATAGCCCCGCGGCTCCGTGAGCGCGATCTCGCCCAGCAGCGCGTGCGCGTAGGCCGCCTGCGGGCGCTCCGATCGCTCCGTGGCGAGCGCCAGCGCCCGCTTGGCACACGCGAGCGCATCCTCGTGCCGCCCCGCCTTGAGGAAGGCGTGCCCGCGCGCCACGAACAGATAGCGCCAGCCGAAGGCGTTCTCCAAGAGAGGGACGTCGATCCGGTCGGGCTGGGCGAGGATATCGAGCGCGGCGCCGATGTTGCCGGCGGCGAGATGGGCTTCGCCGAGCCGCGCCGCGATGATGGGATGCATCTGGACCATGTCGAGCTCGATGCTGCTCTGCCAGTCCGCGGCAAGGATCGTCAGCGCTTCCCGCGCCTGGCCTTGCGCCACCATCACGCGCGAGCGCACCTGGTTCACCTGCACGCGCGAGTAGATGTGGCCGGCGCGTTCCGCCCGCGCCGCGCCTTCGTCGGCGATGCGACGGGCCTCGTCGAACTCGCCGATCTCGAACAGCGAGTCGGCCAGGAACGTGCGCAGCACCACGCTCGGCAGTGCCGCCCAGCCGACGCGCTTCACGTCGATGTCCGGCGTCTCCATGGCGAGGCAGGCACGGAACGCCTGGATCGCGGCGGCGAAATTGCCCGTCTCGTGATGCACGATGCCGACGTTGTGCCGCGCGGCGAACATCAGGTCGGTGTCGCCGATGCCTTTCGCCGCCAGTTCCGCCGACGTTGCGGCCTGCATGGCGGCGGGATGCTCGCCGATGCGCCACAGCGCCACCACGAGCTGGCAGTTCACGGCGGCGAGACGCCACGCATCGCCCAGCGCCTGCGCCTTCTTGCCGGCCGCGCGCAGGATGGTCGCGATCTGGCGATGCCGCCCGATCGGCTCGAGGGCGATGATGCTGGCGAGCGCGAAGTCGATCTCGGCCTTGGTGCGGTCGGCACTCTCCGGTACGTGCTTGAGTGCGGCCTGGGCGCGCTCGCAGATGGCGATGGCCTCGTGGTTGGCGCCGCGGCGCAAGGCGCGTCGGCAACTGCGCATCTGGTAGGGCAGCGCCTTGGCCCACAGCTGCGCCTCGAAGGCGTGGTCTGCGAGGCGGTCGATGTGTTCTTCGAGGCGTTCGGCAAACGTTGCTTCGATGTAGTCGACCGCTTTCGCATGCAGCACGCGCCGCGTGCCGATCAGCAGCGTGCGGTAGGCGACCTCCCGCGTCAGCTCGTGCTTGAACACGTAGTTGTCCGTGCTGTCGTCGTGCTCCCGGTGCAGGAAATCGCCCTCTTCCAGCCGCGCCAGGATCGGCGCCACGTCTTCGGGCGTCCGCCCGAGCATGTGCGCGAGCAGCGCCACCGGCACCTGCCGCCCCGCGACCGCCGCCGTCTGCAGCACCGACTTGCGCTGCCCGTCGAGCTGGTCGATGCGGGCGGCGATCACCGACTGGATGCTGTCGGGGAGCCGCAGCGCATCGAGCGTGCCGAGCAGCCTGTAGTTGCCGCGCACGCCCGCCAGGTGGCCGCGCTCCTTGAGGTCCTGCACCAGTTCCTCGATGAAGAGCGGGTTGCCTTGCGCCAGTTGCAGGATGCGCTGGCGCAGCGGTACGAGGCCGATGTCGTCGCCGAGCAGCGCCTGCGCCAGAGCCTCGCTCTCGCCGTCGTCGAGGGGGCCGAGCGTCAGGCGCGCCGTCGTCTCGGGCAGCCGCGGGCCGCCTTCGGGGCGCTGCGTCAGGAGGATCAGGGCCCGCACGCCTTCGATCTGGGCGGCGATCGTCTCGAGGATGAAGTTCGTCTCCGGATCGCTCCAGTGCACGTCCTCGATGATGGCGAGCACGAAGCGCGTGGTGGCCCGCGCCGTGAGGTTCGCGCGCAGCGCCTCGACGACCTTGATGCGCCGCTCGACGGGGTCGAGGCGGGCCCAGCCTTTGTCGCCGCTGCGCACGTCGAGGAGCGAGAGGAAAGCCGGCACGTGCACGGCCAGCGCCGGGTCGCGGAATTCCATGCGCTCCCTGAGGCGCGCTTCGATCACGTCCTCCCGGTCCGTCGGCGTGATGCCGAGCTGGAAGCGCATGACTTGCGCGATGGGATGGTAGCTCGACGTCGTCTGGTGCGGCGAGCAGGCCGCTTCCAAGACGTCCCAGCGCGCCGGCAGGCTCGCGACGAGTTCGTGGATGAGCCGCGACTTGCCGAAGCCTGCAGGCGCCGTGACGGAGACGACGCGCCCATGCCCACGCTCTACGCTGGCGACGGCATTCTTCAGGATGTCGAGGTCGCGCCTGCGCCCGGTGAAGGCGCTGAGACCGAACGACTTGCGCGCCTGCCAGCGGGTCAGTGGCGTGGCCTCGATCAGTTCGAAGCCCGGGATCGGGTCAGCCAGCCCGCGGATATCGAGCGGGCCGAGGGCCTCGGTCCGCATCTGGCCCTTGGTCAGGGCGCGGGTACTTTCCGTGATGAGGATGGTGCCGGGCCGGGCCGCCATTTCCATGCGCGCGGCGAGATGCACGGTCGGGCCGACGGCGTCGTAGTTCATCGACAGGTCCGAGCCGATCGACTGGATGATCACCTCGCCGGAGTTGAGCCCGATGCGGAGCGCGGCCTCCGCGTGCGGGAAGTCGCTCCGCTGCGCCACCTCCTTGCGCATGGGGAGCGCGGCTGCGCAGGCATCGATCGCATGCCCCTCGTTGGTGAGCGGCGCGCCGAACAGCGCCATGATGCCGTCGCCGCGCGTGGCATTCACGAACCCGTTGTAGGCGTGGACCGTATCCATCAGGATCTTCATCACGGTCCCGATCATGGCCATGGCGTCTTCCGGGTCCATGTCCCGGATGGCCTCGGTCGAGCCCTTGATGTCGGCGAAAAGCACCGTGACCCGGCGGCGCTCCCCGGCCATGCGCACGCCTTGGCGCAGGATGCGCTCGGCGATATGGGGCGGCACGCTCGATCGCAGGATGGCGAAGCTCGCGCCGGTGCCGCCGGTGACAGCGCCGCCGCACTGCGAGCAGAAGCGGCTGTCAGGCTGGAGATGGGCGCCACAGGCGGCGCAGTCGAGGGCGACAGGCGCCGCGCCGCAAACGGCGCAGCCGTCCTTGGTCAGGCCGACGCTCCCGCACGTCGCGCATTTCATGTGCCGGCCAACGCCCTGAAAAGAAAGAACGGAGAGAAAATGTGTCCCGTAGGCACAACTATAGCCTCACCGGCGCCCGTGTCACGGTACGAGTTCGAGCTTTCGGTTAAGTGCCCGTCGCCGCGGTGCTGGCGACCTCGGCCAGCGCCGCCCGCCGCTGCAATTCCCGGACGACCTCGGGATCGACGCTGCGGGCGTTTATGTGAACGATGTTTTCTCGCTGCCGCCAGCGGCCGAGCAAGGACACGTACCCCGAGCTGAGGCTCCCCAGGCTGGGGTCGGCGGCATTCTCGAGCGTGAAGGTGACCGCCCGGCCGTCGATGCGCTCCACGCGCAACTGCCAGCCTGGGCTGTAGGCCCTGGCGATCCACCAGAACGCCTCTTCGAGCCCGCGGTCGCAGTCGTGCATCAGGCCGCCGAAGGTCGCCGTCACGCACCCGCCGGCCCGCTCGATGGCGATATCGAACCCGGTTTCGGCATCGGGCGCCGGCAGTACGCAGCGGAACTCGGGTGCTTGCGCCGCGACCCGGCGGACGGCGTCCGCCCAGTCCTCGAGGCCGGAGCGCAGGCCCGGTGGCAGCGCGTCGTTGGCGTGGGGTTCCGATAGGTCGTCCGACATGGGCCTGGGCTTAAGCCAATGCGATGAAGAGATTGTAAAGGCGCCGGGGAACGGCCGGACGAAGGCACCTCGATTCGAAGCCCAGTGTACCCCACATAAGAACGCGGGACTTGCCGATGCCGCCTTTCCGTCAGGCCCGGGCGAGGTCCCCGCGACGCGCCCCGCCCACTGGACAAAGCCGCTTGAAACAGCGCATAGCCATATGATGACCGATAGCAACTATCTGGCCCCGGCCCGCTACGTCGATAGCGACCACCCGCGCGTGATCGCCTTCGCGCGCGAGGCCGCAGCCGGCCACGAGGGCGAGATGGACACGGCGCTCGCCCTCTACGCCGCCGTGCGCGACCGTATTGCCTACGAGGCCTATCTCGACTTCTCCGATCCCGAGACCTACCGGGCGAGTTCCGTGCTCGCCGCCGGCAAGGGCTTCTGCGTCGGCAAGGCCGCGCTGCTCGCCGCCTGCGCCCGCGTCTGCGGCATCCCTGCCCGCGTGGGCTACGCCGACGTCAAGAACCACATGACGTCGAAGCGGCTCTACGAGCACCTGAAGTCGGACGTCTTCATCTGGCATTCCTACACGGATCTCTATCTCGACGGTCGCTGGGTGAAGGCCACGCCCGCCTTCGACCGCCGCATCTGCATCAAGGCCGGCGTCGCGCCGCTCGAATTCAACGGCCGGGAAGACTCGCTCTTCCAGCCCTACTCGGGCGACGGCCGCCGCTACATGGAATACCTGCGCGACCGCGGCACGTTCGCCGACGTGCCCTTCGACACGATCTGGGCCGACTTCCAGAGCTTCTACCCGCGCATGGGCAAGCGCATCGAGGGTGCCGCGTTCGCCGACGAGGTCGAGCGCAAGCAGCATTGACGAACAGCAACGGGAAACGCCCGCGGGCAAGCCGCGGCGAAATCAACGGAGAGAGGAAATGGCTGAGGCCTACATCTATGACGCCGTCCGCACGCCGCGCGGCAGGGGAAAAAGCGACGGTTCCCTGCACGAGGTGACGGCGCTGCACCTGGCGACGACCGTCCTGCAGGCCGTCCGCGACCGCAACAACCTAGATACCGCCCTCGTCGACGACGTGGTGCTCGGCTGCGTCGCGCCCGTGAAGGAGCAGGGCTCCGACATCGCCCGCCTCGCCGTCCTCAACGCCGATTACGCCGAGAGCGTCGCCGGCGTGCAGATCAACCGCTTCTGCGCCTCGGGCCTGGAAGCCACCAACATGGCCGCCGCTCAGGTCATGGCGGGCCAGTCGGACTTCGCCATCGGCGGCGGCGTCGAGAGCATGAGCCGCGTGCCCATGGGCTCCGACGGCGGCTCCTGGTCGACCGATCCCGCCATGGCCTTCAAAAGCTATTTCGCCCCGCAGGGCATCGGCGCCGACATGATCGCCACCAAGTGGGGCTTCTCCCGCTCCGACGTCGACGGCTTCGCAGTCGAGAGCCAGAAGCGCGCGGCGCAGGCCTGGAAGGAAGGCCGCTTCAAGAAGTCGATCGTGCCCGTGAAGGATCAGATCGGTCTCACCCTGCTCGATCATGACGAACACATGCGCCCTGAGACGACAATGCAGTCGCTCGCGAGCCTCAACGCCTCCTTCGCCAAGCTCGGCGACGAGGCGGGCTTCGATACCGTCGTCAACATGCGCTACCCGGAAGTCGAGCGCATCGACCACGTGCACCACGCCGGCAATTCCTCGGGCATCGTCGATGGCGCCGCAGCGATCCTGATCGGCACCAAGGAGGCAGGCGAAAAGGCGGGCCTCAAGCCGCGCGCGCGCATCCGCGCCTTCACCTCCATTGGCTCCGAGCCCTCGATCATGCTGACGGGCCCCGAAAAGGTCACGCGCAAGGTGCTGGCTCGTGCCGGCATGAAGCCCGGCGACATCGATCTCTACGAACTTAACGAGGCCTTCGCCTCCGTCGTCATGCTCTACATGAAGCTGCTCGAGATCCCGCACGACAAGCTCAACGTCAACGGCGGCGCCATCGCCATGGGCCATCCGCTCGGCGCGACGGGCGCCATGATCCTCGGCACGCTGCTCGACGAGTTGGAGCGCCGCGATCTGTCGACGGGCCTTGCCACGCTCTGCGTCGGCGCCGGCATGGGCACCGCCACCATCATCGAGCGCATTTGATAATTCCCTCTCCCCGTCCTTACGGGGAGAGGGTCAGGGTGAGGGGCAGACACACGCACCCCGCCCTTTCGTGGCATCTAAAATTCTCGCTGCCCTCGCCGTCCCTTTCCAGGATGAGAGAGAAGAGGCGCAGATCGTCTGGAGACTGACACTCAATGACCAACATCCGCGTCGAGAAGGACGTCGACGGCATCGTCACGCTAACCTGGGACATGCCCGGCCGCTCCATGAACGTGCTGTCCGAGGACAGCATCGCCGAGTACAGCAAGGCGGCGCTCGAAGCCATCGCCGACCCGTCCGTGAAAGGCGTCGTCGTCACCTCCGGCAAGCCGGCCTTCATCGCCGGCGCCGACCTCGCCATGCTGGAGAAGCAGACGAGCACGGCCTCGGCCCCGGGCGTACCGGAACTCGAGCGCGCGAAGGCTGTCTACGACAACCTGATGGAGTTCAACGTCGCGCTGCGCAAGATCGAGAAGGGCGGCAAGCCCTTCGTCGCAGCCGTCAACGGCCTGGCGCTCGGCGGCGGTCTCGAAGTCGCGCTCGCCTGCCATACGCGCATCGTCGCCGACGATCCCAAGATCCAGCTGGGCCTCGTCGAGGCCAAGGTCGGCCTGATGCCGGGCGCCGGCGGCACGCAGCGCATGTCGCGCCTGATGGGCGCCGCGGGCGCCCTGCCGCTGATGCTGGAGGGCCGCACGCTCGATCCCGCAGCCGCACTGAAAGGCGGTCTCGTGCACAAGGTCGTGCCCGCGCTGGATCTCGTTGCCGAAGCCAAGGCGCTGATCAAGTCCGGCCAGGCCAAAGCCGTGCAGCCCTGGGACGAGAAGGGCTTCCGCGTGCCCGGCGGCGATCCCTATACGCCCGGCGGCAACCCGGCGTTCTCCATGGGCAACGCCATGCTGCATGCCAAGACGCTCGGCAACTATCCCGCACCCAAGGCCATCATGAGCGCGGTCTACGAGGGCCTGCTCGTGCCGATCGACGCGGGGCTCCGCATCGAGGCGCGCTACATGACCAAGGTCATGATGCATCCGGCTTCGCGCAACATGATCCGCTCGCTCTTCATCAATATGCAGAAGGCCAACAAGCTGGAGCGCCGGCCGAAGGATGTGCCGCCCGCCAAGCTCGCCAAGGTCGGCATCCTCGGCGCCGGCATGATGGGCGCAGGCATTGCCTACGTCACGGCCATGGCCAGCCTCGACGTCGTCCTCATCGATCGCTCGGTGGAGGATGCCGAGAAGGGCAAGGGCTACTCCAAGGGCCTGCTGGCGAAGCAGGTCGAGCGCAAGCGCATGAAGCCCGAGGCGGCCGACGCCATCCTCGCGCGCATCAAGACCACGACCGACTACGCGGAATTGAAGACGGCCGACCTCGTCATCGAGGCCGTATTCGAGGATCGCGGCATCAAGGCCGAGGTGACGAAGCGCTGCGCGGAGGTTCTCCCGCCGCATGCGATCTTCGCCTCCAACACCTCGACGCTGCCGATCACCGGGCTGGCCGAGGCCTGGCGCGATCCGGCGACCTTCGTCGGCGTGCACTTCTTCTCGCCCGTCGACAAAATGCAGCTCGTCGAGATCATCCGCGGCCAGAAGACCAACGCCGCGACCCTCGCCGTCGCCATGGACTACGTGAAGCGCATCCGCAAGACGCCCGTCGTCGTGAACGATGGCCGCGGCTTCTACGCGAGCCGCGTGTTCGCGACCTACACGCGCGAGGGTATGCGCATGCTCGCCCAAGGCATCAACCCCGCGCTCATCGAGAACGCGGGCAAGATGACGGGCATGCCGATGCCGCCGCTGGCGCTGTCCGACGAAGTGGCGCTCGACCTGATCTACAAGATCGCGGCGCAAACCGCGAAGGACGTCGGCCCCGCCTACCAGCGCACGCCCGTCGACGGCCTGATCGAGAAAATGGTGAAAGACCTGGGCCGCCTCGGCAAGAAGAACGGCAAGGGCTTCTACGAGTATCCCGCCGGCGGCAAGAAGCACCTCTGGCCGGGTCTCGCAGAACTCACCCCTCGCGCCAAGGAGCAGCCGACGGTCGAGGAACTGAAGACGCGCTTCCTCTTCATCCAGGCCCTCGAAACCGCGCGCTGCCTGGAAGAGAACGTGCTCACGGCGCCGGAGGACGGCGACGTGGCGGCGATCCTCGGCTGGGGCTTCGCGCCCTGGACGGGCGGCCCGCTCTCGCTCATCGACACCGTGGGCGTCGCCGAGTTCGTGCGCGAATGCGATCGCCTGGCGCAGGCCTACGGGCCTCGCTTTGCGCCCAACGCATTGCTGCGGAAGATGGCGCAGTCGGGCGAAACGTTCTACCGTTCCGGCACCAGCAAGGCCGCCTGAACACACGCTCGACGCCAAGCAGCAGTGTCATCCTCGGGCTCGTCCCGAGGATCCAGCTCTCCTCGAGCGCTGCGCCAGCGGTTGGCTGGATGGTCGGGACAAGCCCGACCATGACAACCTCATGAGAGTGTCGAAGCCGGCCCGTGAACTGAGACCAGGAGAAGAGATGCCGCTCAAGGCCGCCATCGTGCCCGTGACCGCCTTCCAGCAGAACTGCACGCTGCTGTGGGACGAGGAGACCAAGAAGGGCGCGGTGGTCGATCCCGGTGGCGATCTCGAACGCATCGAGGAAGCCATCGCCAAGATCGGCATCACGGTCGAGAAGATCCTGCTGACGCACGGGCACATGGATCACGCCGGCGGCGCCGCCGAACTCAAAGCGAAGCTCGGCGTGCCGATCGAAGGTCCGCACACCGGCGACAAGATCCTCCTCGACAACCTCGCCCAGCAGGCGCTGGCCTTCGGCATGATGGGCGCGCGCAACGTCACGCCCGACCGCTGGCTCGAAGAGGGCGACACGGTCGAGGCGGCGGGCACCAGCTTTAAGATCTTGCACTGCCCGGGCCACTCGCCGGGTTCCGTCGTCTTCGTCAACGAGGCGCAGCGCTTCATGCTGATGGGCGACGTGCTGTTCCGCGGCTCGATCGGCCGCACCGATTTCCCCTACGGCGACCACGACGCGCTCATCGACGCCATCAAGACCAAGCTTCTCCCGCTCGGCGACGACTACGTCTTCATCTGCGGCCACGGCCCCATGAGCACCATCGGCGACGAACGCGAAACCAACCCCTTCATCGCGTAACCCGCCGTCCGTCCTTTTCACGCTCGTCGCCACGCCGGCCGCGAACGCCCCACCTGTCATCCCGGACGGTGCGCAGCACCGATCCGGGACCCAGGGCCGCGGGCGAGACCTTTGTCCCTGGGTCCCGGCTCTCCGCGCTTCGCGCTCCGGCCGGGATGACAAGGGAAGCAGATTTCAGGCGGGTGAGCCAACGGCGGCCGCGGAACCTTCACACGTCGGCGGTGATGAGGCCCGAGGCTTCGGCGAGGGCGCCTGGGCGCAGCTCGGCGGCGAGGAGGCGCAGGGGATCGACGGGGCCCGGCATGCGCATCTGGCCCATGGGCACGCGCTGGAAGCCGAGGCGCCCGTAGTAGGGCTCGTCGCCGACCAGCAGCACGAGGCCGACACCGTCGCGCTTGGCGTGCGCGAGCCCCTCCGCGATCAGCGCGCGTCCATAGCCCTGGTTCGCGTAAGAGGCCGCAACCGCCAGCGGCCCGAGCATCAGGTGCCCGCCTTGGCCGCCGATGCGGATCGCCGTGAAGCGCAGCGCCGCGATCAGGTCGCCCGCCGCTGACATGCACACGAGGCAATAGGGCGAAACGAGCGGCGTGCCCTCGCGCACGCGATAGGCCGCGCGCACGAAGCGGCCGGGGCCGAAGGCTTCCGCGTGCAGCTTCGAGATGGCGGGCATGTCGGAGAGTGCCGCCGGGCGCACCGTGGTCGTCTGCGTCATCGAGGGAAGCGTCCTGAGGAGGGCTTTGGAGCTTGCGAGGCGGACCCTCATAGCCCCCAACGGCGCGCGCGAAAAGTGGCTTTGTGTGACGGTGGCCGCATCGCTTCGATGCGAGGCCTTCGGAGGGATCGCGTTTACCAATGCGCGTCGCGCGGGACGGCGCCGTGCAGGATTTCCGCAACGCGCCGGCGCGTGCCCCGCGACGTACCCTCCGGCAAGGCGTCGGCCGCGAAGAAGCCCTGCTCGGCGATCTCGCGGTTGGGCTCGGGCGTGCGCACGCGCCGCCAATGCCTCACGACGAACAGCGCGATGTGGTCGCCCGGAAACTCCTCGAAATGCGCGTAGACGCCGAACAATTCGGGGCGCTCGGTCGCGACGACGCCGGCTTCCTCGTCGAGTTCCTTCGCGAGAGCCTCCTCGATCGTCTCGCCCTTCTCGACGCCGCCGCCGGGGAAATGCCAGCCCGGCCGATAGCCGTGCCGCACGAGCAGCACGCGTCGCTCCGCATCGATCACGACGCCCTGCGCACCGAGCGTCAGCCCGCGCGTGAGCCGCCAGTACTGCTGCAACAGGCGTGTGACGAGCCCCCGCCTCACGCCGCGCGCCCGAACGTCGATCTCGCGCGCCGTTTCCAAGTCATGCGCCCCGTGTCCCCTGACGGTCCCATCCCTCTGCGCGTGCCAAGACCTCTTGGATCTTGCGCTCGTCCCGTGTCGGGCCCACGAACCCGCAAAGTGTGGGCGCAATTTGGCATGTGCGGACGAAAACCGCTATTGCTGCGCCCTTAACCATGAGGGACTTCCAGGCAAACCCGCGATGACCACGATTGCCCATCTTACGGATGTCCATCTGGGCCCCATCGTCGGGCTGTCGCCGCGCTATTGGAACCTGAAACGCGCGCTGGGCTACGCCAACTGGGTGCACAAGCGCGCGCGCGCCCATGACCGCGCGAGCCTCGATCGCCTGTGTGCCGATCTCCTGGCGCAGCGCCCCGACCACATCTGCGTCTCGGGTGATCTGACGAACCTCGGTCTGCCGGCGGAGCACGCGGCCGCCGCACGCTGGCTCGCGCACCTCGGGCTCGCCGACCACGTCAGCGTCGTACCGGGCAATCACGACATCTACACCCACATCGGCGACGATCCTGGCACCGCACGCTGGCTGCCTTTCATGCGCTCGGATGCGGACTGCAAGGAGGTCGCACCGGCAGCCTGGGGCTTTCCCTACGTACGCAAGATCGGCGCGGTCGCGCTGATCGGCCTCAACTCGGCGCACACGACGCCGCCGTTCGTCGCCGCCGGCGCGTTGGGCGAGACCCAGCGCCAGCGCCTGGAGCAGGTGCTGCGCCGGACGCGCGCGGAAGGGCTGTTCCGGCTGGTGATGATCCATCATCCGCCGCTGCCGGGGCAGGCGCCGGCCCAACGTGGCCTGGCCGATGCGCCGGCCGTGCGCGAGATCCTGGCCCGCTGCGGCGCCGAACTCGTCATCCACGGCCACAATCATCGCGTCAGTCTCGTACGTGTTCCGGGGCCGGAGGGAAATGTGCCCGTCGTCGGCGGCGCCTCGGCCTCCCTCTGCGTGCCGCACAAGAGCGAGACGCTCGGCCGCTACAACCTCTACCGCGTCAGCGGCCCGCCGTGGCGCATCGCGGTGACTGCGCGCGGGCTGGCGTCGCCGGGCGGCGAAATCGCCCAGCTCGATCATTTCGAGCTCTGGGCCGGCGTGCGCGGCCCTCCGCGCTTGACCCCGGGCTTATGATCCGTGCGCGTATCACGATTGCGTGGCACCCGCTTGGGGAGGGCCCCCGGCGCAGCTATGATGTTGGGCAAATGATCAAAGCTTGAACGTCAGGGGATCGGAACGCCGATGCAGAAGGCTGTCACCACGCCACCGTCCGTCAGCTACAAGCCGCTGTGGCTGGTGGTGCTGTCCGCGGGTACTATCGTCGGCATCGCCATGGGGCTGCGCCAGGTCGCGGGCCTCTATCTCACGCCGATGACGCAGGATCTCGGCATCGGCCGCGAGCCCTTCTCGAACGCGATGGCGCTGGCCAACCTGATCTGGGGCATCGGCGCCGTGTTCGCGGGCATGGTCGCCGACCGCTACGGCGCCGGCCGCGTGATCGTCACCGGCGCGCTCGCGACCATGATCGGCAATTACCTCATGTACGCGGCCCAGTCCGGCACGGATCTGCTATGGGCAGGCCTCTTCCTCGGCATCGGCGTCAGCGGCACGGGCATCACCTCCCTCGTCGGCGCCGTCGGCCGCGCCGCGCCACCCGACAAGCGCCTCGCGGCCATCGCCTCGCTCGGCATGGCGGGCGGCATCGGCGGCTTCGTCGCCTTCCCGTACACGCACCTGCTGATGGACGTGGCCGGCTGGAAGATGAGCCTGCTGCTGCTCGTCGCCACCTGCGCCATCATGATCCCTCTGGCGCTGCCGCTGTCCGGCAAGCCCGCTGCGACCACCGGCGTCGGCGACGATCAGAGCCTTCTCGACGCGATCAAGGAGGCGTTCACGCACAGGAGCTACATACTCCTCGTCATCGGCTTCTTCGTCTGCGGCTTCCACCTCGCCCTCTACGGCGTGCATCTGCCGGCGTTCGTGGCCGACAAGGGGCTCGACAATTCGGTGGCCGTGATCGCGCTCACCATGGTCGGGCTCGCCAACCTCGCCGGCACCTACATCGCGGGCCAGTCGGGCCGCTTCGTCGAGAAGCGCCTGGGCCTCAGCCTGATCTATTTCGGGCGCGCCATCGTGTTCCTGGGCCTGCTGGTCCTGCCCATTACCCCTGTCACCATCATCGGCATCAGCATCGCGCTGGGCTTCCTGTGGCTGTCGACGGTGCCGCTGACGTCGGGCCTCGTCGCGACCTTCTTCGGCACGCGCTGGATGTCGATGCTGTTCGGCGTGGTGTTCCTGTCGCATCAGCTGGGCTCTTTCACGGGCCTGCGGCTGGCCGGCTATCTCTACGACATGACCAAGTCCTACGACACCATGTGGTGGATCTCGGTCGGGCTGGGCCTTTTCGCCGCCGCCGTGCATTATCCGATCAAGGAGCGGCCCGTGGAGCGTCTGTCGGCCCCCCCTGTGGCAGCACCCGCTTGAGGCAGGTCAAGGCAACGATGTCGATGAGAGGGCCAGTGGTCGAGCCATGCTGAGCCAGGTAACAGATCGAGCTGCAGCACCGCCCGACGCCCAGCCGGCACCGGAGGCGGGCCGGGGGCCTTTGATCGCACGCCTTGCCATTTCCGGCGCCGTCGGCGTTCTCCTTCTCGCTGCCGTCTATCTCATCGCCATGCGGGGCGAGGCGCTGCTCGTCGATCTCGCCAAGCTCGGCGCGCTCTGCTTCTGATCCCGAAGTCCCTTGCGAGGCCGCCGATGCTGCGCTTGTTGTTCGCCGTCCTGCTGCTCTTGGGCTGCGGCCTCTCCGCTGAGCGCACGCAGGCGCAGGAACTGCGCACCTACACCAAGGCCGCCGCCTTCGACGACGTGAAGTTCGAGCTCAACAACGCCATCATCGCCAAGGGGCTCGTGGTTGAGGCGACGGGCGCCATCGGCGCGATGCTGGCGCGCACGGGCGCCGACGTCGGCTCCACCAAGCCCATCTACAAGAACGCCGAGTACATGACCTTCTGCTCCGCGATCTATTCGCGCCGCATGATGGAGGCCGACCCCGGCAACGTCGGCTACTGCCCCTACGTGGTCTTCATCTACGAGCGTGAAGACAAGCCGGGCGAGATCGTCGTCGGCTTCCGCCGTCCGCCGCAAACGGGCAGCGAGGCCTCGCGCAAGGCCTTCGCCGACATCGACAAGCTGCTCGACGACATCGTGCGTGAGGCGACGCAGTAGCGTCTGCGAACAGTCCTTCGCTCCACCACGCCCCGCTGTCTCTCGGCCTGCACACGGAGCAAAATTGTTTGCGCCGCACCGTTGTCTTCACGGTTGACAATTCCACGTGCGCGAGGCTCTTTAACGACCGCGTGACGGTTCCGCCCGCGGCTCCTTGAGAGCGCAGGCGGTGAAAAGGGAACACGGTGCAGGATCGATCGCCGCGGCTTCGGCCAAGGCGGGAGATGCGAAGCCGAGGCTGCCCCCGCAACTGTAAGCGGCGAGCACTGCTCCACATGCCACTGCCGGCGACGGCGGGAAGGCGGAGTAGGGCGCCAGAGCCGTGAGCCAGGAGACCTGCCGGCACCAGTCGCCCATCACTTGCGCGGGGCGCGCGAGGGAGCGGACAACCGTAGTGGCGACGGTGTGCAATGTGCAGGTCGCCGTCAGAAGTGTTGTCCGTGGCGTTAGCGAAGACAGGATCAGGTGCATCGGGCGGGGGCTTCGGGCCTTTCCGCGCGCGCTGTGCCGTGGCGTGAGAACCGCCCCCGCCTTCCGTAGTCTCGAACCTCAAGTCTGATGACGCTCTGCCCCAAAGCGGAGACCCGTCATGCCGTTTTACGGCCCTAAGCGCAGTGAACTGCGCCTGATATCGCTTGCCTCGATCCTCGCCCTCGCATCCGGCACGCCGGCTGCGCTCGCCCAGCAGCCGGTGGCGCTGCCGGGCGTGTCTGTCACCGGAGCCACGCTCGACGTAAAGCCATCGGCATCGACCGCACAGCCTCAGGCTGCCGGCGAGACGTCCTCGCCTTCGCAGCCACAGGAGACCGTAGACGGCATCCCGATCGAGAAGGTCGGTTCCTCTGTCTCGGTGATCACGCGCGCCGACATTGAGCGCCAGCAGATCCGCAACGTCGCCGACGCGCTGCGCAGCCTGCCCGGCGTCTCGGTGAGCCAGTCGGGCACCCCCGGCAACGTGACCGTGGTGCGCATCCGCGGTGGCGAGAGCAAGCACACGCTGGTGCTGATCGACGGCGTCGAGGTGAACTCGACCGCCGATGGCGCCTTCGATTTCTCCAACCTGTCGGCGGACGACGTGCAGCGCATCGAAGTGCTGCGCGGTCCCCAAAGCGGTCTTTACGGCAACGGCGCGCTCGGCGGCGTGATCAGCATCACGACCTCCGGGGGCCGAGGCCCGCTCACCTTGCGCACGCAGGTCGAAGCGGGTTCGCTCGGTACGACGCGTCTTGGCGCGCAGCTCTCCGGTGGCAATGCCAATGCCTGGGGCTCGATCTCGGCAACGGCCTACCGCACGTCGGGCTTCAACATCGCGACGCTCGGCGACGAAAAAGACGGCACCCGCATTGGCACCTACGCCATGAAAGGCGGCTTCGCGCTCTCGCCGCTCGTGAAGGTCGAGGGCTCCTTCCGCGAACAGAACACGCGGGCAGGATACGACGACGGCTTCGGCATGCTGCTCAAGGGCTATTGGGCTCCCGCCGACGCGCCCTACACAAGCGACGCGCGGCTGCGCGTGGCTAGCCTCGGCCTCACGATCGACAACCCCAGCCGGACCTGGACGAACTACGTGTTCGCGCAAGGCACCGAAACGCTGCGCAACGACTATTCGAGCATCTACACGCAGACCAACAGCCAGATGGGCAAGTTCGGCTACAAGTCGACGGTGCTGATCGAGGACTCGAAGAGCGCCCCCGTTCGCCACTACGTAACGACGCTGGTCGAGCGACGCACCGAAGTCCTCGACCAGGCGACGTATCCGGCTGATCCGCATCACGCGCGCAATCGCAACAGCGTTGCCGGCGAGATCCGCGGCGAGTACTTCAAGTCGCTCTTCCTGGGCGTGAACGTCCGTTACGACCAGAACGACACGACGGAGAATTTCACGACCTGGAACGTCAACGGCTCCTACTTGATCCCCGGCGGCGTCTTCCGTCTGCATTCGAGCGTCGGGACGGGCGTGAAGTACGCGACCCTCTATGACCTCTACGGCTACTCGCAATACTTCACGGCGAACCCCAATCTGAAGTCGGAGCAGTCGTTCGGCTATGATGTCGGCCTCGAGACGAAGCTTCTCGGCGGCCGCGCTGTGGTGGACGTGACCTATTTCCATTCCGATCTCACGAACGAGATCATCTATAACCCGTTGTTCACGCCGACCCTCGTCAACGCCACGGCGGCGAGCCTGCGGCAGGGTGTGGAAGTGGCGGGCCGCTACGCGCTCAACGCGCATATCTCGCTGGGCGCCGCCTACACCTATCTCTACGCGCGCGAGAATGGGAACATCCAGGAGGTGCGTCGCCCCCCGCACCAGGGTCGGTTCGATGTTAACTATGCCTCGTCCGACAAGCGCACCAACGTGAACCTCGGCGTAACCTACAATGGCGACATGAAGGACATCGTCTACGACAGCGGATTCACCGCCGCCTACGTGACGCTGCCGAGCTATTGGAACGCGCGCCTTGCCGCGTCCTACAAGTTGGAGAGAGGCGTCGAAGTGTTCGGCCGCATCGAGAACCTGTTCAACCAGCACTATCAGGAGGTCTATGGCTACAATGCCACGGCCGGCACCACCGCCTTCGCCGGCGTGAAGCTCACCTTCGGCGGCGAGGACGGCATCGGCGGTACGGCCGTGCGGAAGGAGAAATAGCGCTGGGCATTCGCGGCATGACACGCGCGTTCCTCGCGTCCGATCGTGCGGCCGCTTCGGCGGCCCGCGATTGGGACAGGGTTGCGCGCGCGCACGGATGGCAACGATGGCAGCGGCGGGTGCCGCCTGCTCTGGCCCTCGTCTGCGCTGCCCTCTTCCTTACCACGGCGCTCGCGGCCGCCACCGCCGGCGCGGCGGAGCCTGCACGCCCCGCGCGCATCGTTTCGCTCGACCTGTGCGCCGACCAGATCCTCATCGATCTCGTCGCGCGCCGGCGCATCGCGGCCGTGACGCATCTTGCCGCCGATCCCTCCGTGTCGGCGATCGCGGAAAAGGCACGCGGCTATCCCGTCACGCGTGGCGCCGCGGAGGACGTGCTGCAGCACGATCCCGATCTCGTGCTCGCAGGGCAATTCGGCGTATCCTCGACCGTCTCGTTGCTGCAGCGCGTTGGACGCAACGTCGTCGTCGTGCCGCTCGCCTCCGA
>RXJK01000113.1 GCA_003963125.1 Hyphomicrobiales bacterium
CCGATCCCAGTCAACCACAAACCGCACACACAGGGACCCAGGGCCACGAGTTCGAGCGTGAAAACAAACGTTGTGACGTCCGTCGCGGGCGCGCTCAGGTAGGCTTACGCGAGGCCAGCTCGGCCGCAGCCCGCTGCACGAGGCGCCGCGCGACTTCCTGCTTGTCGAGATCGGGCCAGCTCTCGACGTTGCTCTGCGAGATGATGTGCACCGCGTTGCGGTCGCCGCCCATGATGCCGGTCTCGGGCGAGACGTCGTTCGCGACGATCCAGTCGGCGCCCTTGCTCACGAGCTTCTTCTGCGCATAGCCGATCACGTCGTCCGTCTCGGCCGCAAAGCCGATGACGAGCGTCGGGCGCTTTCCATCGCCGGCGTGCCCGATCGTCTTCAGGATGTCCGGGTTCTCGACGAGTTCGAGCCGCGGCGCCGGCGCCTTACCGCTCTTCTTGATCTTGTGTTCGGCCGAGGTGGCAACGCGCCAGTCGGCGACGGCCGCCGCGAAGATGCCGATGTCGGCAGGCAGATGCGCTTCGACCGCCGCCAGCATCTCCCGCGCCGTCTCGATGTGCACAACCTCGACGCCCTTGGGATCGGGAAGGTTGGTCGGCCCCGACACGAGCGTCACGCGCGCGCCGAGCGCGGCCGCTTCCGCCGCGATGGCCGCCCCCTGCTTGCCCGACGACCGGTTGGCGATGTAGCGCACGGGATCGATGGGTTCGTGCGTGGGGCCGCTCGTCACGAGCACATGCCGGCCGGCCAGCGGACCTGGACGATCCGCCGCGTCGCTCTTGCCCTCGATCAGCTTCTCGATCGCTGCAACCAGCTCCGGCACCTCGACGAGACGCCCCGCACCGGCCTCGCCGCGCTCCGCCATCTCGCCAACAGCAGGCCCGATGACATGCACGCCATCGGCCTTGAGAAGCGCAACGTTGCGCTGCGTTGCCGGGTGCGCCCACATGCGCGGGTTCATCGCCGGCGCGACGAGCACCGGCTTGTCGCTCGCGAGCAGCATGGCGGTCGCGAGATCGTCGGCATGTCCGCCGGCCATACGCGCGAGCAGATCGGCTGTCGCGGGCGCCACGACGATCAGATCGGCTTCGCGCGACAGGCGGATGTGGCCGATCTCGCGCTCGTCGTTGAGATCGAAAAGGTCCGTGAACACCCGCTCGTTGCTCAAGGCACCCACAGCGAGCGGCGTCACGAACTGCTGGGCGGCCTTCGTCATCACGGCCCGCGTGGCGATGCCGACGTCTTTCAGGCGCCGGATCAGGTCGAGGCACTTGTAGGCCGCGATCCCGCCGCCGATCACGAGCACGATGCGCCGCGGCCGCGAGCTTGGGCTTGGCCTCTCCGCCGCGGGATCGTTCTGTCGCATGTACGCTCGCACCTTGTCGGCCGTCTTGAGGGTCACACTCGCGCCCTTGCGCAGTTTCGAGACGAGATGCCCGTCGCGCACCGCGGCGATCCCGAACTTGGTCGCGGTCTCGCCGGTCCGGGCGAGATAGGCCTCGATGTCCGCGAGCAGGCTCTGTGACGTCGATGTCATAAGGGGAGAGTAATCGTGGGTAATTACCCATCCGTCAATGCAAGGCGACGTGAAGATGCAACTCGAGATCCGCCGCGGCGGCCCGAGCGTTCGAAGCGCGCAGGAATGCGCGGTGCATCAACGAATTGTGCGGCACATGACAGGATCGGGTCATTGTGCGCCGCTAGGTTCGGGCGTTAATCCGGGTCGCGACTTAATCACAAGGGCATCAATGCAGGCAAAGGAACACGCGTCCCTCCGGGCCGTGCCGAGGGACGTCTGGGAGCAGATGTTGCCAGGCGAGCCCGAGTGCTGGGATTACTACGTCGCCGTCGAGGCGACCCCACCGCCGGGTTTCGTCCTCGGCGCCCTTGCCGTCATGGAGGGCGAGCGCGTCCTCGCCGCAGCCCCCCTGTTCCGCGTCTCCTACCGCATCGACACGCCCTTGCAGGGCACCCTGCGCAAGATCGGCCAGTGGGTATTCGAGCACGCCCCGCGCCTCGTCTCCTTGCCGATCGTGGGATTGGGCTCGCCCGTCTCCGACAACCTCACCATCGCGTTCGATCCGGCCCTGACGCAGGAGGAGCGCCGGGCCGTCTTCGCCGTGATGCTGGCGAAACTCGAGGAGATCGCCGCGGCCGAGAAGTGCATGCTGATGGCGGTGAAAAGCATCGACGAGTTGGCCGACAGCCTCGCGCCCACCTTCGCCGCACGCCACTACGCCAAGGTCACGAGCGTGCCGCTGGTGATGCTCGATCTTCCCTACAAGACCTACGACGAGTACCTCATGAGCCTGCCCGCCAAGGTGCGCGGCTACATGAAACGCAAGGCCCGTGCGAATGCGCGCGTGCGCATGGAGTATCGCACCTCGATCGATGGCCTCGAGCGCGAGATCTACGCCCTCTACCAGGCGACGCTCGCCAACAGCAGCGTCGACTACGGCGATTTCGAACAGCTTTCTCCTGAGTATTTCAGCCGCGTGCTCGCGATGCTGGGCGACCGCGCGCAGCTTGCGCTCTCCTGGAATGGAGACCAGCTCGTCGGTTTCCAGCTCTCGCTCGTCGACAGCGCACGCATCGTCACCAAGCACATCGGCATGAAGTACCCCGAGGCGCGCGAACTCAACCTCTATTTCCTCAACTGGCTGAAGATGATCGAGTTCGCCATCGAGCGGCGCATCCCGCTCGTCGAGATGGGCGCGACGACGTACGCGACAAAGCTTCTCTTCGGTGGACGTTTGTCGCGCCGCTGGCTCTACTTCCGCTTCCGCGGCGATCTCACCAACTGGCTGCTGCGGCCGCTGATCCCGCTCTTCGACTTCGAGCGCAACGACCCGGAGCTCAAGGCGCTGGCCAAGGACAAGGCGGCCGTCCCCGCGACCTAGACGCCTTCCCGTGCCCTCCGGGTCTCAACCGAAAAAGGATCCCATGGACAGTTTCTCTGTGCTCTTCCTGCTGGCCGTTCTCCTGCTGGAGACTGTCAGCCACCTGGCCCTCAAATCGGCTTCGAGCCACGTCGCCCGCCTTGATGGATTGGCCTTCATCAGGGAACTCGTGGGCCATCCGGGCTTCTGGATCGCCATCGTCACGTTCTTCCTGCTCTTTCTGAGCTGGCTCGCTTTCCTCGCCCGCGTGCCGCTGTCGACCGGCGTGATGGTCGGCAGCATCACCATCGTCGGCGTCATGCTGGGCGGACGGCTGTGGTTGCACGAGCGCATAACGCCGGCCCGTTCGCTGGCCATCGGCCTGATCGCCTGCGGCGTCGCCCTGGTGGGGATCGGCGCGCCATGAAGTCCGGGATGAAGCACGGCATGAGGCGTGGCATTCTCCTGGGCTTCCTCGCCCTCCTCGCCCTCGATACCGCGGCGCAGGTGAGCATGAAGCTCGCCGCCGACCGGGCGGGCAGCACGCCGGGGCTCGACGCCTGGCTCTGGCGGCTCGCGACGGAACCGCTCGTCTACCTGATCGTGGCGCTCTACGTCGTCTCGTTCTCGACCTACGTCACGCTGCTCAAATACGCCCCTGTCGGCCCCGCCTACGCGGCCGCGCACGGCCACATCGTCACCGTCTCGCTGGTTTCGGTGATCTTCCTCGGTGAACGGCTGACCGCGCTGCAGATCGTCGGCGGCATCGCCATCGTGCTGGGGGTGGCCATTCTCGCCGTCACCGAGCGGCCCGAGTCGACGGACCTGCCGGTCGAAGGCCACGAGGAGACGCCGTCGCCCGCACCCTGATGGCCTCAGTCGTGATCCGCGGGCCGCGGGGCCCCCGGCTTGGCAGCCAGATGCGATTGGCACTGCGTGCGGATCTCTTTCAGCTCCTTGAGCGTGCGGTCGAGATCGGCGCGCTTGGCCTGCAGGTCCTCGATGGCCGTCTCGACCCGCGTCAGCAGCAGTTGCGTCTGCGCCACCTGCGTCGGGTCCGCGTCGTAGAGCTTGAGGTACTGCGCGATCTCGTCGAGCGTGAAGCCGAGGTTCTTGCCGCGCAGGATCAGCTTCAGCCGCGCCCTGTCGCGCCGCGTGTAGCTGCGCGCGACGCCGCGCCTTGCCGGCGCGATCAGCCCCTTCGCCTCGTAGAAGCGGATCGCCCGCGTGGTGACGTCGAGCTCGCCCGCGAGTTCGCCGATCGTGTAGAGGCGCTCGGCCTCGGTCTTCGGCATGCTGCTCATATCGGACATAGGCTCGTCCAAACGCTGGATCGTCGTGGCATGGCGGTTCGTCAGCTCGTGCGGCGCCGGCCGTCTTCCTCGGCCTTGAGTTCCTTCTTCGACAGCTTGCCGATCATGGTCTTGGGCAGCTCGCTGCGGAACTCGATCTCGCTCGGCATCTCGATCTTCGAGAGCTTCGGCTCGAGATGCTGGCGCAGGTCGGCTTCGCTCGCGCTCGTGCCGGCCTTGAGTTTGACGAAGGCCTTGGGTGCTTCGCCGCGGTAGGTGTCCTTGACGCCGATCACGGTCACTTCCTCGACCGCCGGATGCGTATAGATCGCCTCCTCGATGCGCCGCGGATAGACGTTGTAGCCCGAGCAGATGATCAGGTCCTTGATCCGGTCGACGATGAAGATGAAGCCATCCTCGTCCATGATGCCGACGTCGCCCGTGCGCAGGAAATCGCCCACGAACTGGCTGGCCGTCTCCTCCGGCCGCTTCCAGTACCCCCTCATCACCTGCGGACCGCTGACGCAGATCTCGCCCTTCTCCCCGAGCGCCACCTCGCGCGTCGGGTCGGCGAGATCGCGCAGGGACACGATGGTGCCCGGCAGCGGCTGGCCGATCGAGCCTTCCTTGACCGGGCCGTCGACCGGATTGCACGTCACGCTCGGCGAAGCCTCCGACAGGCCGTAGCCCTCGACGACCTTGCAGCCCGTCAGCGCCTCGAACTTCTGCTTCACCTCGATCGGCAGTGCGGCCCCGCCCGAGATGCAGTACTTGAGCGAGGACAGGTCGAAGCTCTTGAGCTTGGGATGGTTCAGCATGGCGTTGAACATGGTGGGCACGCCGGGCATCACCGTCGGCTTCGTCTGGTCGATGAGCTTCATGGCGTCGTCGAGGACGAAGCGCGGCATGATGATCAGCTCGGAGCCTTCGGCGAGCGCGAAGTTCATCAGCGCCGTCATGGCGAACACGTGGAAGAAGGGCAGCACGGCAAGCGCCCGCTCCTGGCCGCTCTTGAGGTTCGTGGCCCAGGCCGCGCCCTGCTGGCAGTTGATCGAGATGTTGGCGTGCGTGAGCATGGCGCCCTTGGGGGTGCCCGTGGTGCCGCCGGTATATTGCAGGACGGCGATATCCTCGTAGGGCTCTATGGCCGCCGGCGTATACCGGCCGTCGTTGGCGGTGAGCTTGCCGTCCTGGATGATCTGGGCGGCGGCCGGGCTACGTCCCGGGTTGACCAGTTCGCGCCCCTTGAGAAGCTTGAACAGCACCGACTTCGTCGCCGGCAGCAGGGCGGAAAACGAGGCGACGATCGCCCGCTTCAAGGTGCCCGCGACGAGCAGGCTCTCGACCTTCTCGAACAGCACTTTGAGATCGAGGGTGACCATGATCTCGGTCTCGCTGTCCCGGATCTGGAACGCGAGTTCCTCCATGGCATAGAGCGGGTTGTAGTTGACCACCGTGCCGCCGACCTTGAGCACGGCATAGTAGTAGATGATGAAGGTCGGGCAGTTGGGCATGAACAGCCCGACCTTGCTGCCGCGCTTCACGCCTTCCCGCTGCAACCCGGCGGCCGTCAGCTCGATCTGCCGCGCGATCTCCCGATAGGTCGTTATTTTTCCGAGAAAATTCGTGCACGGCTTGGTGCCGTACCGGGCCACGGAGGCGTCGAACAGGTTGGTGACGGGGATGGGCTCGAAGCTGCGCTCCCAGCGCACGTCTCTCGGGTAGCGCCGCAACCATTGGTAGTCCCCGCCGTCGGGCGTCAGAGACGAGGATGCAGGCGATGTCATCGGCGTCGGCTCCCGGATGTGCAGTGTTTTGCCTCGGTCGGAATACCCGGCGTGTTACCGTTCGTTGCAGAGGGGAGGCCGGACCGAGGACTCTTGAGCCCGTCATTCAACACGCTTTTCCGCCCCGTGGCCAGCACGCCAGGGGGAGGCCAGGGGTAGGCCAGGGGAGCTGCGCGCGGGGCCGGAATTAGCTATGCCTGCGGATGCCGGGCCCGGTCGGCTGGACGAACGCGACATTTGCGTATATCAGACGCTTCGATATGCGGCTGGACCCCCAGCTGTAGCTTTCGCCACAACAAAGGTCCCGAGTTGCCGCCGCGGCGGGCTGGGAGAGCGCAATGGACGACGTCGCAACAAAGATCATCGAAATCCTCAAAAAGCACATGAAAGAGCCCCGGGA
>RXJK01000116.1 GCA_003963125.1 Hyphomicrobiales bacterium
GCGTAAAACGGCGGCTCAAAGCGGCCGTGCGGGATCAACTCAGAACTTGAATTTGAAGAAGAAGTCGAAAATGTTGATCGTCTTCTTCGGCTCGACGTAGCGCTTGGGCGCCGGCTGCTCCTTCGGCTTCATCTGGCGCAACTGCAACTCGTCGGTGGTGCCGTCGGCGCTGGCGACAAGCACGCGGCCTTCTTCCCAGGTCCAACGCGCCTGCCGCGGGCCTTGCCGGTTCACCTGCACGGAGACGACCGTGGCGTTCGTCAGATCGACGATGGCCGCGTGCTCCACCGTCTCGGGGCCGCGCGGGGTCTCGATTGTACCGGCCTTGAAGCGCAGCACGCCGATGCCGTCGAAGGGGGGCGCTTTCACCTGCCACTCGACGATCTGGGGCATCTCCTCGCCGATCATCTCGAGATTGATGCGCAGGCGCGGGTAGTCGTCGCTGAGGGCGACGAACTGGCGGCCCTGGCGATGCACGCGCCAGCCGTCGCGGCCGGCGCCCGGTACCTCGGCACCACCGGAGAAGGGTGCAAGGCCCAGGCGATTGAGGGAGCGCTTGGCGTCCTTGAAGCGGGAGCCGAGTTCCACGGCCTTGCGGTAGTCGGCGGCCGCCTGATCGGCGCGGCCGAGCGCGGCGTTGACCTCGCCGCGGGCCCAGTAGGCTTCGGGGCTCTCCGGATCGAGCTTCAGGGCGCGATCGGCCTCACGGGCGGCGAGATCGGTCTCTTGCTGCAGGCGATAGGTCCAGGAGCGGAAGGCGTAGGGGAGGGCGGCCTTGGGATCGAGCTCGATGGCCTTTGCGAGATCGTTCAGCGATTCCTCGTAGGCTTCCGCCTTGGCATGGGCGAAGCCTCTCAGCGCGAGGAAGCCCGCCTGGTTCGGCGCGAGTTCGACAGCGGTGGTGTAATCCTTGATCGCGGACGCCCAGTTCTCGGCTTCGAGATAGGCGGTGCCGCGCAGGGCGTAGATCTCGGCGTTGCGAGGTTCGAAAGCGATGGCGCGGCTGAAGTCCTCGATGGCGCCGTCGTACTGCTCGACGCTGAGCTTGGCCTCGCCGCGGCTACGATAGGCGGGCCCGAAGCGCTGATCGGTGTTGACGGCGCGCGTGAAGTCGCGAATGGCGGCGTGCGGTCTGAAGGCTGCGAGATGCGCGCGGCCGCGCCCGTTGAGCGCGGCAGGGCTCGACGGCGTCAGCTCGATGGCACGCGCATAGTCGGCGAGCGCCTTGTCGGCCTGTCCGGTCTTGATGTAGGCGCCCGCACGGTTCGAGAACGCCGCGGCATAGCCCGGTGCCAGCGCGATGGCGCGATCGAAATCCTTGATAGCTTCGCGGGTAGCGCCGAGGCCCAGGAGGACGTTGCCGCGGTTGTTATAGACGGCGGCGAACTCCGGATAGAGATGGACCGCGCGGTTGTAGTCCTCGATTGCCTCACGATGCCGTCCGAGGCGCGCATAGGCGACGCCGCGGTCGTTGTAGAGCGTCGCGCGCCTGTCGTTGGGCAGCGTGCGGTCTTCCAGCGCTTCAGTATAGAGGTTGATCGCCTGATCGATGTTGCCGCGCACCAGGAGCGCCGCGGCATCGCGTGCCTTCTCGACCTGGCCTTCGTCGGCGCCGAGAGCGAGGCGGGGCGGAGCGGAAAGGACGGTCGCAGCGACGGCCGCGGCGGCGAGCCACGATCCGAGGCGCACGAAGCGCCCCCGCCTGCCGCGCATGTTCCCGTCACCCGTCATGCGTTCCTCTTCCCCCGACGCGTTCTAGCGCCGATTTGCGTAAGGACAAAGCGGAGCGGCGCAGTAACATGTTGGTAGATCAGGTGGGGCGCAATCCACAGTGACGTCGCGAACGGCGTCGCTGCAGGCCCCTTCGTCTTGAGCGGACCGGCGCGTTGCAATAGGGTGCAGGCGTCGTCGGCGCTCGGTCGATCGCGAGTCGCGGCGCGACGCGCGTGCCTGTTCGGGTTCCGCCCTGCGGCGCACGCCAATAGTCCGGAATCGAGTATTTGTCCGGCGCCAAGGGAGACTGCGGCCGCAACGGCCGCCAAGCTAGGAAGGCCCAGGGCTCGTGCACGATTGGTTCTTCAAGCAGGGGGGACGGCGCCGGCTCATCGACTGGCTGGGCATCGATGCGTGGATCGACTCGAGTCTCAGTGCCACGTGGGAATCCCTCAAGGACCGCTGGAATGCGCTGTCGAGCTTCGTCGCCCGATTCCGCCTGACGGGCGGCCGCCGCATCCTCAACGAGGTGCTGTCGGAAGGCATGACCATTGGCATGGGCGGCCTCGCGGTTATGTTCGTGCTGGCGCTTCCGGCCTTCAACGAGTTCGACGAGAGCCGCTTCGCGCAGGGCAAGTTCGCGGTGAAGTTCCTCGACCGGAACGGGGTCGAGATCGGCTCGCGCGGACTTCTGCACAACGATTCGGTGCCGCTCGAGGAAATCCCCGACACCCTGATCAAGGCGACGCTCGCCACGGAAGATCGCCGCTTCTTCGAGCATTTCGGCATCGACATCTTCGGCACGGCGCGCGCCCTGATCGAGAACGCGCGTGCCAACGAGGTGGTGCAGGGCGGCTCGACGCTGACGCAGCAGCTCGCCAAGAACCTGTTCCTGTCGTCCGAGCGGTCGTTCGAGCGCAAGCTGAAAGAGCTGTTCCTCTCTTTCCTGCTCGAGGCGCGCTTCACCAAGCGGCAGATCCTGAAGATGTACTTCGACCGCGCCTATCTCGGCGGCGGTGCGGTGGGCGTGGAGGCCGCCTCGCAGTTCTACTTCGGCAAGTCCGTGCGCGAGATCACGCTGGCGGAATCGGCGGTGATCGCGGGCCTGTTCAAGGCGCCGTCCAAGTACGCCCCGCATGTGAATTTGCCGGCGTCTCGCGCGCGCACCAACGAGGTGCTGAACAATCTCGTGGAAGCCGGCTACATGACCGCGGGCCAAGTCGCGGTGGCGCGGCTCAACCCCGCAAAAATCATCGAGACGCGGCCGACGCACTCGCCCGACTGGTTCCTCGACTGGGCCTTCGAGGAGGTGCAGCGCATCGCCGAAGGGCGCGGCCAGTATGTGCTCACGGCGCGCACGACGGTCGATATCGAACTGCAGCAACTCGCCCAGGAAGCGCTGGTCAACACGCTGCGGCAGACGGGCACTGTGCCTGGCGCCCCGCGTCGACGGGGTGCGGCCAATCCCTTCACGGGCGCCGTTGTCTCCATGGAGCCCGATGGTGCCGTGCGCGCGCTCATCGGCGGGCTCGACTACGAAGAGAACCAGTTCAACCGCGCCTCGCATGCGCGGCGGCAGCCAGGGTCGTCGTTCAAGCTTTATGTCTATGCGACGGCCTTCGAGGAGGGGAACCTCGGGCCACGCTCCATCGTGCAGGACTTCGGCGGGCAGTGCGGCAACTGGGTGCCGCGCAACTACGGCGGTGGCGGCGGCTCCGGCCGCTCGCTGATGGCGATCGATGCCTTCAAGGTGTCGCTGAACGTGCCGGCCGTGGTGCTGTCCTTGAAATACGGGCGCGAGAAGGTGATCGAGATGACGCAGCGCCTCGGTGTCAGCGGCGTGCGCAAGACGTGCTCGATGGCGCTCGGCGACACCGGGATCACGCCGCTTGATCACACCGGCGCCTACGCGACATTCGCCAACGGCGGCAAGTACGCCAAGGGGTACGCGGTGCTCGAACTCTTCAACTCGAAGGGCGAGCTGATCTACAGCCGCGAGCGCGACGAGCCGGCGCCGGCGCAAGTGGTGAGCCGGCGCACGGTCGAAGGCATGAACCAGATGATGCAGGCGGTCGTGACCGAAGGCACGGCACGCAAGGCGATGCTCGACTTCACCACAGCCGCCGGCAAGACCGGCACCAGCACGAGCTATCGCGATGCGTGGTTCATGGGCTTCACGGGCGCGCTGGTGACCGGCGTGTGGATCGGCCACGACGACTTCAAGCCGATGTACTGGAACGGCGGCGTGACGGGCGGCAGCCTGCCTACGATGGTTTGGCACGCCTTCATGTCGGTCGCGCACAAGAACCGCCCGATCCCCGTGATCCCGGGCCTTGCGCCGCATCCCAACCAGATCGCCGAGCAGCAGCGCCTGTCCGAACTGCGCCGGACCGACCCGGCGATGGCGGAGGCGCAGGCCGCGCAGCAGCCGCGCAAGTCGCTGATGCCGGAGCAGACGCGCACCGTGCTGCGGCGCGTGGCCGAAAGCATGCGCGCGGCGGGCGCCGTCACGACGCCGCCACCTGACGCTGCTTCAGGCGATGGCACATCACCCGAGCCGTCACAGCCCGCGCCGGCGCGTCGTCCGGGCGATACGCCGCGGCCGCGCAGCACCGAGGCCGTGCCGCCCGATCGGCGGGCCGAGGCCGTGCCCACAGGAGTTCGCCCCTGACGGCCTTGCGCAGACTTCTCCTCAATCTCGTGCTGTTCGCGCTGATTGCAGGCGGGCTCGGCTACGGCACGGCCTGGACCATGATGGAACACGACTCGCGCGTGTCCACGCGGCGCTTCGGCCCCTGGCTGGAGTGGACTTCGCTCGGCCGCACGGATGCCGACCCTTACGCGCGGGCGCACATCGCGCGGCGTGGCATGCTGCCGCTCGCTTCGAGCTACGAGACGCGCTATCTCGCCAACACGGACAGCACGGGTGGCGCACTCACGTCGTCTTGCGAATACGCAATCATGATCGACCTCGCGCAGAACAGCTTCTGGTCGATCGCGGCTTACAGCAGCAAGGGGGCGCTGGTGCCGAATGCGGCCGAGCGCTACGCCTTCAACAGCTGGACGGCGATGCGCGAAACCGACGGCAAGGCGCTGGTCACGCTGGCGCGTGACGCGCGGCCCGGCAACTGGCTGCCCATCGGGGGCGGCAGCCAGATCAACATCGTCCTCACGGTCGCCAACGCGGTCGACGGCGGCACGACACCGGCGCAGCCCAAGCCTCTCCCCGAGATCGCGCGGCAGGGCTGCCGATGACGGTGACGCTCGACAAAATCGACGGCGTGGAGCAGGGCGCGCGGCCTGCGCCCGTCCTGCCGCGCCCGAAGGCGGCCAAACGGTCCGGGGCGCTGATCGACTGGCGGGTGCTGCTCGCCGGCGTTATCGCCGCGGGCCTCGTGCACATCGCGGTGGTGTTCACGACGCCGCGCACATCGCCCGCGCCGGCGCTCGTACGTTTGAAGCCGTTGCTGCCCGCCAACAAGGCCGTGACGATGCCGGCGCCGACCCCGGCCAAGCAGCCGTTTCCGTTCGTCATGCCGGAGGCGCTCTACGCCTTCTGCCGGTTCGACCTGTCGGTCGACAATCTGCGCGTGTCGGCGGTGCTGCCGGAGCCCGGATGGACGCTGTCGCTGCATTCCGCGTTCGGCGACAACTTCTACATCATGCCGGGACAGCAGAAGCGCACGGACATCACGTTCGTCATCGCGCCGGGCATCGCCAGCGCCGAGATCGGCAGCAGTCCGCGGCGGTTCGGAAGCGGGGACGTGCAGATCCCTGCGCCGACGCTCGAAGGGATCGTGATGGTGCGCGCGCCGCTGAAGGGGCTCGCCTATCGCGCGGAAACCGAAGCGATGCTGGCGCGCACGAGCTGCACGCCCGCCAAGAGATAATCAAAACCCAGATAATTATTGAGCTCAGTCCGGCAGCTCGATGCGATCGCGCTTGGGCTTCGCGCGCCGGCGCGGTTTGGCCGGAGGCTCCGCGTCGCCATCGCCGGAAGCGGCCGCCGGCGCCGGCTCGGCGTGACGCTCGCGTCTGACGCCCGGGAAGATGATGATCTCCCCTTGCGCCTTGTTGTCGTCGCTGCGCACGTCTCCCCGCGGAACCTGCCCGCGGAATTCTATGATCATGGCCATGGCCATCTCCTCGACGAACCCGGAAAGCAAGAGGACCGGTACAAGCCGCTTCCAACTCACTGCGGGCGCGCTGGGCGAATCTCTCCATTGCGCGTGATCAAGTTCTAATTGCCCCGGCATTGCGCGGGGCTGGCCGGGGAACGGGTGCTGCAACTCGAACGGCAGCATTTCAGCCCGAGTGTTGGAAGCGCGCCTCACTTGGTGGCCGCCGTGTCACGGCGCGTTTACGCGCCTGTCGCGAGCCAGTCATCGAGGAAGTGCCGGCCCTGGCGGTCGTCCACCGCGACGATCCAGATGTCGGGATCGAAGTCGACCTGGCGGGCGAGGAAGGCGTCGCAGTCCGGCTCGGGCGCCCATGGGGTCGCGAGTGCGGGGACCCAGCGGCGGTCTTCGCGCTCGACGTCGAGCCCGGCGGGGGCGGGGCCGAACACGGTGGCGGTCCCGTCGAGGCGCGCGATCTTGATGTAGATGGCGCCGGCGTCCGCATCGCCGCGCCTGGCGAGGACCGCGTCGGCGCCCTCGACCTGGCAGCGGCGGATATAGGCTTTGACCCAGATGTCGGCTTTGAGGCG
>RXJK01000250.1:0-10121 GCA_003963125.1 Hyphomicrobiales bacterium
TCTTGTCGATGACCGCCGCGAGCAGTCGCTGGAGCTGCAAATCAAGGTGGTTGCGCGCCCCCGCAACCACCTTAATTTGCACTGCCTTAGACGCCGAGCGAGCCGTTCTGGCACAATTTGCGGCGGAGATTGTGCCCGCCAAGTCGCCCCCAAAGCAATCGAACATTCGCGTTGCATAGGGCGCGAGCACTCCCTCCCGCTGTTTGAATAGCGTCTGGCTGCATGGGGCTTCGATGGCCCTCTCCTAACTTCGGTCTGACCCAACCCAATGTCTTGCGGGAGCGTTGCGCGAGCTCTTGGCGACGCCAATCCGGATTGATTGGCGGGGGCTTTAGTGCACGCTGTTCTCAATCAAAGGTTGCAGGCCGTTGCGACTTTGCCACAGTGGACCCAATTGGATACTATAGCGCCTCATTTGGAAAAATATTCCACTAGGGCCAAACAGACCTCGACGTCCCCGGTTGCATCCGGGTTGCAGAATCGATGCGAGCAGAAGGCGCTGAAAGCTCATTTCCCGTTCGAGCGTTTGCGTCAGGAGGAGCGATTTTGAGAGATGAAAGGGGCGTCGGAGGTGATCGCCGTACGGCTGATACCCGGCTAGCTGAGAGTAGTCCTGGCTTGATCAATTGGGTAGCCAGTTTGCCGAGCCTCCCGGTTTGCGTCGCCAAATAGCAAAGAGCCACCCGACCGGCAGCTCGTACCATTGTCGAGGCTTCTGACGCTCAGATGCGAATGCCGCACGGTATAATGTAACCCCCTGGAATGCCCCTTTTCCGGCAAGCTTATAAAAATAAACTGGCCGGCTGTTGGGGAGCCGGCCAGTTCCTGGAGAGCAAACGTTGCGCGGGGTGCTGCGGGCTGCAAGCTCTCCTAGCTTAGATCAGAAGCGGATGCGCGCGCCGCCAATAACCGAGTCGATACCTTGGAAAGGACCGTTATTGTTTAGCACGCCGCCAACATTCACGGCGCTTGGGCAACCGGCGCCCGCGGCGCACGCTACACCGCCTACCTGACCGCTTTGAGCCGCTGGCTTAATCCCGAAATTAGCCGTGGAGTCTGTCACGCTATCCAAAGTGTAGCGATTGTAAGCGATGTAGAGTTCCATCGCAGCAGAGTCCACCTTCTGATTGATGCCGAAGCCGATGACATGGCCGCGATCTCCAACGGGTGCCACAGCGCTGCTAGTTGTCGGAGAACCGGGATTGCCGGACATCAAGAAGTAAGTGCCGTTCTTGCCCTCTCCGTATTCACCATAAATAGCGGTTTCGCCAATTCCAAACCAGTTCTTGGCGATACCGCCTTGGATGAGCCAGAAATTCGACTTCTTGTCGCACCACTGCTTGCCCTGTGCACAGTCGAAATCGCTTTCTTGGTAGTGCCCCTGTGCGAACAGCCCAGACGCAACGTGCTTACCTGCGAGGGACCAAGCCCATTCGGTGTTAGCTGACTGTCCGGTCGACTGAACCGTTAGGCCGCCTACGATGGTCTGGTTAGCAGTCGATCCTGGACCGGCAAGCCCAGTTGCCGGGACAATTAGACCTGCAACAGGCGCAGCAATACCAGTCGTACCGCTGAAGTCGCGCTGAAAATTAGCATTCCCGGCTGTCTTCTCTATTCCGATACCGGCAGCGAGTTGGAAGCCTGAATACTCCCCTGCCCACCGAGCCGAACCAGAGTAGATATCATTCTCGCCCCAGGCTGCCCGCAGTAACAAGCCGCCCAAGGACTGGCTCTCCCATACGATGCCTTCCATACGGTTGCAGCCAACGCAAGCGCCGACAACAGCGGTGCCTGAATAGCTAGACAGACCGCCCGTAGCGGAATTTCGGAACAGCAATCCGTTGCTGATGAGGGTCTTTCTGGACGCAGCACCCTGACCGATACCGCCAACATCAATCGTGGCAACGGGGCCACCCGTGTTGATGCGGCCTACGGCCACGCGACCGAGGTCCTTGTCCTCCAGGAACCAATTGGACGTACGGATGAGTACTGCGCCGTCACCGCCCCATCCACCATCGATGTTCGGCCCGACAGAAGAAACACCGGCCGCATTGAACCCAGGCGCATTGGAAATCTTGTCCGAAGTTGCACCGACAGCCCATTCGACGTTCATTTCGAAGCCGGCCTTCAGGCGCGAGTTGATCTTCGCATCGCCCGTGAAAATGAAGCGTGACGAGTCAACACGGTTCTCCACGCCCGCAACAGTGCGGCCGAGGCTGCCATCGTTGAAGTACATAATCGTGCGATTAATCTGACCAGAAATCGTCAGATTGACCTTGCGGTTGCCCTTGCGGACAGTCGTCGCCTCGAGTTCGGCGACCCGCTCTTCCAGATCGGCGCAGCAATCGCCGCCAAGGTCTGCTCCCTTGGCCGTGCCCATCCCTACGCCACCCACCAGGATTCCAGCAGCGGCCATGAGCGCCAGCTTGCTGGAAGAGGATGATATCAACCGTCCCCCGATCAGTTGTGAAGAGCCCGGAATTCCAGAAAATCAGCTCTTTTGCGCGTCCGAGGTTGCATTCGGGTTGCAAGATCTGCCGCAGGAGCAGACCTGCCAGTCGGCGTAAAATGGGAAGATTTTTCTATTTAACTCTTGCATAAGATCCCCTGGTGATACACATGGACGTCGGTATCAAATAGCGTCGTGTCAGAAGTGCAACAAAATCCGCGTCAGAAACTCAACCTTAAGTTCAGGTCCGGAATATGTGTGTCGAAGCGCATTCGGAGGCGCGCTCGAAAGGACGGCGCAATGGTTGTCCATGTGCGCCATGTCGTGGATTTTCGGGATGCACACGGAAAGCGGCGCCAGATCTTCTTTGCCAATAAGCAGGAGGCCGTAGAGTTCAGGGACGATCTCATCGTGCGTGCGGAACGCGGGGATTGGAGAACAGCGACAAGCACGCTCACCTTGTCGGATGTCCTTAACCATTGGTTGGCACACGTCAAACAGCGTGTCCGACCGCAGACATGGGACAGCTACAAGCGCTGCGAGCGCTACATCGTAGGACCGCTTGTGCTGGGGTCAGCGCGGGAGCGCCGGGATCACACGAGAGGGATCGCGATTACTGATCTGCCAACAATTGACCTTCTCGGCAGTGCGCGGCTCGCGGACCTGACCACTGCGCAACTTCGCAGCTGGCATAATGCGCTTCTGGAGAATGTGGGCAAGCGCACGGCACAGGAAATGCGGCGCTGTCTCAGTGCGGCTCTCAAGCTCGCGGCCGAGGATTTCGATATTGTACCGCCGACGATGCCATCTGGATTGCATCGGCGGCAGTCAAAGACGACTAAGCGGCTGCTGAGCCCAAGTGAAGTCGGGCAACTGCTTCGGGCTGCGCAAATGGACAGTGAGCGCGGCATTTACTATGCGTTTCCATTCCTTACCGGGGTGCGTCCCAGTGAACAGCTTGGCCTGCTTTGGGATGCCGTCGACCTCGTCGGCGATACAATCGTCATTTGTCGGACACAGGGCCAGGACGGGACGCTCAGTCGTCTGACCAAGACATCGGCGGGCTTGCGGACCATTCCTCTCCCCGGTCTGCTCAAGCAGATGTTGCTGCATTGGAAGTCCTGTTGCCCGGAGGACGTCACTGCTGCGGGACGTGTATTTCCGACACTGGGCCAGCACTACCGCACCGGGCGGCGCAGCAGACAGGGCCTCCCCCTCACCTATCAGAATTTCCGGTCCCATTATTGGCGGCCTGCGCTTGCGGCTTGCGGGCTTCCGTATGTCACTCCTCACAGTGCGCGCCACACTTTCGTCAGTGCCATGCAGGCGGCCGGAGCAGAAGTCGGGCTCGTTGCAAAGATCGCCGGGCACGCCAACGCGAATGTAACTCTGGCGTACTACACCCATGCCGTGCGCGGCGGAGCCGATGCCGTTAATCAACTTCAGGAATTGTACGGCCTTTAATAGTTTTCCGATCGACATGGTCCGTACCATGACATAATGTCATTTTATTGTTTAATTTAGAGAGTGTATTTATGTCCAACAACGCTATTTCGATTGCGAAACGCGTCCGTAGGCGCGCCGTTAAGGGTGAATTGGTAGAGCAGGTCCGATACGTTCTGGATTTCAAGGATCCACAGACCGGGGCCAGGCGCCAGTTGTTCTTTACGTCCCTTGCCGAAGCCAGGCTGCGGCGCAGGGAGCTCAACAATCTCGCGCAGAGGCAGACGCGGACGCTCACGCCCGTCCCGATGTCCGGTGCACCTCAGACCGTCTCGGAGATTGTCGCATATTGGCTCGGGGGGCTCAGCAAGGAGCTGAAGGCTAAGACAATTGATTATTATCATCAAATGGCTCGCTATGTTACCGATCCCCTTCCGGCAGGCACCGCGCTCGAACGTCGCCGCTGGTCGAGAACAGGCAAAATTCCGGGCAGCGTGAGGCTAATCCCGATGCTCGGGGACGTGAGTGTTGCCAGTCTGACGACCTCGCAGATCCGTTCGTGGCATGGAGTTCTTGTTGCAGAAGTTGGCACGCGCACCGCCAATGGTGCCAAGAAAGCGCTGAAATCTGCCCTGGAGCGAGCGGCGGAGGATTTTAGGCTGGTCACGCCGTCCGTTCCCAGAGCTTCGGCCAAATTGAGGACGCATCGAAAATCCATTCTGTCCCTCGAGCAGGTGGCTGTGCTCCTCGCCGCGGCATGGGACGACGAGGAGCGGGGAATTTATTATGCATTTCCATTTCTCGCGGGCACGCGCCCAAGTGAGCAACTGGCGCTCCTATGGCGTGACGTCGATGTCGAGAATGGCATAATCCATATTCGACGTATGCAGGAGCTCGACGGCTCCATCTGCAACTTTACGAAGACGCCGGCGAGCGTAAGAGACGTGCCGATGTCGCCGTTTCTTCGAGCGTTGTTCGCGCGCTGGCGGGCACGGCGGATGGCGCACGGTGCACCAGCAGATCGTGTTTTTGCGCCGCTTGGCACAAATGGTTCGCTACGGCATGTGGCTGGCAGTGGGCCTTTAACTTACTGGAATTTTCGGAATACCTACTGGCGGCCAGTTTTCAAATCGCTTGGTCTGCCTGCCGTATCGCCGCATAGTGCGCGGCATACCTTCATAAGTACTCTTCAAGCGCAAGGAGTAGAGATTGGCCTTGTCGCGAAGCTTGCAGGACACGCAAATCCGAATGTAACCATTGGATATTACACGCACGCTATGCGGACTGGACAGTCGACTATACTCCGTTTGGACGAGGCCTATGAAGCAAGGCCTGGTCGCTAGTCAATTGCCACGCCCATTATAGGTGGTCATAGGGCTGCTGCAGAAAGGGGGGGCGGAGTTCCAGCCGAGGGTTCAAACCCGTGTGCAGGCGTGGAGTTCCTACGGCGCAGGCGGCGCGTGATCTCGACGTCCACTAGAACGTCTTTGACCTTGGCCCCCGATCGGACCGGCTTGCAAACTCTGCGGGGGGCGGGAGCTCGCAGAGTTTCATGGGCAACACCCCTGTCGTAAGCGGGTTGCGATGTATGCAGAGGTGGGCACGGGCCGTGGCCAGCGGCGATTCGGGGGCGAGGCGGGCAGGCGGCCGAGCGGGCGGGTGCTCGATTTCTGCGGTGGGTCAGGGCCTCGCGATTTACTGTTTTAGAAATCGAACTTATAATATCTTGCTATTTTGCAGTGCGTTTTTTTGAGCCCGGCATTTTACGAAATACATTTTTTGAGTGTTTGTTCATTTATTGAGCGAATTCTCCGGGTGTCCACTTTCGCACGGAGGCGAACATGCGCTTACCCCTGGGCTTCGGCTCTTTGCCAGCCGCCATGCTCGACGCGATCGGTTCGTCGTTCGCGATGATCGAGTTCGATCTCGACGGTCGCATCCTCGCCGCCAACGGCAACTTCCTCGAGGCGTTCGGCTACACGGAGGCGGACATCGTCGGCCAGCACCATCGCATGTTCGTCGACAGGGCATTCGCCTCGAGCGAAGCCTATCAAAGCTTTTGGCTCGACCTGGCGCAGGGCCGGCACCAGGCGGGCGAGTTCTGCCGCATCGCCAAAGGGGGACGGCCGGTTTGGATACAAGCCGCCTACTCGCCGGTGTTCGATCGCAAGAAGCGCGTCGTGCGCGTCGTCAAGGTGGCCTCCGACATTACGGCGGCGAAGCTCGCCGCGATCGAACACAAGGGCGTCATGGACGCATTTGGACGATCCCAGGCGGTGATCAGCTTTTCGCCGACCGGCACGATCCTCGATGCCAACGACAACTTCCTTTTTGCCGTCGGCTATTCCAAAGCGGAGATAGTCGGGCAGCATCACAGCCTGTTCGTCGATCCGGCGGAGGCGCGGCAGCCGGCCTATGCGGAGTTCTGGGCCCGGCTCGGGCGCGGAGAATTCGTGGCGCAGGAATTCCGCCGCCTCGGCAAGGGAGGCCGGGAGGTTTGGATCCAGGCCTCCTACAATCCGATCCTGGGTGCCGACGGCCAGGTGACGAAGGTGGTCAAGATCGCGACCGATCTCAGCGAACGCATGCACTCCGTGAAGGTGTTGGGGCAGGGGCTCGAGCGGCTGGCCTCCGGCGATCTGAGCAAGCCCATCGCGGAAGCCTTCGTGCAGACGATGGAAGGCTTGCGCAGGGATTACAACCTGGGCTTGGACAAGCTCAACGATGTCGTTCAATCGCTGCGCGCCAGCGCGGACAGCGTGAACCAGGCGACGCAGGAGATCGCGGAAGGTGCCGATAGCCTCTCCAAACGCACCGAGCAGCAGGCCGCCAACCTCGAGCAGACGGCGGCGGCCTTGGACGAGATCACGGCAACCGGCAAGAAAGCCGCCGAGGGAGCCACGCATGCGCGCGATGTGGTGGCGGCCGCCCAACGGGATGCCGAAGCAACCGGCGGGGTCGTGCGCAGGACCGTCGAAGCCATGGGCGGTATCGAGAGGAGCGCGCAGAAGATCAATCAGATCATCGGCGTCATCGACGAGATCGCCTTTCAGACGAACCTCCTGGCCCTGAACGCGGGCGTCGAAGCGGCGCGGGCGGGAGAAGCGGGCCGCGGGTTTGCCGTGGTGGCCTCTGAAGTGCGCGCGTTGGCGCAGCGCTCGGCGGATGCGGCGAAGGAGATCAAAAGCCTGATCTCGACGTCATCGGCCCAGGTCGCTGCGGGCGGCCAACTCGTCCTCGAAACCGGGGCAGCGATCGAGCGTATCCTCAGCCAGGTGGCGGATATCAACAGAGTGGTGGTCGACATCGCTGCCGGGGCCCAGGAACAAGCCACGGGCCTCAGCCAGATCAACACCGCCATCAACCAGATGGACCAAACCACGCAGCAGAATGCTGCCATGGTCGAAGAGTTCACTGCGGCGGGACACGCCATGGCATCGGAAGCGCAAACGCTGGGGCGTGTGGTCGGACAGTTCAAGGCGGCCTCGCCTACCGCACGCGGTGCAGACCGTGACGTTCGTCCTATGCTTCGCCGACCGCAGCAGGCTCATCCACTGGTCGTCCAGGGCGGAGGTGCGCTGAGGAAGGCGGAAGTCGCACCGTCGCAGGCGAGTTGGGAAGAATTCTAGGACGCTGACTTCCTTCAATCGAGTTCCGCGCTCCGAGATGGCGCCTGCTCATCGCGGCGCCATCCTAGTCGTCACCCGCAGCATCATTGGACAGACTTCTGGGTGTCCAACACGCGCTTGAGCGCTTGAGCCAAGCTCAGGGCGGGTCCTTTTCCCCAGTAGTGGAGGAAAAAGATGCGCGGCTCCTCGAATGCGTCCGAGCGAACGCGGCAGGGGCGGAGTGGTTCCCGAAAACTTTATTGTCGAGGCGACGCTTGGAGAGCGTCGGCCGCGCCGCACGAACCCGCATCGGAGACGCGCGGCGGCGGTTACGGCTGATTGGGACAACTCGTTCTCCAACCTGACACCGGCGCAAGCCTGGGACAAATTCCAGCGCCTGCCGGACACTTGGAAGCAGCAAATTGCAATGCGGTGTTCTTTGGCGTGCTCAATGAGACCGGGCTCGACTACAACAATGCATCGAGCCCGTACGCCGGCAAATACGACCGGGGATACAAGGCGATCAACACCCTGTTCCCGGGCCTACGGCTACACCCAGAACTCGCTGACGGGCGGTCTCAACGGCGCCAACCAGCTGGTGCACACGGGCGACCTCGATCCACGCGTGTCGGGTTGGCAGGCGCTCAGGCGGCCTTGCTGGTGAGTGTGCCGAAGTACTTGGTGGCGGTGGTGGCGCCGCAGCGGCGGTCGTATTCGATCAAGAGGCGCCACGCGAGGTCGATCGACCGGTAGCAGTCGTGCAGGATCGCCGCCGTGGCCAGGAGTTGCTCGTCCGTGAAGTTCGCGAAGTTCGAGAAATCGCGGACGAATACGGCATCGGCCCACACGATCTGATTGAGGCCGCGTCGCGGATTGTTGTCGACCATCAACGGAGCGATCGGACGGGTCGTGAGCGGGCAGAATTGATGGAATGCGAAGCCCTGCGTCTGCAGATACTTCCCGATGTCCCAGAACAGGGGCTGGTCCTTGTAGAGGGGAAGGAACTCGACCTCGACGTGGATGGCGCAGGTCGTCTTCAGGCACGCCTTTGCATGCTCAAGCGCCATGAGCTCGGCGCCTTGAATGTCGAGCTGAAGAAACGTGACGCCTATTGCCTCGGCCACGTCGTCCAACCGGACCGTGTCCATTTCGATCGTCTTCTGGACGACGCCCCAGTTCGGGAATTCGTGGAAGAGCTTGAGCACGTCCGCATTGGGTTCGAGGAGGGAGGTGAGCCCCGGCTCGGCGCAGACGTGCAGCTTGTGCTTGTTGCCGTCGCCGATGGCGCGCGGCAGGTACGTCTTGCGCGGCTCGCCCTTGGCAACCAGATGGGCGAACTGGAATGCGTCGGGCTCGAAACCGACGTAGGTCGCGTTCTCTGAGGCGAGAAGGGACGCATATTGCGGCTCGAGGTAGCTATCCGCGGCGCCGATCTCCACGACCTTCTGGACGGGGCTGAGACCGGTCAAAGTGAAAAATGAGCGCTGCATGTCAATGTCCTCAAAGATCGACGCAGCACTCGACCGTTCGCTATCACTTTCGCGGCACAATTTCTCAGTATACGCTGCCCTGCGAACCTTTCCTGTGGCATGCGTCATCCAAAAAGCACAGTGGCGCGGGCTGAGCGCGCTGGTGGGGTGCCATTTCCGATCCAAGTTCGGCCGGAGGCGATGCAGGCACTCGGGCGTATGGCGAGCCGACGTGCCATGGCCGGAAAGCTCCGGAGCGAGCGACCGACATGTCCACTCAGAGACGCTCTCGCCTCGGTACGGTTTTGATTCTTGCGTCCGCTGCCGCCCTTTCTACGACCTTCTTCCTCGCCAATCCGATCTCCACCGTGATCGACGTGGTGTTTGCGGCAACGGTCGGGATACTCGCAGGGCTGGCTGTTTACGGAGCGCGCCGGTGGTTCGCCGCCCGCATGAAGGCCAGGCGCAAGCCTTAGCGTCATTGATGCTGTTTCAACGCTCCGGCGCCGCGAAGCCAACCCAAGCCGTGACGGAAATCGATGACCGGCAGTGTTCGCTGACCTCCGCGTCAGGCCCCCCATAAACAGCCGGCGCGGCTCCCTCTGGGATGGGGAAGCCGCGCCGTTGGTTTCAGAGGGGGGCGCGTTCTGCGGGCGTTGCCGTCAGTAGCGATAGATGTCGTGGCGCAGGTCGGCGCGGTCGCGGCCGAGGCGGGCGCGGTCGATGGCGATCTGGCGCTCGGCACCGCGGACGTCGCGGGCTTCATGCCGCTCCTGACGCTCGGCGCGCCAGAATTGCCACCAGTTGCCGTGACGCAGCGCGGACTGTTCCCGGGCCTCGGCCCCGCGCAACTCACGGCGCTCTTCCTGCAGGAAGCGGTAGTCGTTCCTCAGGCGCGCCTTGTCGCGCTGGATGTCGCGAATATCGTTGCCGATATCGCCTGCGAAGGCAGCGGGCGCCGCGGCGGCCGACAGGACGGCTGCGGCGAAGGTGGCGAGCAAGAAGCGCTTCATGGCGTACTCTCCTGATTGGGGTGGTTGGATCAGGGTTGATGGGAGAGTACGGGGGGCCGCCTGAACGTGGCCGGAACCTCGCGTTTAGGTGCCGTTCAGCCGGTCGCCGCCGTGGCGAGCCTCTTTTTCCGGGTAGACT
>RXJK01000250.1:10171-15342 GCA_003963125.1 Hyphomicrobiales bacterium
CAGGCGCGCAGTGATCAGAACTTCCAGATGATGTCGCTCGAGAAGATGGTGACGTCGCGCTTGGTGCCGCCGTCGAAGGCGGCCGCGTCGAGGGCCTCGTAGCGGGCGATCTCGGGGCGGATGATCACGGACGGCGACAGCCAGTGCTGCCAGCCGAACGCATAGTTGAAGTAGCGCGTCTTGACGCCCGTGCGCTGGCCGTTCTTGTCGTCGAAAAGCTCCGCGCGCCAGGTCAGATTGTTGAGGTCGTTGAGCTTGTAGTTGAGGTAGCCGAGCAGCGCGACGGTCTCGGCCATGCAGTAGTCCTTGCCGCCGCTGCACACGGCCTTGAAGGGTCCGTTCACGAGGCTGTCGAAGGGCGTGGCATTGGCGTTGTTCACGTCGGGCACGTTGCGCTGGTGCATATGGTAGGCCTCGAGCGCGATGTGCCATTTCTCATTGAACTTGTGGTAGTAGGTGCCGCCGTACCACTGCAGGTTATTGTAGCCCCACAGGCCATTGTTGATGCCGTTGGCGCAGACGTAGACGTTGTCGTTGGCGCTGTTGCTGGTCCAGCGCACGCAGGCCGTGCCCGTCGGCTGGATGCCGGGATCCGTCTTGCCCGCGTTCCACGGCATCGAATCCGTCCCGACCGAGAGCCCGAACTGCACCATCCAGTTCTTGTCGAGCTGGAAAGAGGCGACGGCGCCCGTGTTGGTGTAGTTGTCGTACCCGTACGTGAATGAGTGCGAGTACATGTAGTTGTTGGGTGCGAGCTGCGCCTCGATGTCCGGCACCGAGATGTAGCGGCCGAAGCGGATCAGCATGCCTTGCGCGACCCAGGGCACGTAGACCTCGCCATACACCATCGGCATGTCGAAGCCGTAGAAGGCGTCGCGCTTCTGCAGCTGATCACTCAGGAAGCCGTAGGCCGTCGTGTAGCGATAGTTCTCGCCATAGAGGGCCGAGACGCGGAAGCCCCAGTCGATGTGGTCTTTCTGCACGGTGTTGGGCAGGCGCTCCACGTAAAGCACGGCCTGATCGAGTTGCGCCATGTTGGGGCGGTACATGTAGGCGGCGGGGAAGTTGCCGGCCTTGGTCTGGGTCGCCGACGACACGTTGAATCCGGCGTTGAGCCAGCCATAGATCTGGATGTGGTTGGCGTTGAGCCATTTGCCGAAGTCCGTAGGCGCGAGCGCCGTCATCAGCGGGCTGCCGACCGAATTCGGCAGGGTTGCGCCGATGGTGCTGGCGCCGCCGTAGGGCCAGTCCGTGAAGGGATAGGGGGGCGACGTGACGGGCTGCGGCGGGAACGGCGCGCCCCAGCGTGCGGGCGGTGCGTTGGGATCGGATGCGGGCGGTTTGCCCCACTCGTCGGCGTAGGCTTTGAAGAGGTGCTCCCAGAAGGCGTCGTCTCCGGCACGCGCCGGCACGAAGCCGGATGCGAGGAGGCCGGCAACGGTCACTATGGCCAGCGCCAGACGGCGCTTCACCCGCGATGTGCTGTCCATCTGAATTCACGATCCCCCATGAAAGTCCAACCTGGGGTATCAGCTACGGAAGCTCGCATAAGGAAGCGATGCCAATCCGCACGGGCACGCATAAAGATTGCGTAAAGGGCTCACCGCTTTTCCGAATGGAATCTTTATGCGGTGCGCATCACGTTCCGGCCCAACGATAAGAATCGAATGGCAGGTCCTGTGTCAGACATCGTCTTTCTCGCGCTCGGCTTGAGCGGCTTCGCCGTGCTGTGCGGGTACGCCATCCTCTGCGGAAAGCTGTGAGGCGGCCATGTTCGAACCGATTCTCGGCCTCGTTATCGCGATCGCGCTCGCGGCCTATCTGCTGTTCGCGCTGGTGAAGCCTGAAAAATTCTAAGAGCCGATAGGTTCCCCCATGTCTCTCAATGGATGGGCGCAGATCGCGCTCCTTTTGCTGCTGGTGGCCGCGGCTGCCTGGCCGCTCGGGAGCTTCCTTGCGCGCGTATTCAACGGCGAACGCAATTTCCTCTCGCCGATGCTCCGGCCGGTGGAGCGAAGCCTCTACGCCGCCGCCGGCATAAATCCGGCGCAGGAGCAGACGTGGCTCGCCTATACGCTGTCGATGCTGGTGTTCAACGGGCTGGGTTTCCTGCTGCTCTATGCTTTGCTGCGCCTGCAGGGAAGCCTGCCGCTCAATCCGCAGGGCTTCAGCGGCGTTGCGCCCGATCTCGCCTTCAATACGGCCGTGAGTTTCGTCACCAACACGAATTGGCAGGCCTACGCGGGCGAGCAGACCATGAGCCACCTGTCGCAGATGGCGGGGCTCGCCGTGCAGAACTTCCTGTCAGCGGCGACGGGCATCGCGCTGGCGCTGGGGCTGGTGCGGGCGTTCGCGCGCTCGGGCGCAGCGACGATCGGCAACTTCTGGGTCGATGTGACCCGGACGACGCTTTACGTCTTGCTGCCACTGTCGATCGTGCTCGCCATCGCATTCGTTGCGAGCGGCGTGCCGCAGACGTTGGCGTCCGCTGCCGATGCAACGACCATCGAGGGGCAAGGTCAACTGATCGCACTGGGCCCGATCGCAAGCCAGGAGGCCATCAAGCAGCTCGGCACCAACGGCGGCGGCTTCCTCAACGCCAATGCAGCGCATCCCTTCGAGAACCCCAGCGCCTGGTCGAACATGCTCTCGATCTGGAGCATGCTGGTCCTCTCCACCGCGCTGGTGATCGCCTTCGGCCGCATGGTCGGCGACGTGCGGCAAGGCACGGCGCTGCTCTGGGCGATGGGGCTGCTGCTCATCGCGGGCGTCGCCATCGTCTATTGGGCGGAAGCGGCCGGCAACCCGCTGCTGACGCGCCTCGGGGTGGAGGCTGCATCGGGCAACATGGAAGGCAAGGAGGTGCGCTTCGGCCAGGCCATGTCGGCCCTCTACGTGGCGGTGACCACGGGCCTGTCGTGCGGTGCCGTCAACGTCATGCACAATTCGCTGACGCCGCTCGGCGGGCTGGTGCCGCTGTTCCTCATCCAGCTCGGAGAGATCCTGCCGGGCGGCGTCGGATCCGGCCTCTACGGCATGCTGGTGATGGCCATCGTCTCGGTGTTCGTGGCCGGCCTCATGGTCGGGCGCACGCCCGAATATCTCGGCAAGAAGATCGAGGCGCGCGAGATGAAGCTCGCGATGCTGGCCTTGCTCATCCTGCCAGCGGTGATCCTCTGTTTCACCGCCGCTTCGGCGCTCATGCCGAAGGCGCTCGAGAGCCTGGCGAACGCCGGGCCGCGGGGACTAACGGAGTTCCTCTATGCCTACTCGTCGGCGGCCGGCAACAACGGGTCAGCCTTCGCGGGGCTCAACGCCAACACGCCGTGGTTCAACACGACGCTCGGCATCGCCATGCTGCTCGGCCGTTTCGCCTACGTCGTGCCCGTGATGGCGCTGGCGGGCTCGCTCGCCCAGAAGCGCAAGGTGCCACCGTCCACGGGCACCTTCCCGACGCACGGCGCGCTGTTCGTGGGTTTGCTCGTCGGCGTGATCCTGATCCTCGGCGGCTTGCAGTATTTCCCGGCGCTCGCCCTCGGCCCTATCGTCGAGCACTTCCTGATGGGCGCCGGCAAGACCTTCTGAAAGAACGGACCGATGTCCAAGATCGAAGCCAAATCCCTTCTCGATGGCGCCATCCTGCGGCAGGCATCGCTCGATGCGTTCGCCAAGCTCGCGCCGGGCAAGCTCGCGCGCAATCCGGTGATGTTCGTCACGGCCGTCGTGGCGCTGCTCGTGACGCTGATCCTCGGCCGGGACATCGCGCAGGGCAACGGCAACGCCGGGTTCACGTTCCAGATCGCGCTATGGCTGTGGTTCACGGTGCTTTTCGCCAACTTCGCGGAAGCCATCGCGGAGGGGCGCGGCAAGGCGCAGGCGGACGCGCTGCGGCGGACCCGGAGCGACACGATGGCGAAGCTCCTCACTGCGCCCAAGGATCTGTCGCGGCGGGATTGGCGCGAGGTGCCGGCGCTCTCCTTGCGCGTGGGCGATGAAGTTCTGGTCGAGGCCGGCGATACCATTCCGGCGGACGGCGAAGTCATCGAGGGCATCGCCAGCGTGAATGAATCAGCGGTCACGGGCGAGTCTGCGCCGGTGATCAGGGAATCAGGCGGAGACCGCTCCGCCGTCACGGGTGGCACGGTCGTGCTGTCGGACTGGATCCGCGTGCGCGTGACGGCCGCCGTCGGCTCGTCTTTCCTCGACCGCATGATTGCGTTGGTGGAAGGCGCCGAGCGGCAGAAGACGCCCAACGAACTGGCGCTGTCGATCCTGCTCTCGGGCATGACGCTGATCTTCCTCGTCGCCGTGTCGACGCTGTGGGGGCTTGCCGGCTACTCGGGCACGCCGTTGACGCTGACCGTTCTGGTGGCGCTCCTCGTCACGCTCATTCCCACCACAATCGGCGGCCTGCTCTCGGCCATCGGCATTGCGGGCATGGACCGGCTGATCCGGTTCAACGTGGTGGCGACGTCGGGCCGGGCTGTGGAGGCCGCCGGCGACGTCGACACGCTGCTGCTCGACAAGACGGGCACGATCACCTTCGGCAATCGCCTCGCGAGCGACTTCCTGCCGGTGCCTGGAACGTCGCGCGAAGAGCTGGCCGCGACGGCGCTGCTCGCCTCCATGGCCGACGAGACGCCGGAGGGCCGCTCCATCATTGCGCTCGCCAAGGGCAACTTCGGCCAGGCCGAGCCCGACGTCAGAGGCGGTGCGTTCGTCGCGTTTTCAGCGCAGACGCGTCTTTCCGGCATCGACATCGGCGGTCGGGTCGTGCGCAAAGGTGCGGTCGACGCGGTCCTGCGCATGGCGGGCCTGACGCTGCAACAGGCCCCGCGCGAGTTCCGCGAGGCGGTCGAGCGCATCGCGCAGTCGGGCGGCACGCCCCTCGGCGTCGTCGACAGCGGCCGGCTCGTGGGCGTGATCCATCTCAAGGACGTGGTGAAGCCCGACATCAAGGAGCGCTTCGCGGCCCTGCGCGCCATGGGCATCAAGACGGTCATGGTGACGGGCGACAATCCGGTCACCGCCGCGGCGATCGCGTCGGAAGCGGGCGTCGACGACTACATCGCGGAGGCGACGCCGCAGGACAAGCTCGCCTATATCAAGGCCGAGCAGGCCAAGGGCCGGCTCATCGCCATGTGCGGCGACGGCACGAACGACGCGCCCGC
>RXJK01000250.1:15392-35954 GCA_003963125.1 Hyphomicrobiales bacterium
CGTCGCCATGCAGACCGGCACGCAGGCCGCGCGCGAAGCCGGCAACATGGTCGACCTCGACAGCAATCCGACCAAGCTCATCGAGGTGACGGAAATCGGCAAGCAACTTCTCATGACACGCGGATCGCTCACCACGTTTTCCATCGCCAACGACGTCGCCAAGTATTTCGCCATCATCCCCGCGCTGTTCCTGGCGACCTATCCGGAACTCGGCGCGCTCAACGTGATGCAGCTCGCAACGCCGCAGAGCGCGATCCTTTCGGCGGTGATCTTCAATGCGCTCATCATCATCGCGCTCATTCCGCTGGCGCTGCGGGGCGTCGGCTATCGCCCTGTCGGCGCGGCGGCGCTGCTGCGGCGCAACCTTCTGATCTACGGCCTCGGCGGGCTCGTGGTGCCGTTCGTCGGCATCAAGGCCATCGACGTGCTCGTCGCCGTGCTGCGGCTTGCGTGAGGAGAAGACGATGCTGACACTGTTGCGACCCGCGCTCGTGCTCCTGGCGTTCTTCACCGCGCTCACGGGGCTCATCTACCCGCTGGCGATCACGGGAGTGTCGCAAGTTCTCTTTCCGCAGGCCGCGAATGGCAGCCTCGTCAGCCGGGACGGCAAGGTGGTTGGCTCGCGTCTGATCGGCCAGTCGTTCACGAGCGAACGCTACTTCTGGTCTCGGCCCTCGGCGACGGGCGCCGCTGACCCCAACGATCCCAGCAAGACGGTGGATGCGCCCTACAACGCGATGGGCTCGGCCGGCTCGAACCTGGGGCCGCTGTCCAAGAAGCTTGTGGATCGGGTGGCGATGGACGTGCAGCGGATCGGCAATGGCCAGAGCAGCGTGCCCGGAGATGCCGTCACGACCTCTGCCAGCGGCCTCGACCCGCACGTCTCGCCGGCCTTTGCGATGCTGCAGGTGGACCGGGTGGCGAAGGCACGCGGGTTGCAGCCGCGCCGCGTCCGGTTGCTCGTGGAACAGGCGATCGAAACCCGCTGGCTTGGCCTTATCGGTGAACCTCGTGTAAATGTGCTGCTCTTGAACTTGGCGCTCGATCGCATGGGGGCTGACGGGGCCGGTTGAACAGGGCCAGCATGCCGGAAACGCGACCGCAAGAGCCGAAGCGACCCTCTCCGAAGAGCCTGCTGCAGGTTGCCGCCCAGGAGGGCCGCGGCAAGCTCAAGGTGTTTCTCGGCATGGCGCCCGGCGTGGGCAAAACCTACGCGATGCTGTCGGCGGCGCGGGCGTTGAAGGCCGACGGCGTCGACGTGGTGGTCGGGCTCGTCGAAACGCATGGCCGGTCGGAGACAGCCGCGCTGCTCGATGATCTCGAAGTGCTGCCGCGCAAGCCGGTCGAATATCGCCGCCGCACGCTCATGGAATTCGATGTCGATGGCGCGATCGCGCGCCGGCCGAAGCTGCTGCTCGTCGACGAATTCGCGCACTCCAATGCGCCCGGCATGCTGCACGTCAAACGCTATCAGGACGTGGAGGAGGTGCTGCTCAACGGCATCGACGTCTGGACCACGCTCAACATCCAGCATCTGGAAAGCCTGTCCGATGTGGTGGAGCGCATCACCGGCGTGCGCGTGCAGGAGACGGTGCCGGACAAGGTGCTCGAACGTGCCGACGAGGTCGTGGTCGTCGATCTCCCGCCGGAAGATCTCATTCAGCGCCTGAAGGACGGCAAGGTCTACCTGCCGGAGAATGCGCGGCGGGCGATCGATCAGTTCTTCCGCCCGGGAAACCTCATCGCGCTGCGCGAACTCGCGCTGCGGCGGACGGCCGATCGCGTCGACGACCAGATGCTCGCGCAGTTGCGGCAGCAGGGCATCGAGGGCCCGTGGCCGACGGCGGACCGGCTGCTGGTGCTGGTCGGGGCCGATCCCTTCGCCGAGAAAGTGATCCGCACTGCAAGCCGTCTCGCAGCGGCGCAGAAGGCGGACTGGGTGGCGCTGCATCTGAGCTCCTTCGACGGCAATCCCGATCGCTCGCTCACACGGCGCATCGAGAAGTCCATGCGGCTGGCGCAACGGCTCGGCGCCAGCACGGCGCGCCTCAACGCCAAGGACCTGACGGCCGAGCTTTTGGCCTACGCCGCGCGCAACAACATCACGCAGATCGTGATCGGCAAATCGAAGGCTGGCTGGTGGGGCAGGCTCACGGGCCGCTCGCTGTCGCGCGATCTCGTGGCCCGCGCGCAGGGGCTCGCCATCACGATCATCGCGCCCGACGAGGTGCCTCGGCCGCGCTGGCAGCTTTCCCTTCCCGACGTCAATACGATGGGCTCGGCCATCGGCGTTGCGGCCGCGGCGGTGACGGTCGCTGCCGGCCTGGCCATCGGACTCGAACGCCTGACTCCGCTGCCGAACGTCTCGCTGATCTTCCTGGTAGCCGTGCTCGCCTGCGCGATGCGGTTCGGTCTCGCCTCTGCCATCGCGGCCTCGGTGCTCTCGTCGCTCGTCTACAACTTCTTCTTCATCGAGCCGCGCTACAGCTTCACCATCGCCGAGCCGTACGAGGTGTTGGCGCTCATTATCTTCCTCATCGTCTCGTTCATCAGCGGCACGATGGCGGCACGGCTGCGGCAGCACATGGAAGCTTCGCGCGAGCGCGCGCAGGTGACGGAGGCGCTGTTCGATTTTTCGGCGAAGCTGTCTGCAGCGGGTGGATCGGAAGAGGTCCTGCAGCTCCTCGCGCATCAGGTGGCGCAACTCGTGCGCGGCAAGTGCGTCGTGCTGATCGGGTCGGGATCGGGTCTTTCGATCCGGGCGAGCTGGCCGCCGGAGGACCGGCTCGAGACCGCTGATCTTGCCGCTGCGCGCTGGTCGCTCGAGAAGCGCGAGCCGGCGGGACGAGGCACCGGCACCCTGCCGACGGCGCGCTACGAATTCCGTCCGATGGGGACGTCCGCCTCCCTCGGCGTGGTGGGTTATGAGCCCGTGAGCGAAAACGACGTGTTGCCAGCGGCGACGGCTGCGACGCTGCAATCGTTCATCGAGCAGGCGTCGATCGCGCTCGAGCGCACGACGCTCGTCGACCGCGCCACCGCAGCCGAACGCGAGGCGGAGAACGAGCGCCTGCGGGGCGCTGTGCTCTCGGCGGTCTCGCACGACCTGCGCACGCCGCTTGCCTCGATCCTGGGATCGGTGACGAGCCTGCGCACGCTCGGCGACAAGATGCCGAAAGCCGAGCGCGAGGATCTGCTGGCGACGATCGAGGAGGAGGCCGACAGGCTCGCCCGCTTCGTGACGAACCTCCTCGACATGACCAAGCTCGAGGCGGGTGCCGTCGAAATCAGAACCGAGGACATCGACATCGTCGAGCCCGTCAACGCCGCCATCGCGCACGCGCGGACCCTGTTCCCCGACCGGGAGATCACGCTGCAGGCCCCTGCGCGCCTGCCGGAGGTCCGCGCCGATGCCACGCTGCTGGAGCAGGTGGTGTTCAACCTGCTCGACAATGCGCACAAGTTCACGCCCGCGCGCCGCAAGACGGAGGTGCGGGTCGATGCGGACGCCAAGTCGGTGTCGATCGCCGTCACCGATCAGGGCGTGGGCATTCCGCGCGAAGCCCTGCAGAAAGTCTTCGAGAAGTTCTACCGCGTCGCCGATGCCGATGGGCGTCCGGCAGGCACGGGGCTCGGCCTGTCCATTTGCGCAGGCCTCGTGAAGGCGATGGGAGGCACGATCGTGGCCGAGAGCCCCGTGAAGGCGCAGCAGGGGACGCGCATGACGGTGCGACTGCCGCTCGATGTCGCCGCGCCGCGCGAGGCGGGGGCCTCCGCATGACCGGGCTACGCATCCTCGTCGTCGACGACGAGCCGCAGATCATGCGGTTCCTCAAACCGAGCCTGAAGGCCGCCGGCTATGACGTCGTTGCGGCATCGGACGGCAAGGACGCGTTGCGCGCGGCGGCGACGCAGAGCCCGGACCTGATCCTGCTCGACCTGGGATTACCCGACATGGACGGCAAGGCCGTACTGCAGCAGATCAGAGGCTGGTCGAAGGTGCCCGTCATCATCCTGTCGGCACGGGACCGGGAGGCGGAGAAGATCGCCGCGCTCGATCTCGGGGCCGATGATTACGTCAACAAGCCGTTCGCCATGGGTGAACTGCTCGCACGCATGCGGGCGGCGTTGCGGCACCGGGGGAGCGAGCCGCAGGCGGCGGCGCCGGTGTTGCGCGTGGGCCCGCTGGCGCTCGACATCCCCGCGCATGCCGCATCGCTGGGCGACAAGCCCGTGAAGCTGACGCGCAAGGAATTCGATCTGCTGCACATTCTCATGCGCAACGCCGGGCGCGTCGTGACCCATCGCCAGATCCTGCTGTCGATCTGGGGGGCGTCGCACGTCGAGGATGTCCAGTATCTGCGCGTGTTCATGGGGCAACTCCGGCAGAAGCTGCAGGCGGCCGGCGCCGCGCCCGATCTGATCCAGACCGAACTCGGCATCGGCTACCGTCTCGAGGCCGCCTCCGACGCGTGAGGCTCATTCTCATCGACCGCGATTTCTGTCGTGCGCTAGCTCCGTGTCGGCTCGGGCACGATGACGGTTTCTACATTGGACAATTGATGGTGGATTGACGCCGGTGGGAGATACTTCAATTGTAGGGAGCGCGGACCGTCTGCTCACGGCTCGATAGCCGGGAGGTTGTGCTTGAAAGGTCGTTTCGCATGCGCAACGTCTTGCCATTCAGGCAGTATCTGATCGTCAATAATGATGAAGGGATCACGGCTTCGCTGCGGCGCAGCGAAGGCAAGGCGTTGTTTGCACGCGCTGTCGACATTCTGCGCGGCCTCGGGGTTGCGGCCGATCCCCTCGCGTGCCGGGTCTATGGGCCGTCGACCGGTGCCAAGGGGGGCGATGCATCCTTCCCGTTCGTGCTGTCCTACCTGTTCGGGGATCTCAAGGCGCTGGCCGACGCGCGCGAGCGCATCGGGGCGTACCTTGCCGGCCTCGGCGGCGATCTGCCGGCCGCGTCGGCGCGCCTGGTCCTCAACGCAGGGGCCGATCCCGTGGCTGCCGTCGCATGCGGCGTCGTCGCCCCCGGGCTTGCATTCGGCACGCGCAGCACGGCGCGTCGCCTGATCGGCGCCCGTGCCCTCGCGCCCGGCGTCTTCAACGGCAAAGGCGTCAACGTCGTCATCGTGGATCGTGGCCTAAACCGCGAAGCGATCATTGCCCGCCATCCGGAGTCCTGGGGCGGGTCGTTCGATCTGGGAGAGGCGCTGAGCGTCAATGCGGGCGGTGAGGCCCAGCCGCTGCCGCATCCGGCGCCAGGAACGGCCGCGCCCCGCTCGCACGGCATGATGGTTGCGCGCAACGTGCTGGATCTCGCTCCGGACGCGAAGGTATGGGACGTGCCGATCATTCCGGAGCAGATTACGGACCCGGCACTCTTTGCATCGCGCGCCAACGCCGTCTACCTGCGCATTCTCGAGCAGATCCGCGCGCAGCAGGCAGGATCGAACGCGCGATGGATCATCATGAATGCGTGGGCCGTGTACGACCGGACCAAGGAATGGCCGCCCGGCGACTACACGCAGAACCGGCACCTGCAGGTTTCGCTCGATTTCACGGAGGCGATGCGCAAGCAGTTCGCCATCCTGATGGAGCATCCGTTGATCGCAACGGTCGGGGCGATGGTCGATGCGGATATCGACGTGGTGTTCAGTGCCGGCAACTGCGGTGTCGTGCGGCCGTCGGCGCGATGCGGGGCTCTCGATCGCGGGCGCGGGCGCAGCATCTGGGGCGCGAATGCGCACCCGCACGTCGTCACCGTGGGCGCGGTGTCGGCGAGCGCGAACTGGATGGGCTACTCATCGGAAGGCCCAGCCGTCTGGATGCGCTCCGACCAAGAAGTGCGGATGGAGAAGCCTGATCTCGCGGCACCGAGCGAATTCTTCGAGGACGACGATGCCGCGCTGCTCAGTTCCGGCACATCGGCGGCGGCGGCGATCGTCGCAGGCGCCATGGCTGCGCTGCGCAGCGAAGCCTCGCCGTGGAGAAGCCTGTCGCCGGCGGCCTTGAAGCAGAAGCTGATCGAGACCGCACGGCCGGCAGGCGAGGGGTGGAATGGGCGCACGGGCCACGGGGTCTTGGACTTGAGAAGTTTCGCGACGACTGCGTGAACCGCCCAACGCTCGAAACATCTGGAGCAGGGAGAACGTCATGCCTACCGGGATTTCGACTGCGGATGCGGCGGACGCTGCCGACGCCGCTGATGCTGCCGATGCCGCTGACGCAGCGGATGCGGCCGATGCCGCGGATGCCGCTTCGAGCGGCGGAGGGCAAGGCCTCGGGCGCGCGGGGGGCACGCCATTCGGCATCTCTCCCTCGCTGGCCATGCTCGACAACGACGGCGGGTTCATCGGCAACGGCTGGCCGCCGGCCGCCTCCGAGCCGCCCGGTGCCGGCGAGCATGCGCCGGCGTGGCCGCGCAATGGCGTGACATCGTTCGCGCCGCGCGATGCCCAGCATGCGCTCGTGATGCCGCCGCGGACGTGGAGCCTCGAGCATTTCGGGATCGTGCTGCTGACGGAGTTCGTGAAGACGGCCGACTGGGCGGCGATCGACCTCAGCGCGCTGCTGCCTGCGACGGCCGCCGACGTCGAGGCGGAACTCAGCGAGCTTCTGGCCATCAAGGAATTCAGAGCGGCGATGCTGCAGGAAGGGCTCGCGCAGAGGTCGCGTGCGGACGCCTATTTCTCGACGGTGCTCGCCTATTCGTTCAGCTCGCACCCGGCGACCTGCTATCTCGTGGCCGGGATCATGCGCATCATGCAGTTCCAGGCGATGTACCAGAAGGCGCTTTACCAGCGGCCGCGGCCCTCGCAGCTCGCGCCCGAACTGGCACCGCCGATCCGGGTCCCGGGGCACGCCGCGTTCCCCAGCGGTCACGCGTCGGAGGCCTATGCGGTGTATCTGGCGCTCGAGAAGGTGCTGGCCGCCGCGGGGCAGATCGTTCCATCGGCTACAGGGCCGAACAGCCCGCTGCTACGGCTGGCGCAGCGCATTGCGCGCAACCGCGAGGTCATGGGCCTGCATTATCCTTCCGACAGTGCGGCTGGCCGTCGGCTCGCGGAGAAGACGATCCCGCTTGTGTTCGCGGTGCCCAATTCGAAGATGAATGCGCTCTTCAACGCGGCCGTGGCGGAGTGGCAGCAGTTCGCAGTGTGAGTGTCGGTGCCCGTCTGTTCGCGATCGTGCAGCTCGCGATGGCAACTCAATCCGGCCAGCAGCCCGCACGGGTCGCGCGCGGCCGGTAAAGTACGAGCCGCTTACGGCACGCCAGCGGCCTGCAGCGCGCGGGCGATGCGCTGGCCGTACTTGCTGTCGCCGGCAGGGTGCTGCCTGCGGTAGCGCTCGACGGTGAAGCCTGGCTCCAAGGCTAGGAGGGATCGGCCGCTCTCGCGGGCTTCCTGCTCCTTCCCGGCGTACCACTGTGCCGTGACGAGTGCCCTCCAGGCCGAGGCGTGCAGGCGGTTGCTCTTGAGCGAGTTCGTGGCGAGCTCGATGGCGCGCTCCAGCTTGTCGGTGCTGCACAGGACGCCGGCGGCCAGGGCCTCGTAGTAGCTGCGGCGCGGATCGATGGGCGAAAGCTTCAATGCGCGCTCCACGGCCTCGGCGCCTTCGTCGGGCTTGTAGATGAAGGCGCTCGTCACACCCTTGTAGAGCCAGGCCAGAGAGTCGTTGTTGTTGACCTCCACCGCGAGGCTCAGCCGATCGTTGGCGACATCGAGGCGGCGGCTGGCGTAGACGTTCGCCCAGCCTTCCATGGCGATCGCCAGCGAGCATCGGGCATTGCTGTCGAGCGCGATACTCGCATAATCAAGCGCCGCGCTGCCATCGGCCTTCGGATCGGCACTCCACCCCTGGCTGATCGACCGGATATGCCAGAAGGAGAGCCATGCGTTGGGCCAGTGGTGCAGCGGCGCGCGCTGGCGAAGGGTAAACAGGTGCTCGTGTGCTCGGTGGAAGCTCGCGCGTGTCCAGCGGTCCATGAGCGCCATGGCGGAGAAGAGGAGCCGGTAGGAATCGAGCGTGGCCAGCGGAACTGCGGCCGCGTGCGCGATCTGGGCGTTCACCAGAACCGCGAGGCATTCGTGGGCGATGCGCTCGGCCGTCGCCTTGATGTCCTCGGTGGTCAGCGCAGGGATGTCCGCGTGCTGCTGCCATTTCATGACGTTCGTCTGCGCGTCGACGAGTTCGACCCGCAAACGGCCGCCCGCCCCCTCGGTTCGGATGTCGGCCAGCACGATGTAATCGGCGCCGAGACGCTGTCCCATGTCGTCCGGCAGGAGGTCGCGCCCGGCCAGACGACGGCTCGACAGCGCCGAAATGACGTCGATCACCTGGGAGCGCGACAGCTCCGCCGCGATCTCCTCCGCGACGAGCAGCGGAACGACATGCCGGCTCGTGTCGAAGCCCTCGGGCAGGATCGGGACCACGGCCAGCGTCGGATGCATCTTCATGAGCGCGTGCCCGGCATCCAACGCGCGCACGGCGACCGGCTTCAGCTCGAAGGCGCGGGGCCCATGGGTGCCGGACGCGGCGAGATAACCGAGGTCCTGGATCGCGGCATCGATCCCTTCGACGAGCCACTCACGGGCGGCTTCGGATGCGACGACCTGGCCCCGGCGCGCCAAGCGCGCCAAAGCGACGGCCGTGTCAGGGCCATCCGACTGATCCGACCCGACGACGTGCAGGCCGACCGCGTCGACGATGCCGCCCAGGTTTGCGTCCGGGGCGAGGAGGGAGAGCCCCAAGCGGCCGCCGTCCACGGGCGTCTGGGCCTCGACGACGAGCATGTCCTTTTCGCTGGTCGGCACGCGTGCACACTGCGGGGTGCTCTCGGTGACGAAGCGCCAGACGCGTGCCTTGGTCTCTTCCCGCGCGTTGCGCAGGCGAATGGCAAGGACCGGCTGTCCGATCCTGGTGACCCGCACGGCGTCATGAGGCATCGCGGGCTGGCGCGGCGACGATGCGGCTCCGTCCGCGAGTTTGATCTCCGCTGCCAGCGCGCGGGTTTCCTCGGAAGGTTCGATGTCGAATTCGGCATCGAGGTGGTTCCAGAGGCGCTTGTAGACATCGAGTGCGCCGCCGACGTTGCCTTCCTCGACGAGCATGCGCATGAGCGCGCGGGCGGCAAGTTCATGGGAGGGATCCAGCGCAAGCAAGGCGGTCGCTGCTTCCTTCGCCTGCGATGTGCCGGAAGCGGGCTCTGCCGTCACGAGCTTTTCCAGGCCGAGCACGATGCGCTGGCGAATGGTCTCGCGCCGCGCTGCCGTCCACGAGCCGAAGACCGGATCGACGCCGTCGATGTCGCGCAGCAAGTCGTCGGTGATGCGCTCGCGTTGCAGGAGGCCTGGATGCACCGCGCCGGAATGCAGCCCGTCGAGCACGTCGCCGAGATCGCTCCGGCGTTCGGTGGCGCGCAGCCGGATCGTCAGGTTGTCGCTCTCGAAGCCCGCAAATCCAGCGTCTTCGAGCGTCGTTTTCACTTCGTAGATGGCTTGGCGCAAGGACGCGCGCGCACGCTCCGGTTCGGCCTCGCTCCAGAACAGGCCGAGGATCTGCTCGCGCGTGTCCGCGCCACTGTCGGACAGAAACAGATAGGCCAGCAACGCGCGCGATTTGCGGTTCGGGATATGCACGTGCTGTTGGTCGACGAGGAAGACCGTCTCACCCAGCAGGCGAGCCGTCAGCATCGGCGCGGTCGCAACCGATCTCTTGATCCGAGCACTGCCTCGCACCGGTCGAACTCCGTTCGCGTGTGCGAAGTGATGAATACATCGGCGACAGGCACTTAGTCCAGCCGTTGCTCAGTGATCGTAGTTTACGCGGCCGTTCATTGTGCAGCGCCAGAACATCTAGAAGTCTACGAGGGACGGCCACTGGCGCCAGGAGGTGTCCATCAGCGCGGGGTTTTCGCGCCACGTTTCGGTCGTCCGCGTTTCCTTTTCGCGCTCGCCACGCTGCTGCAGCGTGCGCTCGGTGAGGCTGCAGGCCTCTGCTTTCGGCTCCGGATTTGCAAATTGATGGAGGCCCCATCCTGCGCTGGCGCCGACGCTTGCAGCCAACAACGAGGCGAAGATGACGAGTGGCGCTCTGGATCCCATGCTGGCCCTACCTTCTATAGGATGTCTCGACGGTGACAGATGGCGAAGCGGTCTCAGCTGCCGGCAGGCTCGAAGACGCAGCGGACGAATGGCGTGTCCGTGTCGTCGGAGGTGACACAGAGATGCCAGCGGTTGTCGCGCGATGGCCGGCGCGACTGATGCGGATCGACGGAAATGGTGAGCCCGTCCGAGGTCGTCATCCAAAGCATGTTGAATTTGGTTTCGATCCGCGTGACGGGACGGCAATCCCTGTCGTGGCAGCAATCCGAGGGGTACCAATCGACGGTCTGGCCGTCCGGGTCCGTGTGGATGTGCGATCGCACGGTGGCGATGCCACCGAGCGTGCACGCGAGGAATGCCAGTGCAGGCAAGCGCCGGGCCATGCCTCAGGCTCTCCTCGATTGGCGAGGGACAGGGCTCACAGTCGTGGCGATGCCTCGCCCTCCGACAGCAAGCGGTGACGGCGCGTCGGGCAGCGGATGGATGCTGCGCAGGTGCAGAGGCTGCACCTCACCTTCGGCGCGGATGTCATGGCGCGTGGTGTCGAGTTCGCAGCACCAGACATCGGGGTCCGTCCAGGGACGCCAGCTGGACACGACGAAAGGCTTCGGGAGATGCGGTAGAGGTTCCGCGGGATGTGCGTAGTTGAGGAGACGCGCAGGCATTCCCAGATGTGCCGTCCCTTCTGCCAGCAGGTCCGCCTCAAGGCGCGGCCGTGACACGGCGCGCTTGCAGGGCGCGGCCTCGATCGAGACGGCGATCTCGAGGGCGTTCTGGGAGGCCATATGCCAGAACTCGACCGCTGCGCGGATCTCCGCTCCGAAACGGGCGACGACGATCAACGCCGCGCGCTTCACGGCAAGGTCCGCGCGTTCGGCCAAGGCTTCGCGGGACAGATGGCCGCCGAAGCGGCGCGCCAGCGCGACGCTATCGAGCCTTTGCAAGTGGGCCACGTAGTCGCCGGCTTCGTGGCGGGCGAGCGGTGCGATCGTGTACTCGTGAATGTGCATGGGGCAACTCCGAATGACAGTCGTCGGGAAGGCGCGCGCGGTCGCGCCGGCTCTCATGGGCCGGGGAACAGCGCCGGGTGCACCGGCTCGGGCCCCGCTATGGCGGCGAGGATCGCGAGCGCGCAGATCAGCGACACGAGGACGGCCACGCCGATCTGACGGCGCAGCGTCTCTGCTCTCTCGAATACGGGATCCGGGGTTTGTTCGCCGGGCACCTCATGCGCGGCCAGCAGCGCGAGGTCGTAGGCCTTCAGGGGATCGTTTTGGGTTTCGGCATGCGCGCGATCGCGCAGTGCGTCCCGGCCGCTTGTCTGCAGCGTGCGGGCGATAGCGACTTTGCGATCAAAGCGTGACATCTGGATCATGCTCGCCTCCAGTCGGTTCAGTCTGCGGATCGAGGGAGAGGTCTCGCCTCGATCTCGCGCCGACTTTGGCGGAGTGCCGTCAACTGTCCGTCGCCCGTGGCGTCAATTGCGCGTCAGTGGATGAGGCGGTGGCGACCGATCGCGAGGTAACGTCTCGCGCGCGCCTCGAATTGCCGCCTGCTGTCACGCGCGTCACGTTTGACGCGCGGCGTGCAGTCGGCCGCGCTCAGCAGCAATTTCCGAGGTGTTCTGCGCTTGCCCGCGCAAGCGGCAGCCTGTGCCCGGCTTATGGGCTTGACAGTAACACTATATAGCGTTTCTCATATTGCTATACCTGTTTTGGAGGCGTGATGCTTTCTCCCTGCGAAGCGGATGCCCAGGATGGCCAAGCGGATGGACAGTCTCCACCGGCGCCCGGAGGGCCTGCCGCCCCCCTCATCGCCCCGTTGCTCTCCGTCGACGGGGTGACGCTGCAGTACCAGACGCACGACCGCGTCGTGACGGCGACGCAGGGGGTCAGCTTCAACGTCTACACGGCCGACCGCTTCGTGCTTCTGGGGCCGTCGGGATGCGGGAAGTCCAGCCTCCTCAAGTGCGTCGCCGGATTCACGAAGCCGAGCGCCGGCGAGGTGCGCCTGAAAGGGCAGGCGGTGAGCACGTCGGGGCCCGACCGGATGATGGTGTTTCAGGATTTCGACCAGCTGCTGCCGTGGAAGACGGTCCTGCAGAACGTGATGTTCCCGATGATCGTCAGCCGGGCGTTCCCGCGCCGGGAGATCAAGGAGCGGGCGCGCGCGGCCATCAGCCGGGTGAAGCTCGCCGGGTTTGCCGATGCCTATCCGCACATGCTGTCGGGCGGGATGAAGCAGCGGGCGGCGATTGCGCGCGCCATGGCGATGGAGCCCGCGGTCCTGCTGATGGACGAGCCGTTTGCGGCGCTCGACGCGCTGACGCGGCGGCGCATGCAGGAAGAACTCCTGCAGCTCTGGGATGATGTGCGCTTCACGGTGCTGTTCGTCACGCACTCGATCGAAGAGGCGATCATCGTCGGTTCGCGCATCCTGGTGCTGTCGCCACATCCGGGACGCGTGAAGGCGGAATTGAATGCGCAAGCCTTCGGCCGCGAGCACCTGGGCGGCGCCGAATTCGCGGCTCTCAGCCAACGAATCCACGCCATGCTGTTCGCCGAGGACGGTCATGGCCACTAGTACGGGCAACTTAGCGCCTTCGGGCGTCGCAGCATCTGCGCGGCTCGTGCCCCCGGTGCGGGCGGAATACGTGGCCGCAGCCCTGGAGCCAGCCGCCGGGCGCGACGTTCAGAGGCCTTTGTCCATCTGGTCGCGGCTTGCCAACGTGGACGGGCTGCGCCGCCTGGTGATCCTGGCGGCGCTGCTGGCGGTGTGGGAGGTCTATGCGCGCTGGCTCGACAATCCGCTCATGTTTCCGACGCTCACGGCGACCGTCGAAGCGCTGGTCGACGGCTTGCAGCACGGAGCGCTTCTGGAACGCATCTTGGCGTCTCTCAAGGCGCTGTCCATCAGCTATGCGATCGGGATCGCGCTCGCGGGCGCACTGACGGCGCTCGCCGTTTCGACGCGGATCTTCACCGACGTCCTGGCGACCCTCACGTCCATGTTCAATCCGCTGCCGGCGATCGCGCTCTTGCCGCTGGCGCTGCAATGGTTCGGGCTCGGGACGCCGAGCCTCGTGTTCGTGATCGTGCATTCCGTGCTTTGGCCGGTGGCGCTCAACACGCACAGCGGCTTCCTCGCCGTGTCGGAAACCCAGCGTCTCGCGGGCCAGAATTATGGCCTGCGGGGGCTGCGGTTCGTGGCGCTCATCCTCGTCCCTGCCGCCTTCCCCTCCATTCTGACCGGTCTCAAGATCGGCTGGGCCTTCGCCTGGCGGACGCTGATCGCGGCCGAACTCGTCTTCGGCGTTTCCTCGCGCAGCGGCGGATTGGGCTGGTTCATTTTCGAGATGCGCAATCAGCTCGAGACGGCGTCCGTCTTCGCCGGCCTGCTCTGCGTCATCCTGATCGGTCTTTTCGTCGAGAGCGTGATCTTCCGCAGCATCGAAGCGCGGACGGTGCGCCGGTGGGGCATGCAGCGGTCCTGATGCCAATTCAAAGTCTGTCCAACGAGGAGTAGTCATGCGCATTCGTCTGCTTGGAACCGGAACGCCGACGCCGTCTCTGCGGCGCGTCTGCTCGAGCCATCTCGTCGAGATCGGCGATAGCGTCATGCTTTTCGACCACGGGTTCGGTGCGCATCAACGGCTGCTGGAAGCCGGCGTCCCCGCGACCCGCGTGACGCACATGTTTTTCACGCATCTTCACTACGACCATTGCGGCGACTATGCGCGGCTGGTGCTGCAGCGCTGGGACCAGGGCGCCGGCCACGTGCCCGAGCTCAAAGTATACGGCCCGCCACCGCTCGCGGAAATGACCGACCGCCTGTTCGGTTCCAAGGGCGCGTTCGACTACGACCTCATCGCGCGCACGAGCCATGATGCGAGCCTTGGCATCTACGAGGCCCGCGGCGGCAAGTTGCCCCGGCTGCGGCCCGTGCCGCAGGTCCGTGAACTGCATGACGGCGACGTCGTCAGCGAAGGTACGTGGCGCCTCAAGACTGGCGTCGTCAGCCATTTCCAGCCGTATCTGAATTCCTACGGCTTCCGGCTCGAGACGCCCGAGGGCGTGTTCGTGTATTCGGGCGACAGCGGGCCCGTCGACAGCATGTATGGCCTCGCACGCGACTGCGACGTGCTGCTGCACATGTGCCACTACATTTCCGGCACGAGCCTCAACGATGGCTTCGCGGGCTCGTGCATGGGCCATATGGAACTCGCAGCACTGGCGCAGGAAACGCGCGCACGCAACCTGGTGCTCACGCACATCACCGAGCAGTTCGACAAGCCCGGCATGCGCGAGCGTGTCATCGCGGAGATGTCGACGGTCTACAAGGGCAACCTGTTCTTCGGCGAAGATCTCATGGAGATCCCGATCGAGACGCCTCATCTCGACAAGCTCCTCTGATGACATGATCCGCAAGGGGATCTCGGCCATGACCGTCGCGCGTCCGAAACGCCGTCTTCTGTCTCTCGCTGCTGCATTGCTTCTGTCGTTGCCCGTGACGCACCGGGCGGCGGCGGAGGAAGTGCGTGTCGCGAGCGGGTTCGGCCTCAGCTATCTTCCCATGTATGTCGCCGTCGAGCGCAAGCTGATCGAGGCGCATGCCGCGGAGGCGGGGCTCAGCGACGTCAAGGTCGTTTATCAGCATCTCTCGAGCGGTCCGGCACTGACCGACGCCCTGATCTCGGGGAGTGCCGATATCGCCATGGCCGGCGTCAGCGTCATGCTGAACGTCTGGGACAAGACCGTCGGTCGGTCGGTGGTGAAGGGCATGATGGCGATCTGCGACTCGCCGATCGTGTTCAACACCATCGACCCGCGTATCCAGTCGATCCGGGATCTTGGCGACGGCGACCGGGTGGCGATGGCCGCCGGGCGCGGGACCCAGCACGCGCTCGTTTTCGAGATGGCGACGGTCAAGGAATTCGGCTGGGACCAGCGCCGCAAGTTCGAGGCGCTCGCGGTGTCGATGGCTCACGCCGACGGTGTGGCTGCGCTGATCTCCGGTGGCGCCGTCGTCAAGACGCACGTGACCACGGTGCCGTTCATCCAGATGGAACTGGCAAACCCGAAGGTGCGGACGATCCTGAATTCCTACGATGTGGTCGGCGGGCGCCATACGCTCATTTCTGCGTATGCTTACGAGAAGTGGAGGACGCAGAACCCCAAGCTCTACACGGCGACCTTCAAGGCGCTGGTGCAGGCGATGGACATCATCGCGGCCGACAAGCGCGCCGCGGCCGAGCTTTTCGCGCGGGTGGAACCCTCGAAGCTCACCGTCGAGGAGATCCACAAGATGCTGCTCGACGAGAACATGCTCACCTTCTCGCCGACACCGCGCAAGGTGATGGCGTTTGCCGACTACATGCACAAGGCCGGCTACATGAAGAACCAGCTGGGGTCGTGGAAAGAGGCCTTCTTCGACAACGTGCACGATCTGCAGGGGGATTGAGATCCTGTGCTTCGAAACGGCGGCACGAACGGCTCTTCCCGACCCTCGTCCTTGACGCAGCGGCGCCGGATGGGTAACGCAGGCCAAGACCGATCCAATGCCCTGTCCATTTCGAACTCTGCAGGCTTTATGCGTCCACGAAGTAAGGCTCCGGCCGACGAATTGGTCGAACTCACTCCTCGCCGCTCACATCGTGCCAGTGCGGAACCGGCGGCGGTTACCAAATCCGCTTCGGCGCGCCAGTTCTGGGATCGCTACGCGCAGAAGCGCCGCAAAGCTTTGCCGAAATACGCGCAGCTGCGGGATTGCATTCTCGCCGGCATCCGCGACGGCTTCTGGAAGCGCGGCGACCGGCTGCCTGCGGAACAGGAGCTTGCGCAGGTCACCGGGCTCAGCCTCGGCACCGTGCAGAAGGCCTACCGCGATCTCGTGCACGAAGGGACGGTGGAGCGCCGCCAGGGCCGGGCGGGAAGCTTCGTCAGCCGGGAGCCCAAGTCCGTCGACACGGTCTGGCACTTCCTCTTCAGTGACGACCGGCACGAGCGGTTTTTCGTCGTCTATCCGAAGGTCGACCGCGTCTGGCGGCATTCGGAGCGCGGATCGTGGAACCTGCACCTGCATTGGGTCGAGTCCGAGGTCGTGCAGGTCGACCGCATCGTCAACATCGGCCACGAGTTCCTGGTCTATAGCCAGTTCATCATCGATGCGCGCGTCTACGATCATGCGCGGCGCGGCCAGACCAAGCCGCTCGAGGGCGTCAACCTGCGCCGCGAACTCAATCTCAATGTGAGCATGATGACCTACGATCTGCGCATCGAGGAAATCCCGCGCGACATCTGCAAGAAGATCGCGGTGCCGGCGAAGACCATCGGGTTCGTCATCGAGGTGTGCATGTCGGCAAATCCCATGCAGCAAGGCTATTTTCAGCGAATTTTCGTGCCGCGGACGAACCTGTGGCTGCGGATCGCGACGCAGGCCCGCGTGGGGTCTTAACTTCGAGCGAAGGGATGAGGGGATGGTCTCGATGACACCGGCACAAGCGCTCTCTGCCTTCGCATCGGGGCTTCGCTTCGAGGATCTGCCGCCCGAAGTCATCGACAGCGCGAAGCGGCATGTCCTGGATGCGATTGGTGTCGGCCTGCTTGGCTCGGCGCAGGCCATGCCGCGCAACGCGCTTTCGGGGATTTCAGCGATACCCGGTGCGGCGGGTTCATCCCGCGTCTGGGGCACGTCTGCCACGCTTGCCGCGCCTTACGCCGCGCTCGCCAACGGCATCGCCTGTCATGCGGCGGACTACGACGATACGCACACGATCGCCATCGTGCATGGCAGCGCGATCCTCACGCCGACGCTGCTCGGCTTGGGCGAACATCTCGATGCGGCCGGTCGGGACGTGCTGACGGCGTTCGTCGCGGGCTGGGAAGTCGCAGCGCGGATCGGAATGGCAGCACGGGGCACCATCCATCAGCGGGGCTATCACACCACGTCGATCGCGGGCGTGTTCGGCGCGGCGGTCGCGGCGGGGAAGCTTCTCGGACTTTCGCCCGAGCAGATGACGCATGCGATGGGGCTTGCCGGAAGCCAGGCCAGCGGCATTAACGAGTATCAGATCAACGGCTCGTCGGCGAAGATCCTGCATACGGGCTGGGCGGCGCACGCCGGCATCGCGGCAGCTTACCTCGCCAAGGGCGGCATGACCGGGCCGTTGACCGTGCTGGAAGGGGCGGCCGGCATCATCGCCACGCACGGGACGCTCGCCGGGTCGGATACGGGCGAGCTGGCCAAGGCACTGGGGCAGGTGTGGGAACTGACGAAGGTTTCGATCAAGCCCTATCCGTGCTGCCATTTCCTGCATGCGTTCATCGATTGCGCCCTGGGCCTGCGCGCGCAGGACGTGGCGGTGGACGACATCGTCGAGATCGAGGCCATCGTTCCCGAGATCGAAGTGCCTTTCATCTGCGAACCCGCGGCTCTCAGGGCCCACCCGGTGACGCCGTACATCGCCAAGTTCAGCCTGCCGCTGACGGTGGCGGCGGCTCTCATCGACGGGACGGTCGACCACAGGACCTTCACGGCGGCCTACCTGAAGCGCGAAGACGTGCTCGCGCTCGCAAGGCGGGTGCGCTATCGGGTAGCGGGACCCGACGAAACGACCTTTCCGGAGTACTACCCCGGCTGGCTGCGCATGCGGCTTCACGACGGACGCGTGCTCGAGAAGCGCCTCGACATCAACCGAGGCTCGCCGGGCCATCCCTTGACGCAGGACGAGGTGGCCAAGAAGGCGCGCGAGAATGCAGCGTTCGTGTTGCCGCCGGACGCGATCGACCGCCTGCTTGAGGCCATGAGCTCTATCGAGCGCGGGCCGATCCGGGCGGTGGCGGAGTGCCTGATCGGGCCCTGAGCTGATCCAGGTGGTGCCTCTGGCCGTTTCCGTAGACGTACGGAGGACCAGGGCATGTGGTCGACGATCTGGTATTACACGGTTTTGAGCGTGGAATCCGCGCTCGGCGTGTTCGGCTTGAGGATCATCGAGGAGCCGCGGTACGCGGTCATCGCGACGCTACCTGCGGCCGTTGAGGTGCGCCAGTACGATGCGCGTCCGGCGGCTGCGGTGACGGTCGAGAAGGGCGGGGACGCGGGACGCGGCGAGGCCTTCCGCCTCCTGTTCGCCTACATCGCCGGGGCCAACACGTCTGGTTCACGGCTTGCCATGACGGCGCCCGTGAAGGTGCAGGAGCCGACGCGTCTTGCCATGACGGCCCCGGTGCAGGTCAACGAGACCGCGGGCGAGACGCGCATGCTGTTCTTCCTGCCTGGCGCGGTGAGCGCGGATGCGGCCCCGGTGCCCACGGACCCGCGGGTGAAGATCGTTACGCAGCCGCCCGAGACCGTCGCCGTGCTGCGGTTCAGTGGAACGACGCGGGGCGTGGACGAGAAGCGCAAGGCCCTCATCGAGACATTGGCCGGAACCGCGTGGAAGCCGCAGGGCGAGCCCTACTTCATGGGATACGATCCGCCCTTCACCATTCCCTTCCTGCGGCGCAACGAGGTGGCGGTGGCTGTCGCAAAGGCGGGTTAGGGTTTCCTGGCTCCCCTGACCTTGGCCGTGTGCGCGGGTAATAGAATAGATGCGGAAGGGATAGGACAGCGTGGCGCGCATCCTGGTCATCGGTGCCAGTCAGGGGATCGGCCTCGCGGTGTGCGAGACGGCGGCCGCGCGGGGCCACATCGTGCGCGGGCTGTCCCGGCGGGGGACGCTCCCCGGTTCTGCAGCCCATGCGATCACCGCGATCAAGGGCGACGCGCTCAACCCTCGCGATGTTGCTGGTGCCCTCGTGGACACCGATGTCGTGGTGCAGGCGCTTGGTGTGCCGGCCTCGCTCGATCTCCTCAGCAAGCCCGTCAGCCTCTTCTCCAGCGCCACGCGGGTGCTGCTTTCCGAGATGGCCAAGGCCGGCGTGCGCAAGATCGTGTGCGTGACGGGGTTCGGCGCGGGAGATAGCCGCGCCAGCATCAGCTTCCTGCAGCGGCTGCCCTTCGAACTGGTGCTGGGGCGGGCCTACGACGACAAGTCGGTGCAGGAAGGTTTGATCGAGAGTAGCGACACGGATTGGCTCATCGTGCGCCCCGGTGTGCTCGTCAATTGCCACCGCGTCGGCAACTATCGCGTGCTGACGAGCCCCGGCGCATGGCGCAACGGGATTGTTGCCCGGGTCGATGTCGCCGATTTCATCGTCAAGCGGATCGAGGCCGATAGGCTCGGCCGGGAGAAGCCGGTGATCGTGCGCATTCCGCTCTGAGCGCCGGCGCTGGCCGGCCGGTCACTTCGTCACGGCCCCGATCTGGTGCCGGCGCAGGATGCGCTGCAGCGTCCGCCGGTGCATGCTGAGACGTCGCGCCGTGTCCGATAGATTGTTACCCGTATCCGAAAGCACCGTGCGGATCAGTTCCCACTCCTTGTCCTCGGGGCGGAGGGGGTGCGTCGGGGGCGGCGGTAGCGCGCCCTTGGGGGCGAGCAGAGAGTCCGCGATCTCGTCGGCATTGACCGGCTTGGTGAGCACGTCGTCGGCGCCAAGCTTCGTCGCACTGACCGCTACGGCGAGGCTCGCATAACCCGACGCGACGACGATGCGCGCCGATGGCCGGGCCTTGCGGATGGCGCGCACCACATCGAGGCCGCTCCCGTCGCCGAGGCGCACGTCGACGAGGGCGAACTGGGGGCGGAACGTGGCGAGGACATCGAGCGCCGCGGCGAGGCTGCGCGCGGTAACGACCTGGAAACCGCGTTCCGACAGCGCGCTTGCGAGGCGGCCGGCAAGAAGTTCGTCGTCTTCCACGAGCAAAAGGTCACCCGGCTCGATGGATGTCTCGGCCTTCGGCTCGCCTCTGGTCATCACCGTCATCGCCTGCTCTCGCGTCATGTGTCGGCGTACGGAGGGTCAACGCCCCGACGCAGGTCATGGATCACACCCCCGGGGCGGCCGGGCCAGCCTACTTTCGGCGCGGCCCAGGGCTTCGCCTTGGTCACGCAACTGTGTTAATGGCTGTGCGGGGGCCAGGAATGCGGTAGTCGCGTGTAATGTTCGCGCCTGCATCGTCGTAAGAGGGGACAATCAGCGAGTGTCGGACCGGGAAAGTACGCTAGCCGGACTGATGCGTGCGGCGCGGCAGGGCGATGCTGACAGCTACAAGCGGACGCTGGAAGCGCTGGCCCCGGTGGTGCGGGCGTTCGCGCGATCGGCCTTCGCGCGGTACGGCGCGGGCCCCGAGGAAGTCGAGGATGTCGTTCAAGAGACCCTGCTCACCGTACATCTGAAGCGGGACACCTGGGACGATCAGCAGCCGTTGCTGCCGTGGGTGCGGGCGATCGCCCATAACAAGCTGGTCGATACCTTGCGGCGGAAAGGGCGGCGCATGCATCTCCCGCTGGAAGACTTCGCTGAGACGCTGGCGGACGGCCAGGCCCCGGACGCGAGCAGCCTCGATGCGG
>RXJK01000266.1 GCA_003963125.1 Hyphomicrobiales bacterium
CATCACCAGGAGATCCGTCCTCAGGCCTGGACCTTCGGCGGCATCCGCGGCAGCTTCGACAACGCGCAGCTTCAGCGCGGTCTCAAGGTCTACGCCGAGGTCTGCTCGCGCTGTCACGGCCTGAAGCGGATCGCGTTCCGCAACCTGGTCGAGAAGGGCGGACCGGAACTCCCCGAGGCGGCCGTGAAGTCTCTCGCCGCGACCTATCAGGTCGATGCGGCGCCCGATGACGAAGGCAAGGTCAAGAAGCGCCCCGCGCTTCTCTCCGACTACTTCCCCTCGCCCTACAAGAACGAGCAGGAAGCGCGCTCGGCCCAGAACGGCGCCCTGCCGCCGGACCTGTCTCTCGTCGCCCGCGCCCGCGGCGTCGAGAGCACGGCGCCCTTCTACATGTTCCCTGTCAATCTCGTGAAGGACGTCGTCACCGGCTATCAGGAAGCCGGCGCCGACTACATCTACAGCTTCATCACCGGCTACAAGGATCCGCCGGCGGACATGAAGATGGCGGACTTCATGAACTACAACACGGCCTTCCCCGGCGGGCAGACGGCGATGCCGAACCCCTTCGCCGGCGGCGACGGCCTCGTGAAGTACGACGACGACACTCCGGCTACCGTCGACAACTACGCCAAGGACGTCACCGCGTTCCTGTCGTGGGCCGCCGATCCGCGCCTGGAAGAGCGCAAGCGCCTCGGCCTCCTGGTGATGCTCTACCTCGTCGTCACGGCCGGCCTCCTCGGCGCCGCCAAGCGCCGCATCTGGAGCGGCACGCCGCACTGACCGCGACAACCGATCTGAAATGCCAAATGGAGCGGCCCGCGCCGCTCCATTTTCGTTTGTGCGCCTCGCGTACCGTTTCCTTTTCGGCCTCGGCGCCGCCGCCCTCCCAGTATGCATTCCCGGCCGAGCGCAGCGAGAGCCGGGACCTTTCCCCATTGAGGTGAAACTCAACGCGTTAAGGCCCCGGGCAGCCGTGCCCACTCAAGTCTTCCAAGAACGCATGCACTGCAGTTCGGTCGAATTCTTCGGAAGGTTCGCGATCAACGGCAGCTTGCGTGGATGCCCACCTTCGCGGGCATGACGGATGCGGTGGGGTACGCGCGGGGCCAACCCCGCGCAGGCGGGGTTCACGCCATTGCGAGATTGCTCGCACGCGGCGAACTTGCTCCGCATTGATCTCGACTGCCGCTGGCAGCCTACGCGTGCGCGGCCATGAAGGCGCGCCAGCCGCCGAAGGACGAGATGTGCTTCGCCCCGCGCACGGCTTCCGCCTCGCACAGGAAGCCCTTGGGCCGCGTGCCGTCGGCGAGCTGCAGCGTGCCGATGCCGAGCGGCGCCGGAATGCCCGCGACGAACCGGCCGAACCCGTCCGCCGGCATCGCCCACACCTCGGTCGCGATCGCATGCCCCGTACCGGCTGCGACGCGGATCAGGCCCGGCCGCTTCGGCGGCCCACCGGGCAGCGCGTAAAGCTCGTAGCAGGGCTCCGTCTCGACCGCGCGCACGAACACGCCGCCGAGGCTGCGCACCTCGTGATTGAGCGCCATGCCGGAGAGGTGCGCGCCGACAACCGCGATCTCGATCATGCCGGCCGGCGCGACGGCAGGAAGCTGTGCCAGCGGCGGCAGCGGGCGCCCCGTGGCGCCCATCGTCTTCGCCGCCTTGTGCTGGAACACGCGGCCGATGGAAGCGATGGCCCCATCGCGCCCGCGGTTGCCGATCAGCGTGATGCCCGCCGGCAGCCCGTCCTTCCGCATCGGCCCGGGCACCGCGAGGGCGCACATGTCGAGCAGGTTGACGAAGTTCGTATAGGTCCCGAGCCGCATGTTCGGCACGATAGGGTCCGCGTCGAGGTCCTTCACGCTCGGCGCGTAGGGCGCCGTCGGCACCATCAGCGCATCGAGCCCCGCCATCAGCCGTTCGGCCGCACGCTTCAATTCTTCGAGGCGGTACCGCCCGGCGAAGGCATCCGCCGCCGAGAACCCCTTGGCCTTCTCGATCACGGCGCGCGTCACGGGATGCAGGTCCGCCGCGCGTGTCTCCATGATCTCCCGCAGCGCCTGGTAGCGCTCGGCCACCCAAGGACCGTCGTAGAGGAGCGCCGCGGTCTCGAACAGCGGCGTGAAGTCCACGTCGACGAGCTCCGCGCCCATCTCCTCCGCCAGCGCGACGCAGGCTTTCCAGTGCGCCTTGGCCGCAGCGTCGCCGAAGAAAAGGAGGTCTTTGGCGCGCGGCACGCCGAGCCGCAGCTTCGGCGCCGCGGCCCCCAGCGCGCCGAGCGCAATGGGTCGCGAAAAGGCATCCTCGGCATCCGCGCCCGCAATCACCTCGTAGACGGCCCACGCATCATCCACGGTCCCCGCGAACACGGAAATGCAGTCGAGCGTGCGGCAGGCGGGCAGCATGCCCACGCTCGACACCGCGCCGACCGACGGCTTGAGACCGACGATGTTGTTGAGCCCGGCCGGCACGCGGCCGGATCCGGCCGTATCGGTGCCCAGTGAGAACACCGCCATACCCCGCGCCACTGCGACCGCCGATCCAGAACTCGAACCGCCGGGCACGATCTTCGCGTCGAACGAGTTCTTCGGCACCGGCAGCGGCGTGCGCACGCCGACGAGGCCCGTCGCGAACTGGTCGAGATTGGTCTTGCCGACAAGGATCGCGCCGGCGTCGAGCAGCTTCTGCACGGCGGTCGCGTTGCGCTTCGCCTTGGTGGCGAACGCCGGCGCCGCGGCCGACGTCTTGAGCCCGGCAACGTCGATGTTGTCCTTCACGACGAAGGGAATGCCCCACAGCGGCTGGCTTTCGCGATCGGCCTTGCGCAAGGACTGCGCCGTCTTCAGCACCTTCTTCTTGTCGAGGAGCGTAATGAAGATGCCGGGGTCGGCGACGCGCTCGATCGTGTCGTAGATGTCCTCGATGACCGCGGCAGGCGAAAGCCCGCGCGCATAGGCGCGTTTCAGGCCGGCGAGATCGAGGGGTATTTCGCGCTTGGACATCACCAACTGCTTTGTTGTCGTTATTTCTTGGGTTCGTCGATGACGCTCACATGCGCCGCGACGACGCGCCAGCCCTTGGGCGTGCGCATCCACGTCTGCATCTGCCGGCCCACCTTGCCGGGCGCGCTGTCGCGATAGAACAGCGTCGAGGCCGTTGCGAAGTCGCGGCCGTAGGTCGTGATCTTCGTCCGCTCGATGCGGCGCATCAGGTTGATCGCGGGGCGGCCCGCGCGAAACGCGGCGATCTCGGAGTAGCCATAGAGGTTCTCGCCGATGCCGTACCGGATCGTGTTGGGATCGTCGTGGAAGATGGCGTCGAGCGTCGTCACGTCGTTCGTCGTCAGCGCCTTTTCGTAGCGCTGGAACTCGGCCGTCACTTCGGCCACGACCTCGGGGATGTTGATCTCCATCTGCAAGGCTCCCTCAAAGCTTCGGTCTGGGCGCCGCCGCCACGCCGGATTGCTCCAGGGTGTGCGCGATCCTGAGCGCGATGTCCTCGCGCCACGGCGCCGCGATGATCTGCACGCCGATCGGCATCGGCTGCAGCGGGATCGGCACCGCCACGACCGGCAGGCCGATGAACGAAATGGGCTGCGTGAAGATGCCGATATTCGGCCTCAAGGGCATCTCGACGCCATCGAGCACCAGCGTCTTCTGCCCGATCAGCGGTGCCACGGTCGGCGTGGCAGGCGCGATGATGGCATCGACGCCCTTGAAGAGCGCGAGCACCTGCTCACGATACCACCGCCGCAGTTTCTGCGCCTTGACGACCATGCTCGCCGGGATCATGGCGCCGGCGATCAGGCGGTCGCGCACGTCCGGATCGAAATCCTTGGGGCTCGTGCGGATGCGATCGAGATGCAGCGACGCGCCCTCGCTCGCCGAGATGATGTAGGCGGCCGCCCGCGCGCGGCCTGCTGCCGGGATCACGATCTCGCGCGAGACGCCGAGCGCCTTCGTGACGCGATCGACGGCCGCGTAGGCTTCCGCGTGTCCGCCCGTCTTGAAGTAGTCGCCGGCAACCGCGATGCGCAGGCCGTCGGCCCCCCGCCGCACCACCTCGGCCACCGGCTCGATGCCCCGCTTGGTGCAGACGGGATCTTCTGCATCGGGCCCCTGCATGGCGTCGTAGCTCACCGCAAGATCGGCGACGCTGCGGGCCAGCGGCCCCAGGTGATCGAAGCTGGACACGAACGGGAACGAGCGCGCCCGGGAGAGACGCCCGTACGTCGGCTTCAGCCCGAACAGGCCGCAGAACGAAGACGGCACACGGATCGAGCCGTTGGTGTCCGAGCCGAGCGCGATCGGCACGAGTCCACCCGCCACCGCACCGCCGGACCCGCCCGATGACCCGCCGGTCATGCGCGTGGTGTCGTGCGGATTGCGCGAAGGCCCATCGTGCGCGTTCTCGCCGGTGAAGTCGTAGGCGTATTCGCCCATGTTGAGCGCGCCGACGAGAATGGCGCCGGCCGCCTCCAGCCGCTCGATCAGGGGAGAATCCGCCGATGCGGGCGGATGCGCGCGATTGATCTTCGAGCCCGCGAGCGTGGGAATGCCCTTCACGTCGAACAGGTTCTTCACCGCGAACGGCACGCCGGTCAGTGGGCCGAGCCCGTTGCCCTTGCCCCGCGCGGCATCGATCGCGCGCGCTTTCGCCAGCGCCCGTTCCGCGGTCGTCGCCGTGAACGCGTTGAGCCGCGGGTTGAGTTCGGCGATGCGGGCGAGCGTCCGCTCGATCACGGCGGTCGCACTCGTCGTTCCGGCGTGCACATCGGCGGCGATTTCGGTGGCCGTGGCCCAGGCCCCCGCAGTTTCAGGATTGGTCGACATGCCTCAGGCCTCGTACACCGGCGCAGGCTCGCTCTCGTCGGGGAGTTCGACCTCTTCGACGATGCCGGCGAGACGATAGGACACGGCCAGATGCGCCTTCACCGAGGCCATCCACTCCGGCTCGATCGTCAGGCGCAGGGCCTTGGCGTGCGCCTCGATGAGGGCCGTGAGCGTGTCGTCGTCAGGCTGCATGCATACTCCTGATAGGTGGCCACTTGGCAGGTTACGCCGGCGGATGCGGGATGGCCGCCAGCAACTCCCGGGTATACTCGGCCTGGGGCTCGAAAAGCACGCGGTCCGTCGGCCCCTCCTCGACGATCCTGCCCGCCCGCATGACGATCACGCGGTCGCACAGAAGCCGGACGACGTTGAGGTCGTGCGACACGAACAGGTAGCTCATGCCCAGCTTCTCCTTGAGCTCCTGGAGAAGGTTGAGCACCACCGCCTGCACCGACACGTCGAGAGCCGCCGTCGGCTCGTCGAGAATAACGAGATCCGGGTTGAGCGCAATCGCCCGGGCGATGCCGACGCGGGCCTTCTGCCCGCCCGAAAGCTGGTGCGGGAAGCGGTCGAGGAACTCGGTCGGCAGGCCGACGAGGCGGGAAAGCTCCTCGCACTTGGCCCGTACGGCATCGGCCCCCCTGAAGTCGCCGAGCTGCAGGATGGGATCGGCGATGGCGCGAGCGGCCGTGAAGCGGGGGTTCAGGCTGTCGGTTGGATCCTGGAACACCATCTGGATCCGCTTGCGCAGCGGCAGGCGGGCAAATTTGCGGGCCGGGATGGCGCCGATGTCCGTGCCGTCGAAGGCGATCTTGCCGGCCGTGCGGTCGATCAGCCGCATCACCATCATGGACGTGGTCGACTTCCCGCAGCCGGATTCGCCGACCAGCCCGACGCTCTCGCTGCGGTTCACCGTGAACGAGATGCCGTCGACCGCGCGGAAAATGCTGTCGGCCTCGTTGGCCTTCCCGAACAGCTTGCCGAGCCCGCCACCGACCGCCTTCTTGGGATATTCCTTCACGAGCCCTTCGACGATCAGGAGCGGCTCACCCGCCACCCCGCCGCTCTTGGCTGTCTCACTCGCTGCCGACGTCGCCGCCTCGCCCTCCGCCTCCGGCAGCAGCCCGCGCAACGTGGCGCCCGGCTTCGGCGTCGCGCGCATGAGTTTGCGCGTATAGGGGTGCTCCGGAGCCTTGAAGATCGTCGACGACAGCGCCGTCTCGACCACCCGCCCCTTCTCCATCACCACCACGCGGTCGCAATAAGTTGCCGCGAGCCCGAGGTCGTGCGTGATGAGGATCGTCGACATGCCGCGCTCGCGCGTCAGCTCGACGATCAGCTCCATCACCGTCTTCTGCGTCGTGACGTCGAGGCCCGTCGTCGGCTCGTCGGCGATGAGCAGCTGCGGCCGGCAGGCGAGGGCCAGCGCGATCACGACACGCTGGCACATGCCGCCGGA
>RXJK01000194.1:0-2241 GCA_003963125.1 Hyphomicrobiales bacterium
GCCGGATACATTTACGCAGACTGCTCTTGGCAACCGTTCACGTCCCTTGCACGGACGGGGCGAACCATACATTTCGGCGAATGACGTCCTGGAGCATTTCCTTGTCCAGGCTAAGGTTCGCGACCAGCCGTTTCAGCCGAACGTTCTCTTCCTCGGGCTGCCGCAGTCGCTTCATCTCCGAGGGCATCAGCCCACCGTACTTCTGGCGCCAACGGTAGTAGGTCTGGATGGAGATCCCGGCCTTTCGACACGTGTCTTCGACAGACACCCCGTCATCGGCCTGCTTCAGGATGAACGCAATCTGCTGCTCAGTGAACTTCGACTTCTTCATCGCGAGCTCCCTCGTCAGCCACCCGAATCAGAAGCCGATTTTCTCACATTCGATGGCCCAGTTTGGTGGGGGCAGCACAGCAGCGTTACCTCCGTGCAATCGTGATGCCCTCTTACATGACCCTGGCAGAGCGTTCGATTGCGACGTTCCTTGCAACCCGCACTGACCGCGCGCGAGCCGACGCGTGGTATTGGCTCAATTGTGTCCTGTTGATAGGCGAACTCAGTGCCGACAACAATCCTAGCCCGGCACATTAGGAGACGTGCATGGAGCTTCTCAAACCTCAAGGTGTGGGGCCCTATTACTTGCCGACAGCACAACGTGCCTCTGCTGAAGGACTGGCCAACAACGGGGTCCGGATGACTGCGTATTGTCTCTTCCCGGAGCCGCCGAAAGGCGGCTTATCCAGCGGAACTACGCTTGAGCCCGTTTCTCTTCAGATGACGACCCAGGTTGCTCGTGATCTTGCCACAATGCTTTTAGCCGCGGCAGCGGAGTCAGAACGGAAGTCGAAAAGGGGTTAGATCAGACGGCCTTTTGATTGTCAGCATGTACGTTCGAGGAATAAATCGCACAAAATTGGAATTCAATTCAGCCACTTAGAGCAATTCCCTGGCGGACACATGCTCCGCCGCGCCGTGCGTTGCTCTCCCCTTCTTTCGACATGATAGGATCAAGGGAGCGCAGCCAAACATGGAGGGGCGATGACGGCTGAGTTGATTGAAGCTGGGGTGATTGCTACCTCTACTCTATTAGCATTGATCGGGGGCGCGAGCGTAGTTGCACGCGAAAAGCTTATCTCTCTCTACCGGCTAGACCGTCGCGTACGGGCGTGGGGCTTATCCGTTCTCATTGCTAGTGTGATCCTTCTTCTCATAGTTTCGCTTTTTGCGTTTCATATACCGACCACGCCTTTGTGGCCTCTCTCCACAGGATGGCGATTAAAGGGGTTTGCTTGCGCGCCCGAAGCACTGCAACTGCCGGAACTGCGAGACAATTGTCCCTTCCTCGGCCTTCCCGAGCTTGCAATGGCGAACTATGAGGCAGGAATGCTTTGGACTGCGCCGTCGCGATTTGCGGTTTCGACGGTATTCGTGGCAAGTTTGATGATGGTCGCAATTGGACTGACGATGATTATCGGTTTGCAGCTTGCGCGACGCCGCAAGCTTCTGCGCTGGTCGGCGCTATCACGTCGGGTGGCCGATCCTCACAGTCAGCGAGGAGGCAATATTTTCATATCGTACCGACGAGCAGACACGGCTTCCGAGGCTTCTGCTTTGGCCGGCCAACTTTCATCATTCTTCGAGGTGTTTCTTGATACGCAACGGCTTCCGGCAGGCGTCGACTTCGTAGAAGAAATCCGAGTTGCGATCCGCCAAGCAGAGGCTGTGTTCGTCTTAATCGGGCCTAACTGGAGCGATGCCTCAGATCCGAATGCAAAATCAGGGCTGTTCGACCCTAACGATTACGTCCGCTTGGAGGTCAGGACGGCCCTGGGGCTCGATATTCCGATAATTCCGGTGCTGGTACGTGGAGCGAGAATGCCATCGGCGTCTAAGCTTCCTGCCGACATCGCGTCGTTCGCACGGAAAAACGCGTTCATGGTGCCCGATGATGATTTGGCGGCGGCGACTCACCGGTTGCTCGATTTTATCGCACGAGGCCAGATGGCAATTTGATGGTCGCAAAGACCGTTTTGCTAGCGCCGAATGTAAATAGGCGTGCCGCTGAATTGCTTCCCGTTGAGCTTCAGTAGGCCCGTGCGCCTTGTGCCGTCCGGCCAAACAGCCAGATATCGATAGTCACCTGCAAGCGCGATAACGTCTGTCACGGCTTCGACCCAACGGTCGCATTGATTGACATCAAGGGGATCGATGCCTTGGGCCTTGCAAAGGCGATAATGGAACTCG
>RXJK01000194.1:2291-35773 GCA_003963125.1 Hyphomicrobiales bacterium
ACCAGGTGCGCGCTCCTGGTGGCGAGACCTCGATCCGCATGGTGATATCGCCGTCTCCGCATTCCCCACCCTCATGTATCTCTTCGAGGTTAGGATGAGTGATGCGATATCTGCTTAATGCCTGAAGCAGTGCGACCAATTCCGGGTTGTCTTGCCAGGACCGCCCTCCATCACCGAGGGCGGTTTCCAGGCTGAGTGATTGCCGTTGACTAGCAGGTGTAGCCGCGATGCGATTAAGAACGCTCTGCTCGAGCGTAAAAAGGGGCTGCCTCCATACTGATGAAGGATAGCCCGCAGTCTGCAACTTGCGCTCGATCATGAGCATTATTTGCGCCCAGCTCTCCATGAAGTCATAAAACTGAGGATCGTAAGAGGGCGGCAAACTGGTCCGCGATCCAATGGTGCTGCAGGGAATAAGCTTGTACTCGGAATGCTCCGGCCAACCAGAGCTTTGATAGACGTTCAATAAGGCGGCCTTCATTGCTCTGTATCCGCCCACCGGATCATTTGCCACCTTGGCTGTCGATGATGCGGCATGGGCTGCGAACGATGCGGTGAAAATCGTCAAGGCTGCAATCGCAACGGACGAGATGAGCCGCATCCTCATGTGGACCTCCAATTGTAGCCAACGCCCTAAAGCTTAGCAGAGGATAATGAATGCATGACAACAAGGAACTTTGTTTCGCTGTCGCATTTCACGGCATTGCCGAACTCCAAAACCGCCGCCAGTAAGATTCGCCAAGGGCGGAAGGTCTGGTTCCTAGGCCCTTCCACACCACGGCTCATAACTTCGAGTTTCGCGCGCAGCTTGTGGCTGTCTGGCCGAGCGCCATCTAACAAGTGCCCCTTTAGGGCGCAGGCCTGAGCTGTTGCCAAGGCGCGCGAGCGTCATGCGCAGAAGGGTGGCTGTTCTCAGTCGTCCTCCGCTCGGCGACGTCAGCAAAGGAGTTCGCTATCTTCGACCACGACATGCCGGTGCCGAACCTTGCAGCCATGGCGCCACTCCGCTTCGGCCACCGACATCTGTTTTGGTGGCATAGCGCAGCCTGTTACAGCGAGGAGGGCCAAGGAAGCGAAGCATTGCAGGGCAACCGCGCGCCAACCGTCGTGCGCGTCAACCATTTGCGCGAGCTGCTGCATGCCCTTTGGAGTCGAACTGACGCTAGACTTCACGTAACACCCACCCACACGCTCGCGGACCTTCGGCAGACGGGCCGGGCACGCACCGCTTCTGAATTTGCCCTTAGAGGCCGCCCTCTACCACTGGCTTGCCGGCAGTTGGGGAGAACGGTGTCCCGCGTGGGCGGATGCGCCACGTGGCCGCGGGAAAAGCTCGGACGATGCGGATTGCGAGCGCCCCGCGCTCGAAAGCGCCGTAGTAGTCGGCAACTGTCAGTTCGCGCTTGTAGCCGAAGGCATCATAGAGATCGCGTCGGCCATCGTGTGTTCTGCTGAGGAAGCTTCCAATTCGTCCCAGGTGCGCGGCGTCCCGGCCGCTTTGCGGTGCCATGAAAATCCATCGATAGCTGCACGCGGAGCAAATCGAGACCACCATTCCATACTCACTGCGATTTGAGAGTATCGTCGCATTTGGCCACTTTGCTCTCACACGGGGGCGCGCATGTGTCTGTTTGTCGTCAACGGTGGATGGCCAGAAATGGGCTGAAGGTATGAGGAGACCACGACCGAAATCATCGAGGAAGTCACCTGCATCGGACGGTTTTAAGCCAGGAGACGTTGTGCGATGGCGCTTGGATAGCCCTTCAAAGGCGATGACAGTGTTTCGACGCCTTAAGGGGAATGAGGTGCTTTGCAGGGCTATTGTCGATGGTAAGTCAAAGCTATTGGAATTTTCATGCTCGGAGCTGGTCGCATGTCATCCCGAAGCTGGTGAGCTTTCTGACGCCGAGTTGAGTGTGAAAGTGAACCGCATGATGGTCGATCAGCTTATTGCCGGCAGCATCGACTCTGCATACCTAGCGACTCTGAGCGGTGTGGATCGAGCACGTCTGGCCGTCGCTTGCAGTGCAATCGCCAAGCTCTGTGGCTCGACGCTGGAAGGCGCTTAGCTATTTGAGAACCGCCACCACACTTCGAATTATTGTCGCCGGGAAGTCGAGGTCGACCAGAGCTCGGCATATGTCGAGAAGACTCAGCCCAACGGTCGGCATCAGGTAGAACAGCAGCAGGTAGGCGAGACCGACCTGGACCACCAGCCCAAAAATGATACCAAGCGCCATCTGCAGGGTCAGCACGGCCGCCATCCACGCGCGTTCATGCGTAGGCACCGCCGCTCCAGCAGGCATGAACCACAGTAGCAACGATGATACCATCGGCACACCGCGCAGCAGTGCTGTTCCGCCAATTATCAGGTTGAGCAGACTAGGGATGAGCGTCGAGATCAAAAGGGCGTAGACCCACCAATACTCCGGCTCGCCGGGCTTTGCGGCGATGCCGTCAAGCAAAGAACGCAGCGGCAGGAGGGCGTTACCTCCGCCGTGCACCGCCAGTGCGTTAAAAATTTGCACGCCGAGCACCATGGCCAGCGCCAGAAGGGCGATGACGACGCCGGCCAGCAGCGCATCGACGACGGCGAGCAGCAGCGGCCACCATCCCTGCAGCTCGAGCCCTCGGCGCAGCAGCGCCCGCGTCAGCCCGAGCGAGGCCCAATCGAACGGCGCGTTGAGCAGCGTGAGCAGGCTGAGAAACAGTACCAAGGGGCCAAATTCTCTCCAACTCGGGTGTGCAGCCAGCATCAGCGCCGCGCTCAGACAAGTCAAAATCGCGCAGCTAACGAACAGTGTCAGGAACATGCCTTGTCGCTGCCGCCCAATCGAAAAATTTGATATGGCCTGTGCAGCGCCAGTTACAGCGCCAGTGAGAGCGCCAGCGCCCGCGATAGCGATTGCGGCAGTGACAGCGTCAGCGTCAGCTTCAGCGAGAGTGGAAACACCAGCGACAACGACAGCTCCAGCTACAGCGACAGCAACAGCGGTAGCACCAGCGACGACGTCCGCGACAACGCCAGCGAAAGTGAAAGTAACAGTGACAGCGACAGCGACGGCGATAGCGCCAGCGCCAGCGCCAGCGCCAGCACCAGCAAATGCGGCAGCCCCAGCGGCAGCGGCGGCGACAGCGAAGCCTGCTGCAAGCCACAAAAACTTTGCGACCCACCGTTTCGCGTTTTTGATTTGTCGCGCGCAATAAGCGCCCACACCAAGGCTCGCCACAAGCGCGCCGCGCTGCCAGCCAGGTGCATCGGACGCAAGGCCTAGTACCTTCTCGGCGGGGCCTACGTGCCCGGAGAAGGCCCATAGCACGTAGATCGTCACGATCGGGTAGATCTGCGCCAGCAGCAGGCAGCGATCGAGCGAGGGTGCGGTCCACAGCGGCGCCGGCGCCCTCAAGCCGAAGGCGCGCGGCCACAGCGTCAGCCCTGCCTGGCCGGCGTCGCCGAAGAAGCCGTCCACGCGATCGAGGAACGCCGTCAGCCAGCGCTTGTAGAGCTGCGCTGCCGATCCGCCTCCTGCGAGGCCCGCACGAAACCTCTCGTAGCCCAGGCGAGCGGGCGAGCCTGGCGGCGCATCCCCCGCCCCCAGCAGGCCGAAATATCGCGTGTAGGCGAGCATGAGCACTAGCAGCGAGGCCGCTAGCGCCAGCATCAGAGGCCCGGACACCGCCATGCCGAGCGTCTTGCCCCACTGATCCGCCAGAGCCGGAGCAGCGAGCATGATCAGCAGTCCACCGATTAGCGCGCCAGACGGAACGGCCGACGCGCGCGGGGAGAGCAGGGTGGCATATTCCTCTGCCAGCCGGTCCAAGATGGCGGTGTATGCGATCTGCTTGGCCAGTTCGTCTGGGCTTGCGAAGGTCGAGCCGGGATAGCGCCCGATGGCACGCAGCCGCGCGAGATGCTGCTCCTGAGCGACGCGCATTTCCGCCGTTGGGGCATACGCTGGACCACGCTCAGCCGAGGGCGCGGCCTGAGCGATCAAGAGAGCTTTGCCGTGATAGAGCGCGAGCCACGCCTCCCATTGCGTATTCGAGATGGGGGCTCCGCCGTTGAGAGCGTCACGCAGCGGCTGGAACCGTTCTGTGAGATCCGGATACTTGACGAGGATGGCCTGCGTCGACTCCGGTCCGGCGGTTGAGCCTGTCATGTCGCCGACCAAGTGCACGACTGCGTCGCAATTGGCGATGTAGAGATCCAGCTTTTCGAGGAGAACGGTGCCGGAGTCCTTAAAATCCTCCTGCACCTTCACGTCGACATTGTGCCGCGTCAGGTCGGATGCAAGCTGATCTCGATAATCGCAAAACTCGTCAGTAACCGCTGACAGAAAAATCCGCACGAGCCGCCCCCAAAGTGCAGCCTGAATGTCCGACTATCGTGATGAGGTCTGCCAAACGTTTTCGTCAACCACGCAGCGCGTGAAAACCTCGATCCGCGTGGTGCACGCTGACAACAGGATCGCATTTTTTGGAGAGCTGGCAGGGACCGCCAATCGATGGACGCTGCTTCTGCCGATGTCGTTTGATGGTCAGTTTGTAAATTCGACCGGCATATCAGGCAAAACGTCTTATATTTCAGTGTCCTAAGGCTTTTTATGGCGGAGAGGGTGGGATTCGAACCCACGATACCCTTGCGAGTATGCCGCATTTCGAGTGCGGTGCCTTCAACCACTCGACCACCTCTCCAAGGCCTTGACGGGAATTACGTTTCCGGTTGCCTCGTGAATCGGAGGACAGTGGTTGCCCCGGACACGTCCAGGCGGCGCATGCCGAAGCACAACCGCCGCCAGCGTAAGGCGAGGCGGGTGATAGCAATCGTCGCCACCGGACGCAAGCTGCCAAGGTGGTGGACGCGCCTCAAGCGGCCATTGTCAGGACGGCAACTGTCTTAGATCCACCGCCAAACCACGAGACGCAACCCTGCATCGGGGCCGGCCGCCGGACCCTGCAGGCAATGGCGCATCTGAGCCTGCGAGCGCTCCTGGCTTGCGACGACGAGGATCAGGCCTGCGGACTAAGCTATGGGCGCGCCCCCCTGCGAGGGACGGCCCGCATTGCAGCTAGGCCCGGTCGCGGGGCTTGGTGCTGCGCAGGAGGCGGACGATGAACCAGACCGGGAACACCACGACGGCGCCCAACAGGAAGTAGCTGATTGCCCACTGCACCGTGTCGAAGCCGAGTTCGGTCAGGCGGCGGATCAGCCGCTGGATGCTGTCGACGATGTTGCTGGGGTTGATACCGAGGGCGGAGAACACCACGCCGACCACGATCGACAGCAGCACCAGCCGGATCAGCGTGCCGGCCACGCTGTCGCCGAAGAACTGGCGTTGATCCATGTGCGGCCGTCTCCGTTTCAGACGCAGGAGGTCGAGCCCCCTGGGGCCCATCTTGGCCCCTGCCTTAGCATGCGCGGGCCGCCGGCCACAATCGCCAGCCGGTCCCACTGTCCTTCGACAATTGGCACCCGGGTGCCGAAATGCAACCTTGTGAGCCATGTCGCAGAGTTCCACACCGACCAAACCTCGGCTCCGCCCCGCGGCGGTCGCCCTCAAAGGAGAGCGCGGCCGAGAGAGAAAGGGTGATCGCGTTCCCGCGGCTCAGGCGCTGCCGCAGGCCTTCGCGGATTGGTTTGCGCACCGCGCCTGGCAGGTGCGGCCGCATCAGGTCGCGCTGATCGAGAAGGCGCGGGAGGGACGCTCGGCGCTCCTCATCGCGCCCACCGGCGCCGGCAAGACGCTGGCGGGTTTCCTGCCATCGCTGATCGAACTGGCGGAGGCGCGAAGCGCGAAGAACACCGAGAGGCGGCTGCATACGCTCTACATCTCGCCGCTGAAGGCGCTCGCGACGGACGTTGCGCGCAACCTGATGGCGCCTGTCGGGGAGATGGGATTGCCGATCCGCATCGACCAACGCACAGGGGACACGTCCGCTGCGCGCAAGGCCAGCCAGCGCACGCGGCCACCGGATATCCTGCTGACGACGCCGGAGCAATTAGCGCTGCTGCTGTCGCATGCGGACGCGGCACAGTTGTTCGCCTCGTTGAAGACCGTCGTGCTCGACGAATTGCACTCGCTCGCCGCTTCGAAGCGGGGCGACCTCCTGGCGCTCGATCTCGCCCGGCTCGAAGCGCTGGCGCCGGGGCATCGCCGCGTCGGACTGTCGGCGACGGTGGCGCGGCCGAGCGAGTTGCGCGCCTTCCTCGTGCCGCAGCGCAGCCCTGACACGATCACGGCGCTGTCCGATCTCGTCTGGGTGAAGGGCGGCGCGGCGCCGGATCTCAGCATGCTCGAGACGGAGATGCCGCTGCCGTGGGCTGGCCACACGACGCGCTATGCCGTGCCGGAGATCTACGCCGCGATCCAGCGCGCGCGCCTGTCGCTGATCTTCGTCAACACCCGCAGTCAGGCGGAGCTGATGTTCCAGGAGCTGTGGCGCGCCAACGAAGCCGGTTTGCCAATCGCGCTGCATCACGGCTCGCTCGATGCCGCGCGGCGCCGGCGCGTGGAAGATGCGATGGCCGCTGGCACACTGCGGGCCGTGGTCGCGACCTCGACGCTCGATCTCGGCATCGACTGGGGGGATGTCGATCTCGTCATCAACCTCGGTGCGCCGAAGGGGGCGAGCCGGCTGATCCAGCGCGTGGGCCGTGCCAATCATCGGCTCGACGAGCCGTCGCGGGCAGTGCTGGTGCCGTCGAACCGGTTCGAAGTTCTCGAGTGCCGTGCGGCGATCGATGCGGCCGCGGCCGGCAGCCACGATGCCGTGCTCAATCGCGCGGGCACGCTCGACGTGCTGGCCCAGCACATCTGGGGCCGCGCGTGCGCGGGGCCGTTCGATCCCGACGACCTGTTCGAAGAGGTTCGCTCGGCGCAGCCCTATGCCGGCCTCTCCCGCGCGCACTTCGACCGCGTCATCGAGTTCGTTTCGACGGGGGGATACGCGCTCAAAGCCTACGAACGATACGCGCGGCTGAAGCCTGCGGGGGATGGCAAATTGCGCCTCGCGCATCCGCGGCTGGCGCAGCAGTACCGCATGAACGTCGGCACGATCATCGACAGCCCGATGATCAAGATCCGGCTCGTCGGCCGGCGATCGGGACGGCTGCGGCACGGCAAGGACGGCAAGCCGCGACCGCTGATGGGCGGGCGCATGCTGGGTGAGCTCGAAGAGTATTTCATCGAGCAGCTGTCCGTTGGCGACACGTTCGCGTTCGCCGGCATGGTGCTGCGCTTCGAGGGGCTGCAGGAGACCGAAGCCTTCGTCTCGCGCACGTTCGATCCGGAGCCCGCGATCCCGGCGTACAACGGTGGCAAGTTTCCGCTGTCGACGCATCTCGCGGAGCGCGTGCGGCGCATGCTCGCGGAGCCGCAGACGTGGCGCCGGCTGCCCGACCCCGTGTGCGAGTGGCTGTCGATCCAGGAAGAACGCTCGGTCATCCCGTCGGCCGGCGAAGTGCTGGTCGAAAGCTTTCCGCGGGGCGCGAAGAGCTATCTCGTCATCTATCCGTTCGAAGGGCGGCTCGCGCATCAGACATTGGGGATGCTGCTGACGCGGCGGCTGGATCGGGCGGGGGCGCGGCCGATCGGCTTCGTTGCGAGCGACTATGCGCTGGCCATCTGGGGGCTCGGCGACCTCGGGAGCATGATCGCGGACGGGCGTCTCGATCTCGCAAGCCTCTTCGACGAGGACATGCTCGGCGACGATCTCGATGCCTGGCTCGCCGAATCCAGCCTCATGAAGCGCACGTTCCGCATCAACGCCGTGATCGCGGGCCTCATCGAGCGCAATCACCCCGGCCGAACCAAGAACGGGCGGCAAGTGACCATCTCGTCGGATCTCCTCTACGACGTGCTGCGCCGCCACGATCCCGGCCACATCCTGCTCGAGGCTGCGTGGGCCGATGCTGCGACCGGGCTTCTCGACATCGCGCGGCTTGGCGAGTTCCTGCGCCGCATCAAGGGGCACATCCGCTACCAGCCCCTGAGCCGCGTTTCTCCACTGGCCGTGCCCGTCATGTTGGAGATCGGGCGGGAGATGGTCTATGGGGGAAGCGTCGCCGAGGACGTGCTGCGCGACAGTGCCGCCGATCTCATTCGCGAGGCGATGGGTGACGCGGCGGCGGCCAAGCTGGGGATCGCGCTAGAGTAAGACGCAGGAAGCGGGGGAGCCGTGGGGGCAAGGTCGGGGGCGAAGGCGCAGCTCGTCGTGGACGTGACGGCACAGTGCATGCGGCTCGGCGAAGCGACCTTCGTCGCGGATGCCTGCGGCGTGCTGTTCTGGCCCGCGCAGTCCGCGCTGCTCGTTGCAGACCTGCACCTGGAAAAGGGTGCGCACTTTGCCGGCCGCGGCCTGTTTCTGCCGCCCTATGATACGCGCGAGACCCTTCGCCGCCTGCAGGATGCGATCGCGCGCTACCAGCCGGCGCGTGTCATTGCGCTGGGCGACAGCTTCCATTCGGCGCGGTGTGCAGCGGACATCGCGGACGCGGATCTCGAGACCATTCACGGCCTGCAGCGCGGGCGCGAGTGGATCTGGATCGCCGGCAATCACGATCCGGAGATTTCGGCGCGTGTCGGCGGAGATGTCGCGAGCGAACTCCTCATCGACGGGATGACGTTGCGGCATGCTCCGCACGCGCCGCACGAGGGGTGCGAGATTGCGGGCCACCTGCATCCGGTCGCGCGGCTCGCAGGCCGCGGCATCTCATTGCGGCGGCGCTGCTTCATCAGCGATGGACGGCGGATCGTGCTGCCGGCGTTCGGCGCCTTCACGGGCGGCCTGAACGTGCTCGATCGCGCGTTCGCTGAGGTGCTGGGCGGCGACCAGATTTCCGTCCTGATGCTCGGTGAAAGCGGGCTTTATCCCGTGCCGCCGCGCAATCTGCTGCCGGACTGACAACGGCCCGCTCTGCCCTGGCCGGACACAGCAGGCCTGATGTCAGAGGCGCACGGTTACCAGCGGCGCCACCAGGCTACCTGGCCATCGTGGCTCTCACGATAGATGTCGCGGCTGGCGCGATTGAGCGCGCGATTGATGTCGTACTGCTCCTGCCGGCTGATGTGCCCGTCACGCAGCGCGTTGCGCTCCATCTCAGCGATCCGGCGCTGCTCGGCCTGCAGGCGCCACTTCTCCAGCAGCGTGAGATTGCCGTAGTGACGGTTCTCGCGGATGCGGGCCGCCTCCTCGGCGCGGCGGGCGTCGATCTGGGCCTTGCGATAGTCGGTCGGGTAGTCATAGGCGCTGGCGACAGTGGTCGTGGCAGCGAGGAGGGCAGCGGCAATTAGAAAGGGGGCTTTCATGGCACGTCTCTTGGCCAATGGGCGGGTTGCCGGAGCACGATTGCCCGGCTTCGAGATCAGCCTACGCAAGCTGCGCTGAATTGCCTCTGAACCCGCCGTTGGCCGGCATTCATCGAGAAAATCCCGCGTTGCCGCGGGGCAGCTCTTAGAAGCATTCCAATCTCCGTCCCGGAGACGATTTGAAACTTGACAATAAAGATCATGTTTCATTTTCTGGGCCCCGATGTGCCCCGACGGCGCAAACGGATGATCAGGCGGAGCCATAGGACGTCGATGACAGCGATCTTCTCGAGAACCAGCGCAGCAGCTTTCGTCGTCAGCGCCGCGGCTGCGGTGTTTGCGAGCCTGCCCGCGCAGGCGCAAGGCGAGGTCAACGTCTACTCCTATCGCGAGCCGCAACTCATCGACCCGATGTTCAAGGCCTTCACGCAGAAGACCGGGGTGAAGGTCAACGTCGTGTACGCCTCCGCCGGCCTCAACGAGCGTCTCGCCGCTGAAGGGGTGAACAGCCCTGCGGATCTGCTGTTCACGGTCGACGCGGGCCGCCTGTCGGAAGCCAAGGACGCCGGCGTGACGCAGGCGGTGGACGACGCCGTGATCAAGGGCAACGTGCCGGCACCCTATCGCGACGCGCAGGACCACTGGTTCGCCATCACCATGCGCGGGCGCATCGTCTATGCGTCGAAGGAGCGCGTGAAGGAAGACGCGATCACCTACGAGGATCTCGCCGACCCGAAGTGGAAGGGCCGCATCTGCGTGCGCTCGGGCCAGCACGTCTACAACACGTCGCTGATCGCCACGATGATCGCCAACAAGGGCGCGGACTTTACCGAGAAATGGCTCAAGGGCCTGAAGGACAACCTCGCGCAGAAGCCAGCCGGCGGCGACCGCGAGCAGGCGCGCGACATCGCCTCCGGCAAGTGCGACATCGCGCTCGGCAACACCTACTACATGGCCCTGATGCAGACGAACGAGAAGAACCCCGAGCAGAAGCAGTGGGCTGCCGCCATCAAGCCGCTGTTCCCCAACGCCCAGGATCGCGGCACGCACGTCAACATCGCCGGCATGGCGATGGCCAAGCACGCGCCGAACAAGGCCAATGCCCTGAAGCTGATGCAGTTCATGTCGTCGGACGAGGCGCAGAAGATCTACGCCACGGCGAACAACGAGTACCCCGTGAATCCGAAGGTCGAGCCGTCGGACATCGTGAAGAGCTGGGGTCCGCTGAAGCCCGACCCGCTGCCGCTCGAAAACATCGCCAAGTACCGCAAGCAGGCTTCCGAGCTGGTCGACAAGGTCAACTTCGACGCCGGTCCGAACTCCTGAGCGGGATCTGGGGCGTTTCGAACAGCTTTCAGTCTGCGAGGGGCCGTCCTGCGTTTGGCAGTGCGGCCCTCGCTTTTGTTTGAGCCGCGACATCAAGGCTTTGGCGCAGGCGCCCGTGGCTTCCGGTCGCGCCCTTGTTGGCCCTGCCTTGGGGTGATAAGAGGGCCGCTCGCCAAAGCTGGCACGACACCCTCTCAACGAGACCACCGCCATGTCCACAGCAGCCGGGCGCTCGGGCGCGACCAAGCAGGACCTGTTCACGAAGCCGCTCGCCGCGGCCGACCCGCTCGTCGCCGACATCGTGGGTCGTGAACTCGAACGGCAGCGGCACGAGATAGAGTTGATCGCGTCGGAGAACTTCGTCTCGCGCGCGGTTCTCGAGGCCGTGGGCACGGTGCTGACGAACAAGTACGCGGAAGGCTATCCAGGCCACCGCTATTACGGCGGCTGCCACGTCGTCGACGAGGTCGAGACGCTCGCCATCGAGCGCGCCAAGGAGCTGTTCGGCTGCGGTTTCGCAAACGTGCAGCCGCACTCGGGCAGCACGGCGAACCAGGCCGTGTTTCTCGCGCTGATGAAGCCCGGCGACACGTTCATGGGCCTCAGCCTCGACACGGGCGGGCACCTCACGCACGGTTCGTCCGTCAACCTGTCGGGCAAGTGGTTCAAGGTGGTGCCCTACAAGGTGCGCCGGCAGGATCACCGCATCGACATGGACGAAGTGCGCGATCTTGCGCGCGAGCACCGGCCGAAGGTGATCGTCGCTGGTGGCAGCGCCTATCCCCGTACGATCGATTTCGCCGCGTTCCGCGCCATCGCGGACGAGGTCGGCGCGTTCCTGATGGTGGACATGGCGCACTTCGCGGGGCTCGTCGCCGGCGGGGCGCACCCCTCGCCCTTCCCCCACGCGCACGTCGCCACGACGACCACGCACAAGACGCTGCGCGGCCCGCGCGGCGCGCTGATCCTGACGAACGACGCCGCGCTCGCCAAGAAGATCAACTCGGCCGTCTTCCCCGGCATGCAAGGCGGCCCGCTGATGCACGTGATCGCCGGCAAGGCGGTGGCCTTCGGCGAGGCGCTGCGCCCCGAATTCAAGACGTATGCGCGCAACGTGGTCGAGAATGCCAAGGCGATGGGCGAGGTGCTGCTGTCGGGCGGCTACGATCTCGTCTCGGGCGGCACCGATACGCACCTGAGCCTCGTCGACCTGCGGCCCAAGAAGATCACGGGAAACATCGCGGAGAAGGCGCTGGGCCGTGCTCACATCACGGTGAACAAGAACGCCATTCCGTTCGATCCGGAGAAGCCGCAGGTGACCTCGGGTGTGCGCATCGGCTCGCCGGCCGGCACCTCGCGTGGCTTCGGCGTGGCGGAATTCCAGGCCATTGGCCGGCTCTTCGTCGAGGTCCTCGATGGGCTCGCCAAGACCGGCGAGGCCGGCAACGGCGCCGTCGAGGCCCGTGTCAAGGGCGAGGTCGAGGCGCTCTGCCGGCGCTTCCCCCTTTACGCCTGAGCCCCGGCCAAGTAGGCAGGCATTGAACGCGGCGGCGGCGCCTCAAGCGCCGGCCCTGCGCGGTCCCATGCACGAAGGCCAGACCCCATGCGTTGTCCCTACTGCGGCGGCGAGAACACCCAGGTCAAGGACAGCCGCCCCACGGAGGAAAACCAGGCGATCCGGCGGCGGCGCAACTGCGAGGACTGCGGCGGCCGTTTCACGACCTTCGAGCGGGTGCAGCTACGCGAGATCGTTGTTCTGAAGCGCTCTGGGCGGCGGGTGCCGTTCGATCGCGAAAAGCTGTCGCGCTCCATCGAGGTTGCGCTGCGCAAGCGACCCATCCAGGAAGAGCGCATCGAGCGCATGGTGTCGGGCATCGTGCGGCAGCTCGAAAGCCAGGGCGAAAGCGAGATCCAGTCGTCGGCCATCGGCGAACTCGTGATGGAGGCGCTGAAGGGGCTCGATCCCGTGGCCTACGTGCGCTTCGCGTCGGTCTATCGCGATTTCCGCAACGCGGGCGACTTCCACGAGGTGCTGGGCGAGATCGCGCAGACCATTGCGAAAGATCTGCCGCGCTCCGAAACGCCTCCCTCCGCACCGGCTGCCGCGGACACCGCGAGCGGCAGAAAGCACTGAGCCTGGGATGGACCTCCCGTCGCCATCGCTGCAGGGGCCGGAGGCCGACGTGCGCTACATGCGCATCGCGCTCGGGCTCGCCCGGCGCATGCTGGGCGCCACGGCGCCGAACCCTGCCGTGGGCGCCGTCATCGTCGACGAGGCCACGGGGGAAGTGATCGCGCGGGGCTGGACGGAGGCGGGCGGTCGCCCGCATGCCGAAACGCAGGCCATCAAGCGGGCCGGCGCACGCGCGCGCGGCAAGACCATGTATGTCACGCTCGAACCCTGCTCGCACCACGGCAAGACGCCGCCGTGCGCAGACGCCATCGTCGCGGCGGGCCTCGCGCGCGTGGTCTGCGCGACGGATGATCCTGACATGCGCGTCTCGGGTCGGGGCATCGCGTTGTTGCATGCGGCCGGTATCGATATGACGCTCAGCGTGTGCGCCAGCGAGGGACGCTGGGTGGGCGCCGGCCACATCACGCGCGTGCAGGCGCGGCGGCCGCTCGTGACCTTGAAACTCGCGGTCAGCGCCGACGGACGCATCGCGCGCGGCAACGGTTCGCCGACGTGGGTGACGGGGCCCGACGCGCGCGCGCAGGCGCATCTGCTCCGCGCCCACGCCGACGCCATCCTCGTCGGGCGCCAGACAGTGATCGACGACGACCCGGAGCTGACCTGCCGGCTGCCCGGCCTCGAGGCGCGCTCGCCACGCCGCTACGTGCTCGACAGCCAGCTTTCAATTCCGGCAGAGCGAAAGATCCTACGCGACGGGCCATCTGGCCCCGCGACGCTCTTTGCTGCCCGCGACGCCGTGCTGCCGGCGCACCTGAGCGAGGCGCAGGTGCGGCGCGTGGGGCGCGGCCCGGACGGCCGGCTGAGCCTGCGGCAGGTGCTGCGCGCGATAGCCGAGGAGGGCATGACGCGGCTACTGGTCGAAGGTGGTCCGGCGACGGCGCGCGCCTTCCTCGATGCCGGCTTCGTCGACGAGGTGGTGCTGTTTCGCGGCCGCGAGGCGCTGGGCACCGGTGGCATGCTGCCGCTCGGCAACCGCGGCCTCGACGAGTTGACCGACGCCGGGCTGTGGCGGCAGGCTGAGGAGCGCAGCATTGGTGCGGATACGATGACGACCTATCGCGCGCGCCGCCACGACTGACAGGACAACGCCATGACGAGCCCGACGCAACCGGCCGATGCCTTCCGTTACTACCTGCGCGTTCGCTACCAGGAGTGCGATGCCCAGCACGTCGTCTTCAACGCACGCTACGGCGACTATGCGGACCTGTCGTGCTTCGAGTTCATGCGCGCCGCCCTGCCCAAGGCCTCGGACGCCTTCGACGGCTCGTTCGAGGTGCAGACGGTGAAGCAGGTCGTGGAATGGAAGGCGCCGGCGCGCTTCGACGACGTGCTGGAGTCCTCCATCTGGGTCAGCCGCTTCGGCACGACCTCGTTCGACCTGACGTGCAGCCTGAGGCGCGCGAGTGCCGGCGAGACCGAACCGACCGTCACCATCACGACGACCTACGTCCACGTCGACAACACGACCTGGACCAAGAAGCCCATTCCGCCCAAGTACCGGGACGCGCTCGAAAACGGCGCCCGCGGCAAGGCCACAGATCACGCGGCCTACTTCGAGCGCACGGACAAGCCGGCTCAGCCCCGGGCGTGAACGAGCGCGATCGCGCCCTCAGATCTTAAACGACGCACTGGCGCGGGCAATGGTCTCGCCGTCGGCGGTGACGAGGGCATCCGCAAAGGCGAGCGACTTGCCGGCCTTGAGCACGCGCGGTGCTATCAGCATCCACTGGCCGAGCTTCGCGGCGCCGACGTAGTCGACGCTCAAGTTCACAGTCACGAGCCCGCGCGGGCGCTCGGCCATGACGGCGACGCAGCTCAGCCCCATGGCGTTATCGGCAAGCGCCGCGATCACGCCGCCGTGGAGGAAGCCGCGCGAATTGCAGTGCGCCTCGCCCACGACAAGGCCAATATGCACTGCATCGGGCATGCTGCGCGAGTAGAGCGGCTCCCATGGGTCCGTCACGCGGCTCTTGCGGAAGTGCGGCGCGAACCCTTCGGGGATCTTCGACTGCGCATCCGACATGATGGTCTCCAACCGCGGTGGGCGGCTCACATATGGATGGCGCGCTTGTCGACCGAGAGGGCGGCTTCCTTGACGGCTTCCGTCATCGTCGGGTGGGCGTGGCAGGTGCGGGCGAGATCCTCCGCCGAGCCGCCGAACTCCATGACCACGGCTGCTTCCGCGATCATCTCGCCGGCGCCCGCGCCGATGATGCAGACGCCGAGCACGCGGTCGGTCGTGGCATCCGCGATCACCTTGACGAAGCCGTCGGTGGTCTTGTTGACCTTGGCGCGGCCGTTCGCCGTGAAGGGGAACTTGCCGACCTTGTAGGCGATGCCCGCGGCCTTCAGCTCTTCCTCGGACTTGCCCACGCACGCGACCTCCGGGAACGTGTAGATCACGTTCGGGATGACGTCGTAGTTCACGTGGCCGGCCTGGCCCGCGAGGATCTCGGCGACGGCCATGCCCTCGTCCTCGGCCTTGTGGGCGAGCATGGGCCCCGCGATCACGTCGCCGATGGCAAAGATGCCCGGCACGTTCGTCTGGTAGTGCGCGTCGACCTTGACGCGGCGGCGCTCGTCGAGGGCAACGCCCGATTGCTCGAGGCCGAGCCCGTTCGTGAAGGGCACTCGGCCGATGCACACGAGCACCACGTCCGCATCGAGCGTCTCGATGGCGCCGCCAGCCGACGGCTCGAGCGAGATCTGCAGAAGCTCGCCCGACTTCGTGACGCCTGTGACCTTGGTCGAGAGCTTGAAGGTCATGCCCTGCTTGCCGAGGATGCGCTGCAAGGACTTCGCGGTGTCGAGATCGATGCCCGGCACGATGCGATCAAGGAATTCGACGACCGTCACCTGCGCGCCGAGGCGGCGCCACACGGAGCCGAGTTCGAGGCCGATCACGCCGGCGCCGACCACCACGAGGTGCTTCGGCACAGCCGGCAGCGTCAGGGCGCCGGTGGAGGAGACGACCTGCTTCTCGTCGATCTCGATGTTGGGCAGGCGGGCGATGTCGGAACCGGTGGCGATGACGATGTTCTTGGTCTCGAGGCGCTGCTTGTCGCCGTTGTCGAGGGCCACGCCGACCTTGCCGGGGCCGAGAATGGTGCCGGTGCCGTGGAAGGTGTCGACCTTGTTCTTTTTCAGGAGGAAGGCGACGCCGTCGACGTTGCCTTTCACGCCCTGGTCCTTGAAGGCCAGCATCTTCGGCAGGTCGAGCTTCGGTGCCACCTCGATCCCCATGTCCGCGAAGTGATGGCTCGCTTCCTCGAAGGCTTCGGAGGCGTGCAGCAACGCCTTGGAGGGGATGCAGCCGACGTTGAGGCAGGTGCCGCCGAACGTGGCGCGCTTCTCGACCACCGCGACCTTCATGCCGAGTTGGGCGGCACGAATGGCGCACACGTAGCCGCCAGGGCCGGTGCCGATGACGATGAGATCGTAGGTATTGGACATGACGCCCCTGTTCGCTCAAAAATATCGGGATAGGTGTGCGGCACAGTCCGCGACGGAGCGCGCGGACGTATCGAGGATCTCGTGACCGCCCTGAAGGGCTTCGGTCCTCAGATACTTGGCCCAGTTGATCATTTGCGGATTGGCCAGCTCCGGCTGGTGCCTCTCATCGTTGAGACGGCGCAAGCGTTCTTCGTCGCTGCAGTCGACCAGAATGATGCGCGGTTCGGAGATTGCTGCGGCTGCCAGCGCCTCCTCGATGAACGCAATCCGCATCTGGCCCTCGAACAGCACGCCTTCGCCCTGCTCGGCGGCGGGAGCGAGCCGATGCAGCCACTCCTTGGTCTTCACGCGCTGCCAGTTCTCGATCGAACCCTGCTGCGCCGACATTTCCTCGAACGAGGGGATGTCGATCGAGTCGAAGAAATGCACATCGACACTCTCGCCCACGCGCTGGCTCACAGCCTTTGCCAACGTGGTCTTGCCCGAGCCCGACGCTCCCGTGAGAATGACGAGCGGCAAACGAAATCACAGCTCCAGGATGAAGCGCTGGGGATCCTCCAGCACCTCCTTGACGCGGACGAGGAAGGTCACGGCTTCCTTGCCATCGACGATGCGGTGATCGTAGCTGAGCGCGAGGTTCATCATCGGTCGGATGACGATCTGGCCATTCTTCACCACCGCGCGCTCGTCGATGCGGTGCATGCCCAGGATCCCCGACTGCGGCGCGTTGAGGATCGGCGTCGACAGCATCGAGCCGTACACGCCGCCGTTGGAGATGGTGAAGGTGCCGCCCTGCATCTGCTCGATCGTCAGCTTGCCGTCGCGGGCGCGGCGGCCGAAGTCGGCGATGGCCTGCTCGATCTCGGCGAGGCTCATGCGGTCGGCCTCGCGCACGACGGGCACCACGAGGCCCTTCTCCGTGCCGACGGCGACGCCGATGTGGTAGTAGTTCTTGTAGATGATGTCGCTGCCGTCGATCTCCGCGTTCACCGCCGGGATCTCACGCAGGGCCTGAATGCAGGCCTTCACGAAGAAGCTCATGAAACCGAGCTTCACGCCGTGCCGCTTCTCGAACAGGTCCTTGTACTGGTTGCGCAGCGTCATGACGGCGCTCATGTCCACGTCGTTGAACGTGGTGAGCATGGCCGCGGTGTTCTGCGCGTCCTTGAGGCGCCGGGCGATGGTCTGGCGCAGGCGCGACATGGGCACGCGCTCTTCGCGCGCGGCATCGTTGGCGGCGGACGGGGCGCGCATCTGCGACGGCGCGACGGCGGGCGTCGACATCGAGGCGAACGTCACGGCGGTCGATTGGGCCGGTGCCTGCGCGGGCCGCGCTGCGGCGGCCATGGCGTCCTCCTTCAGCACCTGGCCGCGGCGGCCGGAGCCGTCGACGGAGGCCGGATCGATGCCAGCTTCGTCGAGGATCTTGCGGGCCGAGGGGGCGGGCGGCATGGGCGACGCGGGGGCGGCGGCCTTCGGGGCCGCGGCGGGAGCGGGAGCCGGTGCTGCGGCCGCTGGCTTGGCTGCGGCGGGGGCGGGAGCAGCCGCGCCCTTGGCGCCTTCGTTGATGAACCCGAGGACCGAGCCGACGGCGACGGTCTTGCCCTTTTCGAACTTGATGTCGGCCAGAACGCCCGCAGACGGTGCCGGCACCTCGACGGTGACCTTGTCGGTCTCGAGCTCGACGATCGGTTCGTCCACCTTCACCGGCTCGCCGGGCTTCTTGAACCACTGGCCGACAGTGGCCTCGGTGACGCTTTCGCCCAGCGTGGGCACCTTGATCTCGATCGTCATCGTCCGTTCCGTTGTTCCGCCACCGGCCGCTGCCGGTCGTCAAAGCTGGCCCGTGCGGAGGCACGGGCGACGCGTCATGCGCTCATCTCGAACTCGCAGCCCGCCTCCGCAGGCCTCGTATGCCTTGCTCCTTGGCCTCGCTCGCGGCTCAGCCGCTGAGCGCCTGCTCGACCAGCGCCTTCTGCTCGGCCGCATGCTTGCTCGCGAGGCCGGTGGCGGTCGCGGCCGAAGCCGCGCGTCCGGCATAGCGGGCCCGCTTCACCTTGAGGTTCGTATGCTCGAGCACCCATTCGAGATTGGGATCGACGAACGTCCAGGCACCCATGTTCCTGGGCTCTTCCTGGCACCATACGACATCGGCGTTGGGGAACCGTGACAGCTCGGTGATCAGCGCGCGCGCCGGGAACGGATAAAGCTGTTCGACGCGCAGGAGGTAGACGTCGTTGACGCCCTGGGCTTCGCGCGTCTCGTAGAGGTCGTAGTAGACCTTGCCCGAGCACAGCACGACGCGGCGGATCTCGTTGTCCGGCTTCAGGCTGATCTTCTCGCCTTGGCGGACCTGCGCGTCGTCCCACAGGATGCGGTGGAACGTGGTGCCGGTGGCGAGTTCGTCGAGCCGCGAGATGACGCGCTTGTGGCGCAGCAGCGACTTCGGCGTCATCAGGATGAGCGGCTTCCTGAACTTGCGGCGCAACTGCCGGCGCAGGATGTGGAAGTAGTTGGCCGGCGTGGTGCAGTTGGCGACCTGCCAGTTGTCTTCCGCCGAGAGCTGGAGGTAGCGCTCGAGCCGGGCCGAGGAGTGCTCCGGCCCCTGGCCTTCGTAGCCATGCGGCAGCAGGCAGACGAGGCCCGACATGCGCAGCCACTTCCGCTCGGAGGAGGAAATGAACTGGTCGAACACGACCTGGGCGCCGTTGGCGAAGTCGCCGAACTGGGCTTCCCACATGACGAGCGCGTTGGGCTCGGCGAGCGTGTAGCCGTACTCGAAGGCAAGCACGGCTTCTTCCGACAGCATCGAGTTGATGACCTCGAAGCGGCCCTGGTCCGGCGCGATATGCTTCAAGGGCGTGTAGCGGCGCTCGACCTCCTGGTCGTGCAGCACGGAGTGGCGCTGCGAGAAGGTGCCGCGCTCGGAATCCTGGCCCGACAGGCGCACCGGCGTGCCTTCCTTCAGCAGCGTGCCGAAGGCCAGATGCTCGGCGAGGCCCCAGTCAATGCCCTCGCCCGTCTCGACCATCTCGCGGCGGCGCTGCAGGAGGCGCTGGATGGTCTTGTGGGCGTTAAAGTCATTCGGGATCGAGGTGATGCGGCGGCCGACCTCCTTGAGAACGTCGAGCGGGACGCCCGTGTCGCCGCGGCGCGCCTCGTCGTCGGCGAAACCGACGTTGGCCCAGCGGCCATCGAGCCAATCGGCCTTGTTGGGACGGTAGCTGTCGGCGGCGGCCAATTCCTGGTCGAGATGGCTGCGGAACTCGGCCTTCATGGACTCGACTTCCGGCTCGGTGACGATGCCTTCGCCGGCGAGCCGCTTGGCATAAAGCTCCACCACGCCCGGATGCTGGCGGATGACGCTGTACATGTGCGGCTGCGTGAACGCCGGTTCGTCGGACTCGTTGTGTCCGAAGCGGCGATAGCAGACCATGTCGATGACGACCGGCTTCTGGAACTTCTGCCGGAACTCGGTCGCGATCTTGGCGACGTGGACCACGGCTTCCGGGTCGTCGCCGTTGACGTGGAAGATCGGCGCCTCGACCATCTTGGCCACGTCGGTGCAGTAGGGCGACGAGCGCGAGTAGCGCGGGTTCGTCGTGAAGCCGATCTGGTTGTTGATGATGAAGTGGATCGAGCCGCCGGTGCGATGCCCGGTAAGGCCCGACAGGCCGAAGCACTCGGCGACCACGCCCTGGCCTGCGAAGGCCGCATCGCCGTGGATCAAGAGCGGCAGGACCGTCGTGCGCTCGCCCGGCTTGCAGCCGTGCTGGTCCTGCTTGGCGCGCACCTTGCCGAGCACCACCGGATCGACGATCTCGAGATGCGAGGGGTTGGCGGTCAGCGAGAGATGCACCGTGTTGCCGTCGAAGGCGCGATCGGACGAGGCACCCAAGTGGTACTTCACGTCGCCCGAGCCCTCGACGTCGTCCGGCTTGAAAGAACCGCCCTTGAACTCGTTGAAGATGGCGCGGTGCGGCTTCGCCATGACGTTGGAAAGCACGTTGAGGCGGCCGCGATGGGCCATGCCGATCACGATCTCCTTCACGCCGAGCTGGCCGCCGCGCTTGATGATCTGCTCGAGCGCCGGCACCATGGACTCGCCGCCGTCGAGGCCGAAGCGCTTGGTGCCCGTGTACTTCACGTCGGCGAACTTCTCGAAGTATTCCGCCTCGATCAGCTTGTTGAGGATGGCGCGCTTGCCCTCGCGGGTGAAAACGATTTCCTTGTCGCGACCCTCGATGCGCTGCTGGATCCAGGACTTCTGCGCGGGCGAGGTGATGTGCATGAACTCGACGCCGATGCGCGAGCAGTAGGTGCGGCGCAGGATGCGCAGGATCTCGCGCACCGTCGCCATCTCGAGGCCCAGCACCTTGTCGATGAACACGGGGCGGTCGAGGTCGGCTTCGGTGAAGCCGTACGTCTCGGGGCGCAGCTCCTTGTGGACCTTGCGCTCGGTGAGGCCGAGAGGATCGAGATCGGCCGCGAGATGGCCCATGGCGCGATAGGCGCGGATCAGCATCAGGGCGCGGATGCTGTCCTGGATGGCGCGGAAGGAGGCTGCGGGCGAGATCTCGAAGCCCGTCGCCTGCGCACGCTGGGCGATCTTGTCGCGCAAGTCGCGTTCCTGGGCACCGTAGTCACCCGTCAAGGCGCCGAGGAGATCGGAATTGTCGCCGGCCTGCTCCAGGGGACGCGCCCACGAGGGCCCGTGGCCCTCGGGTGCGCTCGCCGGGCGAGGCCCGTCCTGCAGGCTGGCGAAGAAGTGGCGCCACTCGTCCGTTACCGAACCGGGGTTGCGCTCGTACTCCTCCTGCATCTGCTCGATGTAGCTCGCATTCGTACCCTGCAGAAACGAGGTGCGCGCGAAGGCTTCATTCTTGGGCTGGCGAGACATGGCTCTTCAATGCTGTTGGAGCTTGAGTTCCGGGCTCGAGGGCGGGATCAACGTCGAACGAATCGCCACGGCGACGCGCCGGATACCACGTCCCGCAACGGACGGCTTAACTATCACATCACGTGATTTAGTATAGGGGCGCAGTGCAGCAAGATGGGCCGGAACGACCCACCTCGCGCAGATTTGCGTGAGACTTTCGGCGGATGGTGTGCTGAGCGTTTACACGCGCGTCGCGATAGAAAGCTCACACGCGGCTGCAGCTCGCAATTCTAATCGATTCTGACGCCAGCGCTTTACGAGCGCGAGAACCAGCCACGGCGCGACGACGCCTTGCTGCCGCCGCTGACCGCCTTGGCGAGCGTGGTGCCGAGCGCGGCCGGGCTGTCGGCGATGAGGATGCCAGCCGACTGCATGGCCTCCACCTTGTCCTCGGCGCGGCCCTTGCCGCCCGAGATGATGGCGCCGGCGTGGCCCATGCGGCGCCCAGGAGGTGCCGTCATGCCGGCGATGAAGCCCGCCATCGGCTTCTTGCGGCCCTTCTTGGCCTCCGCCTTCAGGAACTCGGCCGCGTCCTCTTCGGCCGCGCCGCCGATCTCGCCGATCATGATGATCGAGTTGGTCGCCGGGTCGGCGAGGAACATCTCCAGCACGTCGATGAATTCCGTACCCTTCACCGGGTCGCCGCCGATGCCGACGGCCGTCGACTGGCCGAGGCCCGCATCCGAGGTCTGCTTCACCGCCTCGTACGTCAGCGTGCCCGAGCGCGACACGATGCCGACGCTGCCGGCCTTGAAGATATTGGCCGGCATGATGCCGATCTTGCAGGCGTTGGGCGTCAAGACGCCCGGGCAGTTGGGCCCGATCAGGCGCGACTTCGAGCCGTTCAGAGCGCGTTTCACCTTCACCATGTCGAGCACCGGGATGCCCTCGGTGATGCACACGATGAGCGGGATCTCGGCGTCGATGGCTTCGAGGATGGCGTCACCGGCAAAGCGCGGCGGCACGTAGATCGAGGTGGCGGTGGCGCCCGTCTTGGCCTTCGCCTCCGCCACGGTGTCGAAGATCGGCACGTTGGCGAGCTTGGGATCGGGGTGCTTGGTGCCGCCCTTGCCCGGCGTCACGCCGCCGACGACGACCGTGCCGTAAGCCATGGCCTGCTGCGTGTGGAAGGTGCCCTGGCTGCCGGTGAAGCCCTGGCAGATCACCTTCGTATTCTTGTCGACGAGAATGGCCATGAAACGCCTCTTGGAGTGCCCGGCCGTGGTTTAGGACCAAACCGGGCGTAAGGGCAAGCGGGAGGTTGGGAGGGGGAGCAGCACTACCGGTCCGTCACAATGAACCCGACACGCGGGAAGTGCACGACTGTCGCCCCCGCCACCGGATCGATGCGCCGGATGGCGATGTGGTGCGCAGAGAGCGACACGATCTCGCCCTCGACCGGGACTTTCCCGTAGTCGTCCGGGGTAACCGCCACACGATGCCCTGGTTTGCGCCCGTTTGGATCCCGCATATCAGCCAGTACCGGCGTCAGCGGCTCGGCCTGCGTGCCCACCGCGAGGGCTTCGGCGGACGTCATTTCCGTCCGCCGGCCGTGTCCGATCGCCCTGATGCGGGCTTCCCAGGCAAGAACGGCCGGCATGGCGTCAACGATCTGCTCCAAGCCGGCAGAAAGGCGCTCCTGCTCCGTCAAGTTGGACCGGATGTACCAAAGGTTCATGTAGGCGTGTATGTCGGCGATGCTCAATGCGTCGCCGAAGAGCCACGGGCGGCCGTCCGCAAGCTGCGCGTCGATCCATGCCAAATAGGCGCGGAACTGGTCGCGCATGTGCGGGGCGGCGTTGCGCATGGCTTCGATGTCGAACGGGGCGCCGCGCAGCCGGCTGCGATCATCGATGAAGTCCTGCGGCACGCGCGGGCCTTGAGTGCCGAACACCAGATTGACGGTGCTCTGGAAGAAGGCGCGGTCCGTCCAATGGGACAGCGCCCAGGTGAGGCCGTCGTTGCCGCCCGGGAGCAAGGTCGGTTCGGGAAAGCGGTGTTCGAGTTCGCGCAGGATGATCTGCGTGTCACAGTAGACGTCGGCGCCAATCTGCATCACCGGCGTGCGGCGGTATCCGCCCGTCAAGGGCATCAGATCGGGGCGCGGCATGATGCGGGAAATGCGCACCGACCGCCAGGGAAGTCCCTTGAAGCCGAGGGCCACGCGCACCTTTTCGGAGAAGGGACTTTCTTCAAAGTGATGGAGAATGATGTCCTGGTGCACGCGCGCCTCCCCTGTCATGTGCGGTCAGCGCTTCTTCAGTTGTCGTCCATCTTGAGGGCGGCGATGAAGGCTTCCTGCGGGATGTCGACCTTGCCGAACTGGCGCATCTTCTTCTTGCCCTCCTTCTGCTTGTCGAGGAGCTTGCGCTTGCGCGAGATGTCGCCGCCGTAGCACTTGGCGATGACGTCCTTGCGGAGCGCGCGGATGGTCTCGCGGGCAATGATGCGGCCGCCGATGGCCGCCTGGATCGGGATCTGGAAAAGATGCTGTGGGATCAGGTCCTTAAGCTTTTCGCACATGGCCCGGCCGCGGCTCTCGGCCCGGCTGCGGTGGACGATGATCGATAGGGCGTCCACGGGTTCCGCGTTGACCAGGATCGACATCTTCACGAGGTCGCCCGTCTCGTAGCCCTTCAACTGATAGTCGAACGAGGCATAGCCGCGGCTGATCGATTTCAGGCGATCGTAGAAGTCGAACACGACCTCGTTGAGCGGCAGCTCGTAGACGACCATGGCGCGCGTGCCGACGTAGGTGAGCTGCTTCTGGCGTCCGCGGCGATCCTGGCAGAGCTTGAGGACAGAGCCCAAGTGCTCGTCCGGCACCAGGATAGTGGCTTCGATCCAGGGCTCCTCGATGTGGTCGATGTGCACCGGGTCCGGCATGTCGGCCGGGTTGTGCATCTCCAGCATCGACCCATCGTTCTTGTAGATACGGTAGATGACGCTCGGCGCGGTGGTGATGAGGTCGAGATTGAACTCACGCTCGAGGCGCTCGGTGATGATCTCGAGGTGCAACAGTCCGAGGAAGCCGCAGCGGAAGCCGAAGCCGAGGGCCGCCGAACTCTCCGTTTCGTAGGAGAAGCTCGCATCGTTGAGGCGCAGGCGCGCCATGGCTTCGCGCAGGTCTTCGAACTGCGCAGCGTCGACGGGGAAGAGCCCGCAGAACACCACCTGCTGCACGGGCTTGAAGCCCGGCAAAGGCTCGGCGACCGGGTTCTTGGCATCGGTGACGGTGTCACCGACGCGCATGTCCGACACCTGCTTGATGGCGGCGGTGAAGAAGCCGACCTCGCCGGGGCCGAGCTCGGGGAGCATCTCCTGCTTGGGCCGGAAAATGCCGACGCGCTCGATCTGGTACTCGGCGCCGGTCGACATCAGCTTGACCTTGGAGCCCTTCTTCAGGACGCCATCGATGATGCGCACGAGCACGATGACGCCCAGATAAGCGTCGTACCAGCTGTCGATCAGCGAGGCCTTCAGCGTCTTGTTGCGGTCGCCCTTGGGGGCGGGGAGGCGCTGGACGATGGCTTCCAGAACGGCGTCGACGTTCTTGCCGGTCTTGGCCGAGACGGGCACCGCGTCCGACGCATCGATGCCAATCACGTCCTCGATCTGCTGCTTGACCCGGTCGACGTCGGCCGACGGCAGGTCCACCTTGTTGAGGACAGGCAGGATCTCGAGGTTGTTGTCGAGGGCCTGGTAGACATTGGCGAGCGTCTGCGCCTCGACGCCCTGGCTCGCGTCGACGACCAGGATGGCGCCTTCGCAGGCGGCCAGCGAACGGGAGACCTCGTAGGCGAAGTCGACGTGGCCCGGCGTGTCCATCAGGTTGAGCTGATAGGTTTTTCCGTCCTTTGCCTTGTAGTCGAGGCGGACCGTCTGGGCCTTGATGGTGATGCCGCGCTCGCGTTCGATGTCCATCGAATCGAGGATCTGCTCCTTCATCTCCCGGTCGGAGACGTTGCCGCACAGCTGGATGAGCCGGTCGGACAAGGTCGACTTGCCGTGGTCGATGTGGGCGATGATCGAGAAATTGCGGATGAGGGTGGTGTCCGTCATGGCCGCTGCTTAGCACGCCTGGGTGGCCCCTGCGCAACTGGTGGCTGCGGCGCGCCGTATATGGGGGGTGCGTCGGACCGCCTCAGGCAAGTCCGGGGCTGACGATCCGCAGATCGAGCACACTGGATGGGTCAACTCCGGGCGATCAGCGGACTTCGTGGCGCGCAGGGGCTTGCCCTCGGGTATCCCCGCTGGTTTTATATAAGAACTCGGACCGAAACTCCGCGGACCGCGCGTCCGTTCCGGTGATTTCATCCGCCCACTTCCCATCCGTTTTCTTCATATTTTGCAGACGTCCCGGTGCGTAATCGCCCTTTTTTGGCGATGCGTTTCTGTGACTTATCTGCGAAATGGCAGGGTCATGACTGAGGCGTTTGCCCCGCAGGTCAGGACCCAGTTCGCGCGCCGCCTTAAGGCGATGCGCACGCAGCGGGGATTTCAACGCGCGCGCTATTTCGCAGCCAGCCTCGGCATCGAGGAAAATCGCTACACGCGCTACGAGCGGGCGGAGGTCGAGCCGAGCCTCACGCTGATCCACAAGATGTGCGAGACGCTGCAAGTCTCACCGAACGAGCTTCTGGGCTTCGAGAATGGCGCCGGCTCGCACGCGGGCACAGAATTGGCGGGATTTGCCGAGGGTGAGGCCTCCGCGAAGCCAGCGGAGCCGAAGGGCGCCAATGCCGTAGGGCAACTCGCATGGGCGCTCGCGAGCGACGTGGTGGCGATCCGGCCCATGGGGCGAAAATCCTCCGATCCCCTCGCCGCGGTGCAGGAAACGAGCGCGCTCTATCGCAGCCTCCTCGCCGAGCCCTTCGAGACGATCGCCAAACTCGCCGACGAACCGGCGCTGAAGAAGGCGCCCGCCAAGCGCAAGTCCGAGGTCGCCGCGCTGATCGGCCGGCTCACCGCTGCGATCCAGGGCCAAGCCGCGCCGCGGTAGGCGCTCCGCGATCGGCCGACAAGACTTCTCGTGCGAGGCCATCCTACTCCGGAAATTCGCCGCAAAGCTTCCCTATCGAACGGCCTTGGGATGGGTGGTTAACGCGAGCTTAAGAGCTTCGTGCCATTTTTCGTCCCATGGTTCCGTTTCGCGTAAGTCTTGCGTCCATGCTGTTGGCGGTGGCTGCGCTCAGCGCATGCAGCGGCCAGCCCTCGTTCGTCGCCAAGGAAGAACCCTGGCGCGACGACGATGAACGCGCCTGTCTCGCGTCGGGGCTCGTGCGCGAGAACCAATTCCTCACATCCCGTTCTGCCCTGGGCGGACCGAGCGTCTGTGGCGCGCTGAAACCCTTTGCCATGTCCGCGGCGGCCGGCGGCTCTGTCGAGATGAAGCCAGCGGCCCTCCTGCGCTGCCCCATGGTGCCGGCCGTCGACTACTGGGTGCAGAACGTCGTGAAACCCGCCGCGCGGCGACACCTCGGCATGGACGTGGTCGAGATCAAGGTGGCGGGCTCCTACTCCTGCCGCCCTGTCAATCACGTCGACGGCGGGCGGCTTTCCGAGCACGGCCACGCCAACGCTATCGATGTCTCGACCTTCGTCCTCGCCAATGGCGAGCACGTCGCGGTGAAGACCGGCTGGTGGGGCGGGTTCGCGCAGCGCAACTTCCTCCGCGCCGTGCACAATGGGGCCTGCAACGTGTTTACCACGGTGCTCGGCCCCCACTACGACGCCAATCACCGCGATCATTTCCACCTCGACCTCGCCAAGCACGGCCGCGACGGCCAGCAGCGCGTCTGCAAGTAAGACCCGAATGTCCCGCTCCGCACTTCATCGCGCCGCGCAAAGCAGGCGCGCGCAGCCGCCGCTTGCATCGGGCGCAACCCCTCTGCATGACACGAAATGCGCGACCGCCCGCTGGGGGCCGAACTGCGCGCCAATTCGGATAAGCCCGTGAGCACGCCTGCCGCTTCCGACCTCACCGACAGCCAGGGACGGATGCTCGTCTTCCTGTCCTTTTCCGCCTTCGCGAGCGCCACCAACCTGCGCATCTGCGACAGCCTTCTGCCGCAGATCGCGAACGAGTTCTCCGTCACGGTCGGCAATGCGGCGGCCGTCGTCACCGCCTTCGCGATTTCCTACGGCCTCGCCCAGATCGGCGCCGGGCCGCTCGCCGATGCCCGCGGCAAGCTCTTCATGATCTCGGCCGGGTCGCTGATGGCGGGCGTCATGACGCTCGCGTGCGCGGCGATGCCGCAACTCATCTCGCTCGTGGCCTTTCGTTTTCTCGCCGGTGCCGGAGCCGCTGCGGTCATTCCGCTGGCCATGGCCTGGATCGGCGACGTCGTGCCCTACGAGAAGCGCCAGCCGATCCTGGCGCGCTTCCTCTCGGGCCAGATCATGGGCATCGTCTGCGGGCAGGCCATGGGCGGCATCCTGGGCGATTTCGCGGGCTGGCGGGTCACCATGCTCGCCGTTGCCGCCTTGCACCTCGTGGCCGGCAGCATGCTCATCGTCGAGATGCGCCGCTCCGGCCTCGGTGCCGTCACCGCGGGGCGTGCCCGCTGGCGCCAGTCCGCCATCTCCACTGCGCGCGTCTTTCAGACGCCGTGGGTGCGCGTCATCCTTGCGACCGTGTTCATCGAGGGTTTCGCCATGTTCGGCGCGTTCGCCTTCGTCGGCTCCGAACTGCACGCGCGCTTCGGGATCAGCCTCTCGACCGCGGGCGTGATGCTGGCGACGCTCGGCGTCGGCGCGATGATCTATTCAATGACCGCGCCGACCCTCGTGGCGCGTCTGCGCCAGCCGGGGCTCGTGCGCTATGGCTCACTCGGTCTGGCGGGAGGCTACCTGACGCTCGCCGTGATGCCGTCCGCCTGGTTCGCGGTGCCGGCCATCATGGTGATGGGGCTCGGCTTCTACATGTTCCACAACACGCTGCAGACCAACGCGACGCAGATGGCGCCGGAAGCCCGCGGCCTCGCCATGTCGCTGTTCGCGTTCACGCTGTTCGTCAGCCAGTCGGTCGGCGTCGCGGTCGCGGCGCCCATCATGGACAGGTGGGGCGGACGGCCGATCTTCGTCGTCTCGGCGCTGCTGCTGCTCGTCGCCGCGCAATGGTTCCGCAGCCGGCTGCTGGTGCGCCTCGCCTGAAGCCTGCGCGTCAGTGCGGTTTCGGCCCGAAGAACTTGATGGAAAGCTCGCTGATCGCCGCCGCGTGCGACATGTCCCGGCGCAACGTCTGTTCGTAGACCGACAACGCGTCGCGGCCTTCGATCACGCTGCCCCAGGCGAGGCGTGCGGCCTCGATCTGCTCGCGCAGGATCGTCAGGATCCGGGACTTCTGTTCGGTGGTCTCACTGGGTGTGACCGGGTTGACGGTGCTAGCCTGCATGGAACGCTTCCCCTTGCTGCTGTTCTGCGAAAGAGGCTACCGGGAAGGCCTTGCAAAGCTGCAAACGTTGTAGGCTGAACGACAGGCATTGGCAGACGCGGTTAACGAGACCTTTCACACCGCGCGAAGACGAGAGCACATGAACTACCGCCACGCCTTCCACGCGGGCAATTTCGCCGATGTCGTCAAGCACGCGCTGTTCGCGCGCGTTCTCGACTATCTGAAGCGCAAGGAGACACCGTTCCGCGTGATCGACACGCACGCGGGCATCGGCCGCTACGACCTCACGTCCACCGAAGCCGGCAAGACCGGCGAGTGGCGCGATGGGATCGGCCGCTTGGTCGGCCCCAGTGCATTGCCTCTTTCGCAAGAAGCCCGTGACCTCCTGAAGCCCTACCTCGATGCCGTCAGCGCGGAGACCGGCGGAGGGCCGCTCGTGCGCTATCCGGGGAGCCCGCGTCTCGCGTTGCGCCTGATGCGGGAGGACGACCGGCTCGTCGCGAACGAACTCCATCCCGAGGATGCCGCCGCGCTGAAAGCTGCTATCGGCCGCGATACCCGCGCGCGCATCACGACGCTCGACGCCTGGGTCGCCTTGCGCGCGCAGCTACCGCCGAAGGAGCGCCGCGGAGTTGTCCTGATCGATCCGCCCTTCGAGGAGCCAAACGAACTGGAGCGGCTGGCGCGCGGTCTGGCTGAGGGGTTGGAGCGGTTCGCCACGGGCACGTTCATCGCCTGGTATCCGATCAAGGACGGCAAGCAGATCGAGCGCTGGGAGAAGTCGCTCGCCGCACTTCCGGCGACGCGCATGCTCGCGGTCGATTTCTTCTTGCGCAAGCCGACCGACGCCCAGCGGCTCAACGGCTGCGGCCTCGCGGTGATTAATGCGCCGTACACGTTGCAAGAAGAGTTGGGCGTTCTTCTTCCCGAACTCGTCAGGGTCTTGTCGGACAATTGTCATGGATATTTCAAAATGACCGATCTTTTCACCGGAAAAGCTCACAGCAAGGCCGGTCGAGCCCAGCAAAATCGATCGGAATGATGGCGGCGGCGTCGCTTTTGCCTTGCGCAGGGCTTTGCGATCATCGATACTCTGGCGCAGTTCGGGCGGCCTACCGACCCGCGGATAACTGCTGAGACTGACCTGAGATGCCTGCGCATACGCGTTACCTATCTCGCGCCTCACGTTCCCCGACATCGGACAAGACTGCCTTGGCTTCACCCGCATCAGCTCATGTGAGTTGATGCGATCTGCAATTGTTACCGGGGAAATGGAGACCTCGCATGCGGCAGAACGGAACTGTCAAATTTTTCAACCAGTCTAAGGGCTTTGGCTTCATCACGCCCGACGAGGGCGGCAAGGATGTGTTCGTGCACATCACGGCGGTGGAGCGCTCGGGCATCGGCACCCTCGACGAGGGCATGCGCGTGTCCTTCGAGACCGAGCCGGACAAGCGCGGCAAGGGCCCCAAGGCCGTCAATCTGCAGCAGGCCTGAAACCTGAAGCCTCCCCGGAATTGGCGTGCGTTCGGCGATGTCCGGACGCACGTTCGGCAATTGCGACTGGCATAACTCTCGGCTCCGGCCCGACGTAACCTGTCGGCCACGGGGTTGTGAAAAACGGTCCGGCATGCCCCCAAGGGCGGCCGTTCACGTGTAGAACTCAGCGATCTCGAGCCAGCTCGGGGTCGCTGTTTTTGTTTCGGCGGGAGCCTGCTGAACCGCACGATCGCTGCGGGCCGTGGCACCCGGCTGCGTCTACACGAACGAATTTCGATCGGAGAGGAGCCTCACATGCGCAAACGCTTTTCCATCATGCTTCCCGCACTTGCCGTCGCGGGCGTGATGTTCGCAGCCGGCACCGCCAGCGCGGCCTGTGTCAGCAAGGCCGGCCAGGGCACGGGCAGCTCGCCCGACTCCGCGAAGTTCCAGGCCTGGGAGGCCGTGCTGCAGGCGACGGATTGGGGTTCCTGGGCGAGCTTCATGGCGGGCGGCATGAAGGTCGGCACGGCGCCGGGCTACAAGGTCAGCGGCCTGCGCTCGAGCTGCAAGCCCGGCGGCGGCCTCGGCTACACCTGCACGATGGGCGCCCGCCTCTGCAATTGAGCCGGACGTCCTGAGATCACGCCGGGCCCTCGCCTCCGCGCTCGGGGCCCGGCGCATGAGGGTTAACGATTGGCGAATGCATCCGCAGTACCGTGATCGCGCTGCGATGTTTCCAGAAGACGATCCGTAAAGACCATCCGAAACGACAAGCAGTCCGCAAAGACAAAACGCGTGAGGACCGAGCGTATGAAAACCAAGCTTCTTCTGGCCGCGGCCGTCGGCATGCTGGCGATCGTGTCGGCTCCGGCAAGCGTTCGCGCCGAGAATACCTCGGGCCGCACGGTCGAACGCAGCGCGGAGCTGACCCCCACCTCCGCGCGCAAGCACAATGCCCGCCGGCGCGCCGCGCGCGTTTACGGCTACATCGCCCGCCGGCGCGTGGGCGGCTACTCGTACAGCTACCTCGACGTGGTCAACACGTACGGCCTGACGCGCTCGCTCTACGGCAGCACGAATGCGTGGCGCGACCCGAGCCTCGACCGGCAGACGCGCTCGGGTCCCTTCGACCACGATTTCTTCTTCGACACCCGCGTCGGCCCCATCGGCAACGCGCCCTATCCGAACTGAGCTTGCCGCCACGGCCCGCTTGAACGTCGCCGTGCGCGCGGCGGCAAAGCGACAGCGCACGCAAACAACACGGGGAAAAGCCTGCGTGCGCTAGGCAGCATGGTTAACGCCGCGCTATAAGTCGGCGAGCCTGGGGGGCTTGGAGAACGGGAGAGAGTTCCATGTCGTTGTCTTCGCGGCTTGTCGCCACCGCCGTAGCCGGCGCCTTCGCGTTGGGCTTTGCGGCCGCGCCCGCCGCCGCCAAATGCACGCGCCTCGGTTTCTCGGTGAACGACTACGGCAAGGATGGCCCGACCAAGGACGCCAAGGCCCTGCTCGACAAGTACATCGCCGACTGGGCGAAGTCGAAGAACATCGCCAAGTACACGACCGGCAAGAAGACGGTGAACTGCGAACTCTTCCTCGACGTCGGCGTGTTCGACGAGCACACCTGCCGCGCGGAAGCCTCCGTGTGCTGGGGCGAGGGTGCGGAAGCCGAAGCCGAGAAGACGGCGGCGAAGTCCGACGAGAAGCCGAAGCCGGCCAAGAAGAAAGCCAAGAAGGAAGAGTGATCGGGTCGACGCGACAATGCGGGCGCTTCGCCCGTCGTCGTCCACTTCGCGATCAAGCTCCTCCGAGCCGCAGGCGATGGCGGCGGTCCGTGATCAGCATCACGCCGCCGAGCGCCGCGATGAGCGCGCCGAGCCCTGACGCGCCGGCCAGCACGAACATGATCACGATCTGGTAGCGGGCGGCGCCCGAGGGATCGGCGCCGGCGAGGATCTGGCCGGTCATCATGCCCGGCAGGGCCACCACGCCCGTCACGGACATCGAGTTGAGCAGCGGCGTCATCGCCGTCTTGAGCGCGCGCGCGAGGATCGTCGCGAAGGCCGTGAACCGCGTCGCACCCAGCGACAGGCGGTTCTCGATCACGCCTCGGTCGCGCTCGGCCGCATCGTTGAGGGTCTGCAGCACCAGGCTCGCGCTCGTCAGCGCGTTGCCGAGCACCATGCCGAGGATCGGCAGCACGTAGCGCGGCGCGTACCAGGGTGTCGGACCGATCACGATCGCCGTCGTGTAGAGCGTGCCGAGCGCGCCCACGAGCAGCAGCGTGCCGCTGCCGAGGCCGAACGTCACCAGCGTGCGCAGCCGCTTGTCCTGCCGCGAGATCAGCTCGAAGCCCGCCACCAGCGCCATGATGATGCCGACCAGCGCGGTCCAAAGCGGCGACGTCTGCGCGAAAACGATCTTCAGCACGAAGCCGACGGCGGAGAGCTGCAGCACCATGCGCACGGCGGCGATGGCAAGCGATCGCTCGAGCCTCATGCCGAAGGCCAGCGAGATGCCGGCGTTGATCGCGAGCAGCAGGGCCGCGAGCGACATGTCGATCCAGCTGATCGGCTCGGCCCCGGTCATCGGGCGGGCTCTACGGCGCGCACGCCGAGCACGATGCGTGAGGTCGCGAGCCGCTCCAGCAGGGCGGGATCGTGCGAGACGAGCACGACGATGCGGCCTGCACGCAGCGCCACGCGGATAAGGCTTTCCACCAGCGCGGCAGCCGCCGCATCGAGTGCCGACGTCGGCTCGTCGAGGAGCAGGACCGCCGGCTCGTCGGCCATGGCGCGCACCAGCCCGAGCCGCTGCCGCTCGCCCGTCGAAAGCTGTGTGACGGGCTGATCGAGGATCGCGGGCTCGAGGCCCAGCGCCGTCACCATGCCGTCGAGCCGCGCGTTGGCGGGCATGTGCGCCCGCGCCGTACCCGCCCACCACGCGGGTTCCGCCGAGACGTAGCGCACCTGGCAGCGCCAGCGCGGCGCCGGCAATTCACCGCGTTCGGCGCCGTCGAGGTAGACATAACCCTCCGCCGCATCGAGATCGGCGATCGCGCGCAAAAGGCGCGTCTTGCCGCTGCCCGACGGTCCCTCGACACCCAGGCATTCCCCGGGCTGCACCTCGAAGGACAGCGGCGGCAGCCCGCCCACCTTCAGCTTGTCGATCCTGAGCACGGGGAAAGCTCCGTCTGCGCACGACCTGTGTAGAGAACCCCGCGCCCCTCGGGAAGGTCGCGTTTCACTGCGTTGGCCACCCCATCTGTCGCCGCGGCACTCGTTGCCGGGGCCCACCCCACATCTTGCTGCGAAGCGTGCGGACGGCTGGATCCCGGTGACGAGCACACGGCTGTCCGGTTGAGTTGTGATGGACAAGCTGCATGGC
>RXJK01000196.1 GCA_003963125.1 Hyphomicrobiales bacterium
GAACGCGATCTTGATGGTGACGGCCATCAGCGGCAATCATCATCGCATCGACTTCATGATCGGGCCGGGCAAGGCGCTCGACACCGACAAGTATTTCATTATCTGCACGGACGCGATCGCCAACGGGCTCACGACGTCGCCCAGCAATAGTACCGCGCAACCGCGCATGGCGTTCCCGAAGTTCGAAATCCGCGACATGGTCACGTCGCAGTACAAGCTCGTGAAGGAGCATCTGGGCATCGATCACGTGGTGGCCGTCGTCGGACCATCGATGGGCGGCATGCAGGTGCTGCAATGGGGCGTCAGCTATCCGGATTTCATGGATAGCCTCGTCGCCATGGTTCCCCTCGCCAAGACGCCAGCGTGGACCGTGACGGTGCTGGAAGCCTCGCGCAAGGCGATCATGCTGGATCCGGCCTGGAACCAGGGCAACTATCAGTCTCCGCCCGAGAACGGCATCCGCTTGTGGCGTGACATCCTGAACTTCCTCGCCGCGCGCACACCCGAGATGTACAGGGACCAGTTCAAGAACCAGCTCGACGTGCTGCCGTGGCTGCAGCAGCAGGAGACGAGCCTCATCAAGGCCTTCGATGCCAACGACTGGATCTACCAGACGTGGGCGTACGAGAGACATGACGTCGGCAAGACGCCGGGTTTCAATGGCGACACGGCGAAGGCGCTAGCGAGCATCAAGGCCAAGACCCTCGTCCTCGTCGGCACCAAGGATCTCCTGAACCCGGAGTGGGAGCCGGTCGAAGCCGTCAAGTCTATTCCGGGCGCCAAGGTCGTCACGATCCGGCCCGAGGTATCCCTGGGGCACGCCTCAGCCGGCGGCGCGATTGCGGCCGACGTCGAAGTCCTCAATAAGGAGACGTCGGCCTTCCTGAATGTCGTCACCGACAACGGGAAGCGGCTGGACTAGCAGGGGCACCGCGCGGCAGAACTGGGACTGCATCGGCGTTGAGCGACGCAACGCAGCACCGGCGCCGCGCGCAAAGACATTGATGACATGGGTCTGCGGACCAAGACGAGGAAGCGGATGACGAGCAACCTGAAGATCGTATTTGCGCCCGAGACGATGTCGCAGGAGGGCTGGGCGCTGCTCAGGGCGCGGCCGGACATCCGCACCATCGCCTTCGACAACATGGTCTCCTCAGCCGACTTCCGGAAGGCGCTCGCCGAGACGGGTGCGCATGCCGCGATCCTGGGCGCCACGCCCTATGGTGCGCCCGAACTCGAGGCCGCCCGGCACACCCAGGTCGTCGCGCGCATCGGCGTCGGCTATGACGCCATCGACGTGCCCGCGCTGAGCCGGGCCCGCGTGCCGCTGATGACGGCGGGCACCGCCAACTCCGCATCGGTCGCCGAATGCGCGATGTTCATGATGATCAGCCTCGCCAAGCACTGGACCGAACTCGACAAGGCCGTAAAACAGAACCGCTGGCGCGACCGCTGGGTGTTCGTGCCGAGCGATCTGCTCGAGAAGGAGTTGCTGATCATCGGCTTCGGCCGCATCGGCACGCGCACGGCCAAACGCGCGCTCGCCATGGAAATGAAGGTCTCGGTGTATGACCCTTATGTGTCGCCCTCGGCCATCAAGGCTGCCGGCTGCACCCCGGTTACCAATCTTGACGAAGGCCTCGCGCGCGCCGATTTCGTGACGCTACATTGCCCCAAGACGCCGGAGACCGTCGGCCTCATCAACGCCGCGCGGCTCGCCTGCATGAAGCCCACTGCGTTCCTGGTCAACACCGCACGCGGCGGCCTCGTCGACGAAAAGGCTTTGCATGCGGCGCTGACCGGAAAGAAGCTCGCGGGCGCGGGGCTCGACGTCTTCGACAAGGAGCCCCCGGAGCCCGACAATCCGCTGTTCAAGCTGCCGAACGTCTTGTGTGCACCGCACATGGCCGGCGTCACGCGCGAAGCCATGGACCGCATGGCCATCGCCGCCACGAAGAACGTGCTGAGCGTCTTCGACGGCAACCCAATTGTCGAGAACGTGATCAACAAAGACGTGCTGAGCTAGGCCCGATCACGCACGTGCGAATTCGCAGCCGCGATCGTACGCTGGTCCGCCAGAACACTCCGCGCACGCCAAATCCGACTTGCGTCAGCGTTGGAATGGAGGCACAGTTCTCCACGATTTGCTGCGCTGAATTTCTGTCTCATTCACGTTGGCGCAGAGAGCGGCCGCAGCCCTGACAAGGGCGGCACACATCGCGACGTGCCTCGGCCCCTTTCTTCGCCGCTCGCTCAATCCCTGGCACTCGACCGCAGCAGGTCGACGACCGAGCACTGCAATCCCGACCAACTGAAGCCTTCTTCGTCGACGTTGTTTTGACCCTGAAAACGAAGCGCCGCTCGAACGGCGCCGGACTTCATTTCGAAACCGAGGAAACGCCCATGATCAATCTCACTATCAACGGTAAAGAGCAGAAGGTGGATGTCGCCGGCGACACACCGTTGCTCTGGGTCATCCGCGAACACTTGCAGATGACCGGCACCAAGTTCGGCTGCGGCGCGGGCCTGTGCGGCTCCTGCACCGTGCACATCAACGGGGAAGCGGTTCGCTCCTGCCAGACGGCCGTGAGCGAGGCGGTCGGCAAGAAGGTGACGACCATCGAGGGCCTGGATTCCAAGGGCCAGCATCCGCTGCAGCGCGCCTTCGTCGCCGAGCAGGTGCCGCAGTGCGGCTACTGCCAGTCGGGGCAGATCATGCAGGCCGCTGCGCTGCTCGCCAAGAACAACGATCCCTCGAAGGCCGAGATCGTCGAGCACATGAACGGCAACCTCTGCCGCTGCATGACCTACGCACGCATCCAACGCGCCATCCTGCGCGCCGCTGCCGACATGCGGGGAGTTTGAGCCATGAACGCGATCACAAAGACCGACAAAGCCACGGACGCCGGCGTCAGCCGCCGCTTCTTCCTCGTAGGCAGTGCAGCCGGCACGCTCGTCCTCGGCTACGCGGCAACCTCTAAGCTGTCCGAAGCCCTCGCCGCAGGCCCCGGTGCCTTCGCGCCCAGCGCGTGGGTCGCCATCAACAAGGACGGCAAGGTCGAGGTCACCGTCGGCAAGGCCGACATGGGCCAGCATATCGCCAGCACGATGGCGCAGATCGTGGCGGAAGAACTCGAGTCCTCCTGGAAGGACATGACCATCGCGTTCGCCTCCAACGATCCGAAGTACAATGATCCCGTACTCGGCGCGCAGATCACCGGCGGCTCGTGGAGCACCGGCATGAACTTCGATGCCATGAGCCGGGCTGGCGCGGCCGGGCGCATCACCCTCATCAAGGCCGCGGCCGAAATGATGGGCGTGCCCGAGGCCGAGTGCCAGGCGCGCGAGAGCCGCGTGCGCCACACCAAGTCGAACAAGGCCGTGACCTACGCGCAGATCGTGGCGAGCGGCAAGGCTGCCAAGGTGTGGACCGCCGACGAACTCAAGGCGATCAAGCTCAAGGCGCCGGCGCAATATCGCCTCATCGGCCAGTCCGTACCGCAACTCGACATCCCGTCGAAGACGAACGGCACGGCGCGCTACGGCATCGATACGTTCCTGCCGGGCATGCTCTACGGCAAGCTTGCCCTGCCGCCGGTGCGCTACGGTGCGAAGGTCACGGGGCTGGACGATGCCGAGGCCAAGAAGGTGCCAGGTTTCGTGCAGGCCGTCGTCCTCGACGACAAGACGGGCACGACGTCGGGCTGGGTGGTCGCCGTCGCCAAGACCTACGAAGGCGCGCGCAAGGCGGCGGATGCCTTGAAGATCACCTACGACAAGGGCCCACATGCGGCCGTCACCGATGCGGCAATCGTCGCCGAGGCAAAGCGCCTGCAGGCGGAAGGCACGGCCGGCTTCCTGTTCGTGAAGAACGGCGATAGCGCGGGTGCGATCGGCACGGCCGCCAAGGTCATGGAGGCGGAATACCTGACGAGCCTCAACATCCACGCGCCGATGGAGCCCATGAACGCCACGGCCAGGGAGGAGAACGGGACCTGGCACATCTACACCGGCAACCAGTTCGCGACCCGCACCACGGGGATCGCGGCTGCGGTGCTCGGCGTGGAGCAGGCCAAGATCGTCATGCACCAGCATTACCTCGGCGGCGGCTTCGGGCGCAGGCTCGAGTCCGACATGGTGATCCCGGCGCTGCTGGCGGCCAAAGCGGTCGGCAAGCCCGTCAAGGTGATCTACAGCCGCGAAGACGACATGCGGATGGATTTCACCCGCCCGCTCACCTACCAGAAGGTCAAGGTCGGCCTCGACGGGAACGGCAAGCCGGTCGCCTTGGAGCACGACGTGATCGGCGCGTGGCCCACGGCGCGCTGGGGCATTCCGGAGTTCCTCACGCCGGCGGTCGACAAGAAGGGCCCGCACGACAGCTTCACCGTCAACGGTGCGGATGCCTGGTACACGATCCCGAACCACACCGTGCGCAACTACAAGAACGAGGTTGCGCAGAACGCGACGCCGTCGGGCCAACTGCGCTCGGTGGCGCCTGCGTGGACGTTCTGGGCGCTCGAAAGCGTGATGGACGAGATCGCCGCCGCCACGGGGCAGGACCCGGTGGAGATGCGCCTTGCCCTCCTCGACGGGTCGGGCGCCAATGCGGGCGGTGACAAGCCGCAGACGTCCGGTGGCGCCAAGCGGCTCGCCAATGCCCTGCGCACGGCGGTCGGTCGGTCGGGCTACGGCGCGATCAAGCTCGGCCCCAATGAAGGCATGGGCGTCGCGGCCGTCAGCTCGCAGGAGCGCTCGAGCCCGACGTGGACCGCGTGCGTGGCCCATGTCGCCGTCGATCCGGGCTCAGGCGCCGTGACGGTGAAGCGCCTGACGATCGCCATGGATGTCGGCACGGCCATCAATCCGGACGGCGTCAAGGCGCAGATCGAGGGCTCGGCTCTGTGGGGCGCCTCCATCGCGCTGCACGAGAAGGCGACCATGAAGAACGGCGCCATCGAGCAGACGAACTTCGACGGCTACACGCCCATGCGCATGGCGGACGCCCCGGAGATCGACATCTCGATCATCTCCAACGGCGAGGCCCCGGTCGGTTGCGGCGAGCCGGCCGTCACTGTCGTCGCCCCCGCCATCGCCAACGCCATCTTCAAGGCGGTCGGCGCCCGCGTCCGCTCCCTGCCCATCACGGCCGAAGCCGTGAAGGCCGCGATGAAGGCTTAAGGGATCCAAGTTCCAGTGGAGTGGCAACCCCGGTTGCCACTCCATTTCGATCCTTGCAGAGCGCAGCGAGCGACGCGCCGGCTCGGTCTTCATCACTCCGCGGCAATGCCTGCGGCCTTCACCATGCCGACCCAGCGCGATTGATCCTTGGCGATGAGGCTCGCGAGCCGCGCGGCGGGACCGCCCTGCGGCGTGAGCCCTTGCTTCGACAGCGCCTCGGCCACCCGAGGATCAGCGAGCATCTGGTTGATCTCGCCGTTGAGCCGGTCCGCGATCTCGCCCGGAAGGTTGGCCGGCGCCAGGAGGCCGTACCAGAGATCGACGTCGAAATCCTTCAGGCCCGATGCCATGAGCGTCGGGATATCGGGCGCCAGCGCCGTCCGTTCTGCACTGCCGATCGCAAGGATGCGGATCTGCCCGTCCTTGGCGAGCGGCAAGGCGGTGTGCAACGGGATGAACATGGCGCTGACATGCCCGCCGACGAGGTCACGCACGACCCCAGCCGAGCCGGTGTAGGGCACGTGGACGAGGTTGATACCTGCCGCCTGCTTCAGCAGTTCCATCGCCAGATGCTGCGGCGTGCCGCGTCCCGGGGACCCGTAGTTGATAGCCCCCGCGTTGCTCTTGGCGTACGCGACGAACTCTGCAGCCGTGTGAGCCGGAACCTGCGGGTGGATGGCGAGGGCCAGCGCGCCCGTTGCCACAAGAGCAATCGGTGTGAAACTGGCCTGCGGATCGTAAGGCACGGCCTTGAACAGCGCGATGTTCGTGACGAACGTGTTCGCGATCATCAAGAGCGTACGGCCGTCCGCCGGACGCGACGCGGCATAGGCGGTGCCGATGTTGCCACTGGCCCCGGGCTTGTTCTCGACGATCGTCGACTGTCCCCGCCGCTTCTGCAGCTCGTCTCCGATCAAACGCGCGCAAATGTCGATGCCCGTGCCCGCCGTATAGGGCACGACGATCGTCACGACGCCGTCCGCTTGCGCTAGGGATACCGTGGGAACGGCGAGCAGAGCCCCCGCCAGCACGCTGCGCCGTGTCAGGTCGGCTGGTT
>RXJK01000240.1:0-35053 GCA_003963125.1 Hyphomicrobiales bacterium
CAGAGGGATTCGAACCCCCGGCCCCCTGCTCCCAAAGCAGGTGCTCTACCAGGCTGAGCTATGCCCCGGACCGTGCGTGTCGCAATGGGCCGGCCATAAGGCGGGCCGGCTGCAATGGCCGCTCCTATAGCAGGCCCCGCCCAGCCCTTCCAGTGCCCGCAGGCTGCGCAGCCGCACCCCCTGAAAACGAAGAAGCACCCGGAGGGGGCTCCGGATGCTTCTGCCGCTGCCGAACGGAAAGGCATCACCCGCAAGCGACGCCGCGGCAGGGGCACTTCGGAAGGAGTTCTGAAACCTCGATAAAGTGAGGGAAGGGTTCGAGGTCCCGCAGACCCGAACCCACATCGCCTTACTTCTTAGCGGGCGGTGCCGGCGGCGCCGGCGGAGCGTCGGCCCCCGGACCGGCATCTGGCCGCATCATGCCCATCGGACCACCATCACGCATCGCCCAGCGGCGCCAGTGGCCGTGTCCGCGGCCGCCGCCGCCCATCTCACGCATGACCACTTCGGCCACCGCCTTCTGCTCGTCGCTGAGCGACTCGTAGAACGGCTTGAACGCGGCGTTGAAGGCTTTCAGCCGGTCAGCCCGCTGCGACGCGAACTGGCTCATGCGGTCGAGGCGCTCCGCCATCGACGGGCGCGGGGGAAGCGCCTGGCCATCGGCGCGCGCTTTCTCCGCCGCCGCCCGCCTCTGCTCCATCTCCTTGCGAAAGTCTTCGCGCGTCTTCTGCCGCTCGGCGAACGACTGACGCATCTGCTCTTCGACCGGTGTCCACAGCTTCTGCTGCGCATCGGTGAGCTTGAGCGCCGTCTTCGCCATGGCGATGCGACCCTCGTTGAGACGCTCGCGCATCTCGGGCGTCATGTTGCGCGCCGGGCCCCAGCCCATGCCCCAACCCATACCAGGTCCCATACCAGGTCCCTGCATCGGGCCCGGAGGCCCGCCCTGGGCGAGCGCGAAGCCGACGGGTACGGCAAGCGCCAGCAGCGCAGGAACGACGATTGTCTTTCTGATCTTCATTGTTGCGATCCCTTATGACGGAACGTTTGCGTGATCATGAGGACAAACGGCCACCGCAGGCCGCTCCGTCGCGTGGGATGATTAAAAGTCGGTCAGAATGGCAACGGCCGCTGACCTGGAACAGGCAGCGGCCGTCGAACGAACTCGACCTCTAGAGGACCAGAGCGCGGCTCAGGTCGTCTCCTTGAACCCGTAGTCGGGAATGCCCTGCTCGTTGCCGTAATACTTGTACGGCAGGAACTTGCCCGACATGGTCATCTTCACGCGGTCGCCCTTGGGATTGGGCAGGCGCTCGATGTCGATGTCGAAGTCGATCGCCGACATGATGCCGTCGCCGAACTCTTCCTCGATCAGCGCCTTCCACGCCGGGCCGTTCACCATCACCATCTCGAAGAAGCGGTAGATGAGCGGGTCCGTCGGCGGCATCGGCATGCCGCGATAGGGCACCTCGTTCAGCATCTTTTCTTCCTCTTCCGTCAAGCCGAACAGCTTGGCGGCCTTGGCCGCGAGCGGCTTCACGAGCTTCATCTGCCCGAGCAGGGCGCCGACGATCAGCACCGGCGAGATGCCGCCGATCTCGTCCGTGATCTGCCGCCAGGTGAGGTTCTTCTGGCGCTTGATGTCCAGGATCTTCTCGGTCAGGTCTTCGCGCTTCATGGGTCGCTTTCTCCTTCTTGAATTGATGTCGGGTCGAGGCGTTTGCGGCGCCGGGTCAGCAGGCGGCGTCACGCCACCGAGGCGCTGCCCGGCTGCATAGGGTGCGCGGGCTTGCCCGCTTCGCTGGTGACGGCGGCGACGGGGTTGAAGATCGCCATGGGGCGCACGATGGGCGGCATCCGCTCTTTCGGCCGCTGCCCGGGATTGAGCGCCAATTCGCGCGACCGCGTCACCAGGAATTCGATCAGGTGATTGCGCATCGGGTAGTAGTTCGGGAGCTTGTGCAGGTCCGTGCGCGAGCGCTCCTTCGGAAGCGTATTCTCCACCACCTCGGCCACCCAGGCCTTGGGGCCATTGGTCATCAGGAAGATCTTGTCGGCGAGCAGCAGCGCCTCGTCGACGTCGTGCGTGATCATGAAGATCGTCTGCTTGATCTTCGAACGGATCGACAGCACCTCGTCCTGCAGCGCGCCGCGCGTGAGGGCATCGAGCGCTGAAAAGGGCTCGTCCATCAGCAGGATGCGCGGTTCTAGCGAAAGCGCACGCGCGATACCGACCCGCTGCTTCATGCCGCCCGAGAGCTGGGCCGGCTTCTTGTCCTCGGACCCGTCGAGGTGCACGAGCGCCAGGTATTTCATCGCATGATCGCGCACCTGCTGCGTCGACCATTTCGGGTGGCGCGAGGACACGGCGAGTTCGACGTTGGCGAGCGCGGTGAGCCAGGGCATCAGCGCGTGGCCCTGAAAGATCACGGCCCGGTCGAGGCTCGGCCCGTCGACGTGCTTGCCCGCGGCGACGATGCTGCCCTCCGTCGGGCTGTCGAGACCGGCGAGCACGTTGAGGATCGTCGACTTGCCGCAGCCCGAGTGGCCGATGACGCAGGCGAACTCGCCCTCCTCGACCCCGAACCACAGGTCCTCGAACACGGTGAGCGTGCCCTTGCCGCTCGCGTCCGGAAAGCGCCGCGTCAGCCCTTCGACGCTGATGAATGGCTTTTGCATGGAGCTGGTTCTCAATCCGCGTAGGAGATGAGGCGCTGCAGATAGGCCATGACCTGGTCGAGGAGCATGCCGACGACGCCGATGAACAGGATCGCCGTGATCACGTTCGTGATGGAGAGATTGTTCCACTCGTTCCACACGAAGTAGCCGATGCCGGTGCCGCCGACGAGCATCTCGGCCGCCACGATCACGAGCCACGCGATGCCGATCGAGATGCGCATGCCCGTGAGGATGGTCGGCGCGGCGGCGGGCAGGATCACGCGGAAGGCCGTGCGTACGGGGTTCATCTCGAGCGTCTTGGCCACGTTGAGCCATTCCTTGCGCACGCTGGCGACACCGAACGCCGTGTTGATCAGCATCGGCCACACCGAGCAGATGAAGATCACGAAGATCGCGGAAATACTGGAATCCTTGATCGTGTAGAGCGCGAGCGGCATCCACGCGAGCGGTGAGATCGGCTTCATCACCTGGATGAACGGATCGAGCGCCTGGCTCATCAGCGGCGACATGCCGATCAGGAAGCCCACGGGCACCGCCACGGCGACGGCAAGGAGATAGCCCGTCATAACGCGCGCGATGGAGTACGCGAGCTGGATGCCGATGCCCTTGTCGTTCGTGCCCTTGTCGTAGAAGGGATCGCGCAGGTGCTGCCAGATCTTGGCACCGACCTCGCCGGGGCCCGGCATCGCCGATTTGCCCTGGGTCGCCGTGGCGCCCATCAGCTTGGCGTACTCGGGGTCCATCTTCACGGCCGGTCCGCTCCGCGCCACGGCCAGATGCCAGGCGCCGAGGCCGAGACCGAGCAGCAGCAGCGACACGAGCGCCGCGCGGACTGTCAATGAGGCGTGCATTGCGGACGCGTTCCCTCTGCCATCAGGTGCGCTTGATGGCGAAGCTCTTGATGTAGTCTTCGGGCTGGGCGGGATCGAAGGTCTTGCCCATCACGACGAACGTCTTCGACGTGGCCGGCGGTGGCGTGAAGCCCGCTTCCTTCATCAGCTTCGTCGCGTCGGTGGCAAGGAACACCTGCTTGCCGCTCCCCGCGTAGTCCACCTCGCCCTTGATCTGGCCCCAGCGCTTCATCTGCGTGAGCATCCAGACCGCGAAGCTTTCCCACGGGAAGGGATCGAACGTGACGCGGTTCGGGTCTTTCTTGATCTCGCCGAGACCATCCGCGTAGGTGCCGGTCAGCACCTGTTCCAGCACGGTGACGGGCGCGTTGAGGTAGGTCGCGGGCGCAATCGCCTCGGCAATCTGCTTGCGGTTCTCCGCCTTCGACGCATAGGCCGTCGCCTCGATGATCGCCCGCAGAAGCGCGCCGTAGGAATTCGGCGCCTCCGCGATGAAGGCCTTGCTCGCCGCGAAGGCGCAGCAGGGATGCCCGTCCCAGATCTCCTTCGACAGGATGTGGTTGAAGCCGACGCCGTCGAAGATCGCGCGCTGGCACACGTTGTCCGGCGCCAGGAAGCCGTCGATGTTGTCGGCGCGCAGGTTGGCGACCATTTCCGGCGGCGGCACCGAGCGCAGCTGCACGTCCGTATCGGGATCGAGCCCGTGCTCGGCGAGGTAGTAGCGCAACAGGTAATTGTGCATCGAGTAGTCGAAGGGCACTGCGAACTTGAAGCCCTTCCACTGCTTGGGATCGCGCTTGTCCTTGTGCTTGATCGAGAGCGTGATCGCTTGCCCGTTGATGTTCTCGATGGCCGGGACGGCGAACGGCACGGCCGTCGACCCGAGCCCCATCGAGATCGCGATCGGCATCGGCGACAGCATGTGCGCCGCGTCGTATTCCTTGTTGAGGGTCTTGTCGCGGATCACGGCCCAGCCGGCCGTCTTCACCACTTCGACGTTGAGGCCCTGCTTGGCGTAGAAGCCCATCGGATGCGCCATGATGATGGGCGTGGCGCACGTGATGGGGATGAAGCCGACCTTCAGATCCTTCTTTTCCGGCGCCCCCTGGGCCTGAGCCAGGGCTTCGGTCGCCATGCCGAGCGGGAAGAATTGCGCGATTGCCGCCAGCGCCGTCGACGCACCGACCGACGCCAGGAAAGCACGCCGCTGCGCGTCCTGCGGGAACATGGCGCGCACGATCGCCGACTGCACTACGCGCTCGTAGCGCTTGTCGGTGCTGTCGACGACGGCGGCATCGTGGGCAGCTTGGCTTTCGTGTTCGCCGCAGCTGCACGAGTGGGCAAGCGTGTTGGCAGGATCGAACGGATCTTTGAAGCTCATGACGGTGCCTTTGTGGATGCCCCTAGTGTCGCGCCGTGCGGCCTTGTCTCGGCCCGCATCGCCGCGGCGGAGCCTTAAAAGCAACGCCTGTGCCAAAGACCTTCCTGAAGTATATTCAGGTCGTTAACGGCAGTCGTCGGACGGAGTTGTCTGCAGACCGAAACGCCCTCGGTCAAATCGCGCGCAGTTGCACGTCCATTGTGCAGTCGCATCGAGCGCGCAGCGAACACGGGGCCCACGGCTGCGGTAAAGTTGGTCAGATTGGATTGCCTTGCGGCATCGTCAGTGCGCACGCACGCCTGGACCCTTGAATTCGGCGCCGATGAGCGCGATCATGACAGAACAACGACGGAGGCGCCCTTGAGCGAAACCGAGCCGATATCCTTCAGCGCGTTGCGGCGCGCATCCGGAAGCCAAGGTCCCGCTCAGCCCAATCCGCCCCCATCTGCTCATGCGCCGGTCTTCTTCACCCGGCGCGAACTCAACCAGATCCTGAATGTCTACGGCCACAAGGTCGCCGCTGGCGAATGGCGCGACTACGCCATCGACTTCGGGAGGGAGAAGGCCACGTTCTCGGTCTTCCGGCACACCAGCGAGGTGCCGCTCTATCGCATCGAGAAGAACCCGAAGCTCGCCCGCAAGCAGGGGGCGTTCTCGGTAATCACGGCCACGGGCCTGATCCTGCGCCGCGGGCACGACCTCGTCCGCGTGCTCGAGGTGCTGCAGAAGCGGGTGCGCCTCGCCGCGGTTTGAACGGTGACGCCGCAAGGCATGCCGTAGCGCCGCCACAAAGCTGGGTCCATCTCCGCCCTCTTGAGAGGACGGATAACCCTTTGCTCACGCGACGCAAATTCTTCATCGGCCTCGGCGCCGTGGTGGCCTCTGGCCTGTCCTCGATCAGCTACGCGTTCGGCATCGAGCCGTTTCGCATGCGCGTCAAGCGCCATGCCGTGACGCCTGCCGGCTGGAAGGACGGACCGCGCCTGCGCGTCGCCCTCATCGCCGATCTCCACGCCTGCGAGCCCTGGATGAACCTCGAGCGCGTCGCCTACGTCGTCGAGACGGCGAACGCGCTGAAGCCTGACATCACGCTGCTGCTTGGCGACTACGAGGCCCGTCACAAGTATGTGCGCGCGCTCGTGCCCGCCAAGAGCTGGGCGGCGGCACTCGCGAGGCTCGAGGCGCCGCTCGGCGTGCATGCCATCCTCGGCAATCACGACTGGTGGGACGACCGGCAGGCGCAGGTCCGCGGCAAGGGGCCGGTGTTCGGCCGCCGCGCGCTGGAGGCGGCCGGCATACCCGTCTACGAAAACGACGTCGTGCGGTTGCAAAAGGACGGCCGCCCGTTTTGGCTGGCAGGCCTTGCCGATCAGATCGCCCTGGCGCCGAAGGGCGTCCGCGATCGCCGCCGTTTCATCGGCCTCGACGACCTCGCCGGTACGCTGGCCAAAGTCACCGATGACGCGCCGGTGCTGCTCATGGCGCACGAGCCCGACATCTTCCCGCGTGTCCCCGCGCGCGTGGCGTTGACCGTCAGCGGCCATACGCACGGCGGCCAACTGCGCATGCTGGGCTACTCCCCCGTCGTACCTTCACGCTACGGCAACCGCTACGCCTACGGCCACATCGCCGAGCAGCGCGAAGGCGACGCAGCCGCGCGGCACCTCGTCGTCTCCGGCGGCCTCGGCTGCTCCATCATCCCGATGCGCCTCGGCGTACCCCCCGAAATCGTGCTCCTGGACTTGGCCCCTACCCCCACCAGCTGACGGCGCGGCAATCTCCCACCTGTCGCCCTCGGGCTCGCCCGAGGGCCCAACGTGCCATGCGTACTCGGCCCGAAATCCTCGACGGTCGGAAACGCTCTAGCGGTTCGGCCGCATTCTCCGGACCGTCGCGATCAACGGCGGGCTTGCGTGGATGCCCGCCTTCGCGGGCATGACGGATGGAGATGTGTACGCGCGTAGCCCATTCTCGACGTCACCCCCGCGAAGGCGGGGGTCCACGCCAGTTCGAGATCACGACGTGCGCAACGAGCTCGCTCCCCTTTTTTCTGGCGGATCCGGACAGCGAAACATGCCGAGCATGACAGCCTCAAACCCCGAGCCGCAGCGGCAGGGGCAGCTGCCCGTCTTCCGGCGGCGTGGTTTCGCCCTGGCCGAGCGGCAGTTCCATGATCACGCTGTCGAGCCAGCGGCCGAGCTTGAAGCCCACCGAGTGGATCACGCCGCAGAAGTGGAAGCCACAGCGCCGATGCAGCGTGATCGACCCGAAATTGGCCGAGTCCCCGATCACCGCCACCATCAGCCGGAAGCCGCGTTCGCTGCAGTCGGAGATCAGGCGGCCCATCAGCGCCGTGCCGACGCGCTTTCCCTGCATGCCCTTGGCCACGTAGATGGAATTCTCGACCGTGTAGCGATAGGCGGGCCGCGTGCGATAGGCGCTCGCGTACGCATAGCCTGCGACCACGCCGTCGATCTCGGCCACCACGTAAGGATATCCCGCGTCCGTTATGGCCCGCATGCGCCGCGCCATCTCCGCCTCGCCCGGTGGCTCCAGTTCGAAGGTGGCGAAGCCGGTCTCGACTTCGGGCTTGTAGATGGCCGTGATCGCCGGCACGTCGGCGGCCGTGGCGGGCCTGATGTCCATGTCCCTCGTCCTCGTGGCTCGACCGGAAACGAGCCACCATCTTGCAAACAAGCCCACAAAAGAAAAGGCGGCCCGGAAAAGCAAAGGGCCCCGCCTTTCGGCAGGGCCCCGCGACGGATCTCACTACGCCTGTCAGTCGCGATTGCCGAACAGCTGCAGGAGAGACGTGAACATGTTGATGAAGTCGAGGTAGAGGTTAAGGGCGCCCATGATGGCCGCCTTGCCCGCAGCAGCCGCGTCGCCGGCCACCGCGTAGTAGTTGTCCTTGATCTGCTGCGTGTCATAGGCGGTCAGGCCCGCGAACACGAGCACGCCGATCGCGGAGATCGCGAACTGCAGCGCGCTCGACTGCAGGAAGATGTTGACCAGACCCGCGATGACGAGGCCGAACACGCCCATGATCAGGAACGAGCCCATGCCCGACAGATCCTTCTTCGTCGTGTAGCCGTAGAGGCTCAGCGCCGCGAAGGCGGCGGCCGTGACGAAGAACACCTGCGTGATCGACTGGCCCGTGTAGACCAGGAAGATCGACGACAGCGACAGACCCATCGCACCGGCGAACGCCCAGAACGCGATTTGCGCCGCGCCGACGCTCATCGAGTAGATGCGGAAGGACAGGAAGAAGACGAACGCCAGCGGCGCGAGCATCACAACCCACTTGAGCGGGCTGACGAAGATCGCCGTGCCGAACGGCGTCAGGAACATGCCGCGCTTCAGCGCGTAGGCAGCGCCCGTCGCGCTTTTCGCGGCGAGGGCGGGATCGGTGGTGATCGCCTGCATGAAGACGAAGTAAGCCACAAGGCCCGTGAGCAGAACGCCACCAGCCATGTAGTTATAGACGCGCAGCATGTATGCGCGCAGGCCTTCGTCCACGCCGACGTCGGTACGCGAGCCGTAACCGGCGGTCGCAAACCTGTTGTCGTACTGAGCCATGTTGTTCATCCCTTCGACTTTAGGCGAACATCGTTGTCGCCGCATGAGAGTATGGCGATTGGACCCCCGAATTGCAAGATCGCCACACCGGACGACCCATTCGGGTGCCATACGCAAGTCGAGGTAGGGGCGCCGTTTTGAGGCTCAAGCGTGAGCCTGGATTAAATTAAGGTAATCCGGCCTTAATCGGAGCGAAGGTGCGGCACGGGCGGGGCCTTGAGGATCCGCCAGGTGCCGTACCCGCCGAAGATCGCGACGAGGCCGACGGCGAGTACGACGGTCTGCGCGGCGGCCGCGCCGGAGAAGCTGAACCCAACGTCCATCACCCGCGACAGGGTCACCCAGGCCGCGATCGTCCCGATCACCAGGGCGATGCCCGAGGTAACGAGGGCCAGGATCGCGTACTCGGCAAAGTGCGAGGTCAGGATCCGCCACCGGGTCGCCCCCAGGGCCTTGAGGATGACTGCCTGCTTCGTCCGCCGCCGCTGGGCGGTCGCGAGCGCGCCGGCCAGCACGAAAGCGCCGGCGACGAGCGTGACGCTGCCGGCCGCCCGCACCGCCGTCATCACCCGCGCGAAGATGGCGTTGAACGCGTCGATGGCATCCTTCACGCGCACGGCAGTCGTGGCCGGAAAAGCCTTGCCGATAGCCTGGGCGAGGCGCGCTTCGGCCGCGATCGGCGCATCTGCCGGCAGGGTGATGGTCGCGAGCAGGTTGTGCGGAGCATTCGCCAGCGTGTTGGGCGAGAACACCATGACGAAGTTGAGCGACAGGCTCTCCCAATGCACTTCGCGCAGGTTCGCGATCCGTGCCGTCACGTTGCGGCCGAGGATGTTGACGGTAACCGGATCGCCGATCTTTACGCCGAGCCCCTTGGCGAGCTCCGCTTCGAAGGACACGAGCGGTTCGCCCTTGTAGTCCTCCGGCCACCAGGAGCCGGCGACCAGCGTCGATCCCTCCGGCACGGTGGCCGAATAGGTGAGGCCCCGGTCGCCCGTGAGCACCCATTGCGCTTCCGGTGGCGCCTTGATCGTCTCGACCGGCCGGTCGCCCAGTTTCACGAGGCGCCCGCGCAGCATCGGCGCTTCCTGCACGCGCGCCGACGGATTGTCTTTCAGCACCAAGTTGCGGAAGGCGTCCGCTTCGCTGCGCTTGATGTCGAGCACGAAATAGCTGGGGCTTTCCTTCGGCAGCCGCGCCGTCAACTCGTTGACGATGGAGCGGTCGACCTGCGCCACGCTCACGAGCAGCGAGAGACCCGCGCCCAGCGACAGCACGACCGATCGGGTGAGCCCGCCGGGGGCCCCGAGGTTGCCGATCGCGAGGGCAAGCTCCGGCTGCTTCGGCCGGGGCACCTTCCGCGCAAGCCACGTCACCAGGTGGCCGAGGCCCGTGAAGACGACGAACACGCCGGCCACCCCGCCACAGTAGGCGAGCGCCAGCCACGGCGCTTCGGACGACAGCGTGGCGAAGGCGACGAGAAGGCCCAGCGCCCCAAGGGTCAGCGCCACGATGTAGGGCTTCGGCCAGACCGCCTCGGGCGCGACCTCTTCACGGAACAGCACACCCGCGCGCACCTGCTCGGCACGCCCGAGCGGCCACAGCGTGAACAGCAGCGACACGAGCAGCCCGTAGCCCGCCGCCGTGGCAATGGCGCGGAAACTGAGCGAAATGTCGGCTTTGATGGGCAGCGCATCGCCGAGCAGGCTCGTCAAGCCCATGGGGATCAGAAAGCCGATGCCGAGCCCCAGCGCGATGCCGATCGCGGTGATCATGCCGACCTGCACAAGGTGCACACCGAAGATGATGCCGGATGTGGCACCCAGACTGCGGAACGACGCGATCACCTTGCGCCGCCGATCGATGTAGGTCGCCACCGCATTGGCAACGCCGACCCCGCCGACGAGCAGCGCCGTCAGGCCAACGAGCGTCAGGAACTGCCGCAGCCGCTCCAGTGTCTTCGTCACCTGCGGCGAGGGATCGCGGCGGTCGCGCACCGTGAAGCCACCCTCGGGCAGGTTGTCCTTCACGGCCGTCTTGAAGGTCTTGAGAGCCTCGTCCGAACTGTTGGCGAGCTTCACCGCATAGCGCCAGTTCACGAGGCTGCCGGGATCGGCGAGCCCCGTCGCGCGCAGCGTTTCGAGCGACACCAGCACGCGCGGGCCCACCGTGAAGCGCTCGGTGATCTTGTCGGGCTCCGACTGGATCACATCGACGATCGGCACGTCCGAATTACCGAGCCGTACCTTGTCCCCCACCTTGAGATTGAGCCGCGCCAGCAGGATCGGCTCGAGCACGGCGCCGTCCTGCTTGCCGATGGCATCGGACAGCGCGCGGCCACTCTCGAGCGTCACCTGCCCTGCTAGCGGATATAAGGTGTCGACGCCCTTGAGTTCGACCAGCGTCTGCTCGGACGCATCCATCCGTCGTGCCATCGCGCGAAGTGTTGCCGTCTCGCTCACGCGCCCGCGGGCGAAGAGCCATGCGCGGTCCTTGCCCTCGAGCGGCTGATGCGGTCGCGAGAGCGCGACATCGCCGCCGAGCAGCGCTTCGCCCTGCCGCTCGAAGCTCATGCGCAAAGCGTCACCCAGCGCACCGACGCCGGTAATCACCGCCACGCCCAGTGCGATGCAGGCGATGAAGACGTAGAAGCCCCTGAGGCCGTTGCGCTGCTCGCGCAGGGCGAGCGTCAGGATCAACGGCAGCTTGCGCAGCCCCGCGGCCTTCCCTTCCATAGGCGTGGCGATGGCTGTCATTACGCTGCCAGTTCCGGCTCGAGGATCGCCCCATCGGCCATGCGCACGATGCGCTGGCAGCGCTCCGCGAGCTTGAGGTCGTGCGTGACGAGAACGAGCGTGGCCCCGCGCCGCTGCTGCAGGCCGAACAAGAGGTCCACCACCTGGTCCCCGGTCTTGCCGTCGAGATTGCCGGTCGGCTCGTCAGCGAGCAGAAGCTTCGGCCGAGGGCTCAGGGCGCGCGCCAGGGCGACGCGCTGCTGTTCGCCGCCCGAAAGCTGCGCCGGGAAATGATCTTCGCGGTGCGCCAGGCCGACCTCGGCCAGCAGCGCGCGCGCCGTCTCGAAGGGTTCCGGCTTGCCGGCAAACTCCAGGGGAAGGGCGACATTCTCCAGCGCCGTCATCGTCGGCACGAGATGGAACGATTGGAACACGATGCCGATGTTGGCCCCGCGCGCGAGCGCCAGCGCATCTTCGTCGAGCCGCATGAAGTCGTGGCCGGCGACCGTCACCTGCCCGCTCGTAGCCTTTTCCAGCCCCGCCATGATCATCATCAGCGACGTCTTGCCCGAGCCGCTGGGCCCCACGATGGCGACCGATTGCCCCGCCGGGATCGACAGCGACACGCGCCGCAGGATTTCCACCGGCCCGGCCCTGCTGGCGAGCGTGAGCGAGACGTCCTTGAGGGCGATGATGGCGGATGCGTCGTGACTGGACACGATGAACGTCGTCTCCTCGGAGCGGAGGACCCGCAGGACCTGCCGTTGACAATTTCCCTTGTACGCGGCACGCCGCGTCCTAACTCAGAACGCATGGCGACGGCGAACCCGGCCCTGGTCACAATGAAAGGCTCATCATGAGAGGCTCGCGACCGCACGCCGACAACATGGTGCTTCGGCACTGGGTGTGCAACGCCGTCCATGTCGTCGTGGCCGCCATCCTGCTGGTCACGGCGTATGCGCCTGCCGCGTCAGCCGGATCGGGAGAGCCCGTCCGTATCGTCGTTCTTGGCGACAGTCTTGTGGCAGGCTTCAATATTCCGACCAACGAAGCATTTCCGGCCCAGCTCGAGCGCGCGCTCAAGGCCAAGGGCCATAACGTGGAAGTGATCAACGCCGGCGTCTCGGGCGATACCACGGCGGGCGGCCTCGAGCGGCTGCAATGGGCAATTCCAGACAAGACAGACGCGGTGATCCTGGAATTGGGCGCCAATGACGCCCTGCGCGGCCTCGACCCCAAGCGGGCCAAGGCGAACCTCGAAGCGATCATCAAGACCGTACAGGGTGCGGGTACGGAAGTGCTGCTGGCCGGCATGGCCGCACCCCGCAACCTCGGCGCGCCTTACGTGGAAGCCTTCGACGGCATGTATCCGGCGCTCGCCAAGCAGTACGGCCTGCTGCTCTATCCCTTCTTTCTCGACGGCATCGTCATGAACCCGAGCTACAATTTGGGCGATGGGTTGCATCCCAACCCCAAGGGCGTGGCGGTCATCGTCGAGCGCATCATGCCGAAGGTGGAGGAGCTGATCGCCAAGGTTGCAGCGAAAAGATCCGCCAATCCGAAAGGCTAGCCCTCTATGCCTCGACTTTTCACCGCGCTGGAAATCCCGGACGCGATCCGCCAGCGGCTAGGACTGATCCGGGCGCCGTTTGCCGGCGCGCGCTGGATTGCGCCACAGGACATGCACATCACGCTGCGCTTCTTCGGCGACGTCGACGGTCGCACCGCGGACGAGGTGGCAGATTTCCTGGGCAGCGTGCAGGCCCGGCCCTTCGAGGTGCGCATTGCCGAGATCGGCGCCTTCGGTGGCCGCGATCCCCACACGCTGTGGGCCGGCGTGACGATGACGCCCGAACTGGAAACCCTCCAGTACGCCAACGAACGCGCGGCCCGCGCCGCAGGTCTCGACCCCGAGACGCGCACCTTCCGGCCGCACGTCACGCTCGCCCGCATCAAGGGCGTGCGCGAGCGCGATGTCGCGACGTTCCTCCAGCACAATGGCGGCCTCGTGACTGAGCCGTTCTTGGCCACCCGCTTCGTCGTCCTCTCGGCGCGTCCAGGGACGGGCGGCCCGCCGTACGCGGTCGAGGCCGTGTATCCGTTCGAAGGCACCTACGATGCCGACGGCGAGGACGAGTTCGAGCACGCACCCTGAGGGAGAGTGAAATGGCAAAATTGCTCGATGAGGCCGCGCGCGCGGCCCTGGCTCAGCGCCTCCCCGAATGGCGCCTCGTTCCGGGCCGCGACGCCATCACGCGAACCTTCAAGTTCAAGGATTTCAACGCCGCCTTCGGGTTCATGACCCGGCTGGCGCTGGTCGCCGAGAAGATGGACCATCATCCCGAGTGGGCGAACGTCTACAACCGCGTCGAGATCACGCTCTCGACGCACGATGCCGGCGGCCTGACCGAGCTGGACGTCACCCTCGCCGAAGCGGCCGATCGCCTCTCCGCGTAAACATCAGCCGCGCTTGGAGTGCGGCCGCAAGAAGAGGCTCAAGAGTTTGCAGTCTTGGGCAGCCCGTGCCTCGCGGTGAGCCTTCTTCGGCACCGTCTTGACGCGCTTTGCCGCCTTCCCCTTCGTCGGCTCCGGCACGACGAACGGCGCGCGCGAGACCACCGCCTCCACCTTCGGCTCAGGCTGCGGCTCGGTGATCTTGTCGGCCGCGGGCACGAGGCGAGCCGGCTCCGGTGACCTCGGCAGAGACAACGCCGGCGTTTCGACGACCGGCGTGTTGGGCGGCGTGGCCTCGGCATCGGGCGCCGCGCGTCGCCGCACGGCAAGCGGCCGCTCGTCCTGCGCCGTGAAATCGAACGGCGCATCCTGCGAAGCGACCACCGTCCCGGTCGTCTCGGGTAGCAGCGACTGCGCCGCGTAACGCTGATGGCGCTGCACCTCTGTGCTGCTCCACGGTTCGGGCCTGCAGCGGCATCCATCGACCGCCTGCTTCAGATAGCGGAAGGCGTTCGACAGCGACTCGTAGTGCAGCCCCGTGAAATCGCGGGCCGATGCGACGTCGCCGCCCGGGTTGAGATGGAAGAAGAGCCGCGCCTCGCTGCTGCAGCTCGCCGTGCACTGCGCGGCATCGGCCTCGAGCCGCGTGCGCGGCGCCACGGTGCTGATGGGAAAATAGTACCCGTCGCACAGCCGCACGCAGATCGTCCGGTAGGTGACGGCCGGCGGGTTCGCCACAGGCGCAGGGATGCGCTCGATCTCGGCAAGGGCACGCCGCTCGCTCTCCTGCGCAGCAGCGCCGGCCGCAATCCCGAACGCGCACATCAATGCAACCGTCGCGGCTGCCAGCCGCCATCCGATGTCCCGCAGTCCCATATCGGACCTCGAGTGCCATGAGCGACCTGCCTTGCATCACGAACGCGGGGCACGCCTGGGCGCGGGCCGGGCAGGACCATGCCGCCACTATCGAAGCCGAATCAGAACAATGGCTTAATTCGCCGAGAAGACGGCCCGGGCCCAGCTCGGCAGGCCTCCATTGGACGGGCCGGCACTCGGTGGGCCATCGCCCCCGCGGCCGAGGCCCATCCGGCGCTCGCCGTCGCCGCTCGGCGACCGCGCGTCACGGACGCGGGCAGACAACGGTGGCCCGTCGATACCGGCGACGACCGGTTGCATCCGTGCGCCGGGCTTGGGCGGCGTAACGGCCCGTAGCGCAATCTCGCGCCGCTCCTTGCTCAGACCGGACAGTGCGGCCTGCGCCTTCGGGTCACCGGCCTTGGCCGCGCTGGCCAGCGCATAGAGCTGGTGCTGCTCGCGCGCCTGCGCTTCCCACGGATCGGGACGGCACTTGCAGTTCGCGACGTACTGCGTGCGGTAAAGAAACGCGCTCGGCAGCTGCGCGTAAGCGCGCCCTTGCAGATCCTGCATGTCCTCGACGGCCGCACCGGGGTTGCGATGCACGAAGAGGCGAGCTTCGCTGCCGCAACGGCTCTGGCACTGCGCGGCATCCGCCGCGAACCGCTCCTGCGGAGCCGAGAAACTGATCGGAAAATAGTATCCGTCGCACATCCGCACGCAGAGCGTACGGTAGGTCACGACAGGCGTTTCCTCGCCGTCCTCGTCATCCGACATGCGGGCCATGGGGCGATAGCTGAAGGCACCGGTGGCGGCGAACCGATCCCGCCGACTGATCGACGCCTTGTCACCGGACACGCTGCGGCCCTGCCGGCGCAGCCCCGCCCAGAACTCCGGATCGCCCTTGATGCGCTCGACGGTCGGGGAAAGATGCGGGGCCCGTGTGTCCGGCGACGGCTCGCCTGCGACGACCCCAGCATGCGCCCGGATCGGAGCCTTCGCGACACTGCGGCTCTCTTGATCCGCATCCGGCACGATGTGAGCGAGCCAGGCGTGCCCGACCTGCGCGACGGCATGCGAAACAACCAGGATGCCGACGGCGACACACGCGAGATAGACGAGACCGGCATAAAGCAGGGGAAGCCGCGTCCGGCCCTGCCCGTCCTCGTCCCCGCCGGTCTTGAGCACGTCGCGACGCATGACAACCACCGGAACCCGCTCCCCGGTACCGGCCGCAGATTAATCCGATGGCTGTAAGCTCACCAAACGAAATCGCCGCGCTCCCGAAGGATGCGCGGCGACCGATGCAAGCGGGGCGCTAAGTAAAGCTGCGTTCAGCGCGGCGCCATGCGCAGCGCGCCGTCGAGGCGGATGCACTCGCCGTTGAGCATGATGTTCTCGCAGATTTGCACGGCGAGCTGCGCATATTCCGTCGGGCTGCCGAGGCGCGCCGGGAACGGCACCGAAGCCGCGAGCGAGCGCTGTGCCTCTTCGGAGAGACCGGCGAACATTGGCGTCAGGAACAGGCCCGGCAGGATCGAGTTCACGCGGATGCCGTCCTTCGACAGGTCGCGCGCGATCGGCAGCGTCATGGAGGCGACGCCGCCCTTGGACGCCGAGTACGCCACCTGGCCGATCTGGCCATCCTGGGCCGCGACCGAGGCCGTGCAGATGATCACGCCGCGCTCGCCGTCCTTGTTGAGGGGCTCGACCGCCTGCATGCCGATGCACGACTTCGAGATCATCAGGAACGTGCCGATCAGATTGATCTGGATGACCTTCGTGAACGTGGCGAGATCGTGCGGCTCGATCGCGCCGGTCTCCTTCACGCGCCGCGAGATGCGCTTGGCCACGCCGATGCCCGCGCAGTTGACGAGAATGCGCTCTTGGCCGTGGGCCTTGCGCGCGGCGGCGAGCGCGTCGACGACGTTTTGCTCGTTCGTCACGTCGCACTTGAAGAAGGCGCCGCCGATGTCGGCCGCGTGCTTCTTGCCGAGCTCCTCGTTGAGATCGAAGAGGGAGACCTTCACGCCCTTGGCGGCGAGCGCCTTGGCGGTGGCGGCGCCGAGGCCGGACGCGCCGCCCGTGACCACGGCTGCGATCGAATTATTGAGTTCCATGGGATGTCCGCTCCAACGTCATGTGCTGCTTGTCTTTGTCTCAGGGGCCGGCCGCATCCATTGCATCCCGATGGCCACGACCGCAAGTATTATTGCTATGAGCAACGGATGCCACAGGTGCACCTTGGCGATCATGGTGATGGCATCCACCAGCGAGGGGAACACCAGCAGCATCCCGGCGAGCACGAACAGCACCGTCTCCAAGATGTTGCTTTGCTTCAGGAAGCGCCCCTGGAAGGCGAAGGCGAGCAGCACGATGCCGCCGGCCGTCTGCGCCGTGATGGTGATGATGTCGAACCAGCTGCCGCCCTTCGGCACCTTGCCGAGCAGCCCGATGCCGAGCGGATCGCACACGAAGATGAACGGCACCAGGAACGCCGGCATCGTGTATTTCCACGCCTGCATGGTGGTCTTGTAGGGGCTGCCGCCCGTGATGGCCGCGGCCGCGAACGGCGACAGCGCCGTCGGCGGCGAAACTTCCGACAGCACCGCGTAGTAGAAGATGAACATGTGCGCGGCATAGTCCGGCACGCCGAGCTTGATGAGCGCCGGCGCCGCGATCACGGCGCACATGATGTAGGACGCCGTCACCGGCACCGCGAGGCCGACCACCCACACGATCGCCGCAGAAAACAGCGCCGTCAGCACGAGGTTGCCCTGCGCGTAGCCGATGATGATGTCGGCGAAGCGCTGCGCGAGACCCGTCAGCGTCGTCACGCCGACGATGATGCCGGCGGTCGCGCACGTCGCCGCGATGTTGAGCACGCCCGTGGTGCCCTCCGCCATGGCGCGCACGAACTTCGGCGGCGTCAGCGCCGTGTCCCGGCGGAAGTAGCTCACCGCGATGGCGAGGATCGTCGCCCAGAACACCGACAGCACCGGCGACATGCCGTAGATCATCAAGACGATGATCGAGATCAGCGACGCGAAGTGGAACCAGTAGCTCTTGGTGATGCCCCAGAGCGTGCCCTCCTGCACGAGCAGCTTGCCGCCGCCGCCGTACTTGGCCGCGTCGAGCTCCACCATCACCAGGATGCCGAAGTAGTAGAGAATGGTCGGCAGCGCCGCCATCCAGATCACGTCGAGATAGGAGATCTTGAGGAATTCCGCGATCAGGAAGGCCGCGGCACCGAGCACGGGCGGCGAGATGATGGCCCCGAGCCCGCCGGCAGCGAGCAGCCCGCCCGCCGCGTTCTTCTCGTAGCCCGCTTTTTCCAGAAGCGGATAGGCGACGGTGCCGATCGTCACGGTCGTCGCGACGCCAGATCCCGAAGGCCCGCCAAGCAGGAACGACGACAGCACCACGGCGCGGCCCGCCGCGTTGCGCTTTCCACCCATCGCCGCGAACGAGAAGTCGATGAAGAATTTTCCGGCCCCGGAGTATTGCAGCACCGCGCCGAAGATCGTGAACAGGATGATCAGGCTCGAGGACACGTCGACCGTCGTGCCGAAGATGCCTTCGAGCGTCATGTAGAGATGCCCGACGAGGCGCTCGATCGAATAGCCGCGATGCGTCCAGGGCGCCGGCAGGTACTTGCCGAACAGCGCGTAGCCGATGAACACCAGCGACACGACCGGCATGATCCAGCCGGACGAGCGCCGCGTGGCTTCCAGTAGCAGCACGATCAGCGCGATGCCGACGTAGAAGTCCATCGGGTCGGGGTCGACAGCGCGATCCCCGAACTCCGGCCCCTGGTACAGGATGTAGCCGAGCACACCGATGCTCGCGAGCGCACACACCCAGTCGATCAAAGTCACCCGGTTGCGCAGGCTCTTGGCCATCGGGAACAGCAGGAAGATCAGCGCCAGGATCAGGCCCACGTGCATCGGCCGCAGCATGTAGGTCGGGATGATCGGCGCCGCGCCGAACGGAGGCGCGCCGGCCGCCGCCGCATAGAGGTGGAGCAGCGACACGCACACCGCGAACGCCGTCAGGAAGGTGCCGAGAAAGCCCGCGAACCGGTTGGTTGCGCCCTCTTCCTCTTCGATCAGCTCCTCGACCTTCTTGCGGGTATCTTCCGCAAGCTCGCCGCCTTCGAGGACCTGCTCGATCGACACGTCCTGGCGCGAATTCGCTGTCATGCGTCCCACTCCCTGCGGCCGCGGTGCGCTGCGGCCTTCGTCCCGTTTTTCTGCAAAGCCTATCCCAAGCCGCGATGCACGGCCAACTTTGGCGTTCGTTGGTCGCTGCAATCAGCTCTTCGATAAAGGAAAATGCCGCCGGTCGTCAGTCCGGCGGCAGTCTTTGGTTACGAGGCTCCGGACCTCAGTCGACCTTGATGCCGGCCTCGGCGAAATACTTCAGCGCGCCGGGATGCCAGGGGATGCCTGCGTTGGCCGACTTCTGGTTCTCGACCTTGATGTTCAGCGCTTCCTTGTGGACCTTGCCGAGGTCCTCGCGCTTTTCGAGCATCAGCTTGGTGAGCTTGTAGGCCATGTCCTCGGGGAAGTCGTCGCGGGCCGCGAGGATGTTCCAGACGGCCGCCACCTGGTTGTCCTTCTCCTGGTTCGGATAGGTGCCTTTGGCGATCGTGTAGGGGACGTAGACGGGACCGTACTTGGCGACGATCTTGTCGACGAGATACCCGTGGTCGATCATCACCATCTTGATGCCGGGCGAAGCCGCCACGTCGGTGATGGCCGAGGTCGGCGCGCCAGCGACGAACATGAAGGCCTCGACCTTCTGGTCCTTGAGCGCGTTGGCGGATTCAGCGGCGCTCAGGCGCTCGCGCTTCATGTCCTTGTCTTTGTCCATGCCCGCCGCCTCGATCAGGCGGATGGCGAAGATCTCGGTGCCGCTGCCGGGCGCGCCCGTCGAGATGCGCTTGCCCTTCATGTCCTCGAACTTTGTGATGCCGTTGCCCTCGAGCGTCACGATCTGCATGAGGTTGTTGTAGAGCACTGCCAGCGCCCTGATCGGCAGCTTTTTGGTGAACTTGTCCCGCCCGTTCACGGCGTCGACGGCCGTATCGACCTGCGTGAAGGCGAGGTCGGCGTTGCCCGAGCCCACGAGGCGCATGTTGTCGATCGAGCCGCCCGTCACTTCCGCCGTGGCCGTCGTGCCCGGGATCTCCTTCGAAATGATGGTGCCGAAGCCGCCGGCGAGCGGGTAGTAGACCCCGCCGGTGCCGCCGGTCGCGATGGTGAGCTGTTTGGTCTGGGCGTTGGCCGCCGTCGCGGCGACAACGATGCCGATGCCGAGCATCAGGCCCGGAAGGGCGCGCAATCTCATGGATGTCTCCCTAGGAAGGTTCGCTTGTTTGCGAACTCGAGCCAACGCTCTTAGCCGATGGCTGGATTTCGCGGAACTATTCTAACGGCTTAGGAAACAGAGTTGCCGGTAGCCCACGGCCGCACACGCAGCTTATCTCCAGGCTCGGGGCAACCGGAAAGTGAACTTCCGCCTACGACACCCTTCAACTGTCATCCCGGTGCTTGTCACCGGGATCCATCCCTCCGCGAGGCCTGCGCAAGAGGCACGCTGGACCCCGGCAACACGTGCCGGGGTGACAAAAGTGGGGCTGCAGGCGCTCGCCTCACGTTGTCTGTCAGTCCGCGTTTTCGTTGCTCAGGCTACGTGACCGCCAGGTGTTCGGAGACATAGCCGACACTTTCTTCCAGCGAGGTACCCCCTTGGGAGACCGACCTTCCCAGTTTCAGCGTGCGCGGGCTTTGGCGCTGGGCTAAGCAACGGCCGAAACGAGCGAGCCCGTCCATGCGCGACCCCAACCTTTCTCCCCTGCCACGCGGCTACTTCGCCGTGGGGGCGGAGCGCATCTCGAAGGCCCTGAACCTCGGCAACCTGCTGCGCTCCGCTCACGGCTTTGGCGCCGCCTTCACCTTCACCCTAGGGGCAACCTACCAGGCGTTGGAAGCCCGCGCGGACACCTCCAAGGGCAGCCGGCATTTGCCGCACTACAACTGGACCAGCCTCGACGACATGGTGCTGCCGGAGGGTTGCCGCCTCGTCGGCGTCGAATTGCTTGAAGACGCCATCGACCTTCCGAGCTTCCGCCACCCCTTGCGGGCGGCGTACGTGCTGGGCCCCGAGCAGGGCTCGCTGTCGCCGGCGCTCGTCGCCCGCTGCGACTACATCATCAAGATCCCGACGAGCTTCTGCGTGAACGTCGCCATGGCCGGCGCCATCGTCATGTACGACCGCATTCGCTCCCTGGGCCATTTCCCCGACCGCCCCCTGACCGAAGGCGGCCCCATCGCGGCCGGCGACGGCGCCATCCGCCGCAGCAAATCCCGCACCGGCGAACCGAGGCGGTTGAAGGGGTGACGCTAGACTTAAATCAAATTGCTGAGCAGCTGACCGAGGTGCTCGGCCAACGCACAAATACATTACGTGTACGTTCGATCTACTTTCATTGAAACGTTGCGTTACCTCATCGACCTTGACCTACGCCCTGATGACTTTTAGCCTGAAGCGCCACGGGAAATACTCGTGTGCTATGTCGAGTGATATACTTTGTTCGGAGGGGTGCATGACTGTTAAGGCAACTGTGTCGCTCTTGAGTCTGCTTCTGAATACGGCTACCGCTACATCCTCTTTTTCGGCTCCTATTATAGATCCAATGTCTTTAGCGAAAAAGGTCGACACCGATGTTGTAAATGTGAGCTATGATTGGACCTTGCAACAGAGATTGCAGAAAGACCAACTTGCTCAAAAATGCGGCCATGTAACAAGCTACACGAATGCAATGAACGACCGTAATTGCGACGATTGATTTCATGCTTTTTCGCCTGTCCAATCGAGGCGGGTGCTCGTCGTAATGAAACGAGTGCCCGCCATTCACGGAAAGCGCATAAGCGTCGGGGATGGGCAGGCGGGTCGCCGCCGCGAAACATGCGTAAGCTCTACGCAAATTAAGCTCTGCCCAAATAGTGAAAGCCCCGCCCGTGAGTGTCCTATTTTTGCTGACCAACAGCGTAGATATTACAGCTGATTGTTTCGCGCATCTATGTAAGATGCATGGACAATCTATGTTTCGATTTAATGTTGATTTATGGCAGGATTATAAATTTGCGTGGAATCATGATGGGTTCTTGTTCCAGGATCCCACGGGGCGCACACTATCTTCAGAAGATGTTTCATCGTGTCTGTGGCGCAGGCCTTCATTTTGGCAAGCTGCGAAATGGAGGGAAATTGATGAAAATTCTCGCCAGTCAACGGAAGCGGAGCTCTACTCGATATTCCGAGAACTGAGCGAATGGGCTCGGGCACGCAAAAAACTTCGGCTCATAGAGCCAATGGCTGGGCGTAGAGTAGGGCGCCTCGCGCAAATGCGTGTTGCCAAAGATTTTTTTGCAGTACCCGATTGGTCGGTGGGCTGGGGATATCGCAGACCTGAAGGCAAGGTGATGGTAAAGCGGTTTGCGCCCGAGCCGCTAGGTAGTCAACGAGATCTTTTCATTTCTGTTCAGTCCGTCGAGGCAGAGCGTTTATCTCCTTCGTATCCGTGGCTGACGCAGGAAATTGGCAAAGGTGACAGAGATGCGACGGTTCTGTTTGTTAATGGGGTATGTTTCGGATTCGAGATGGAGCTGACTCGGGAGGAGTTGGGCGTAGAAGATTGGCGAACGTTAAATCTGGTTGAGAGCAGTCGATGGCGGCCGTGGAACCTATCGAACACGCTGTCTGACCTCATTAACTGCTTTATGAAGCGCTTGGGCCTGCGATTTGGTCGGCTTGATTTTCTTAAGACTGGAGAAGAGGTCACCTTCCTTGAAGTCAATCCTAACGGTCAATTCGCGTGGCTTGATGATTCGGTTACTTTCAGCCTGCATCAAGCAGTGTTGACTGCTGCTTTGGATCCTGCATCCACAATTATGGGCGACGAATGTGTATTGGAAGCAACTTCATAGGCTGTGACGTGAAGCGCTCCGAGAGCTCCTGCTGATAGGCAATACCCGACAACTCACTCCTCCTCCCAGCCTCGATCCGGTCGCCGCAGGCGGACGTAGAGCGCGCCTTCGCCGCCGTGGCGCGGGCCCGCCGTAGTGAAACCGATCACGAACGCGCGCATGTCGGGCTCGTCGAGCCATTGTGGCACCACGCGGCGCAGGATGCCGCGCTGCGGTTCGCCGAGCGCGTCGGCCAGGCGATCGATGGGCTCGCGCGCACCCTTGCCGGTGATCACCAGCACCATGCGGCAGCCGCGGTCGTGCGCAGAGCGGATGAAGTGGATGAGCCGGTAACGCGCCTCGCTCTGGCGCAAGCCATGCAGGTCGAGCCGCGCATCGATCTCGATCTTGCCGGAGGCCAGGTGCCGCATCTTGCGGCGGTCGAAGGCGGCAGCCGGCGGCGCGTGCGACTTGGGCGCCGGCGCAAGAGGCGAACGATGGGGCGCCGGCTCCGACACGCGATCGGGCTCCCGAGGCGGTGGCGCGACGGTGCCCATGCCGCCGCGGACAGGACGCGGCGCAGGCTGACCCGGGCTTCCGCCCTCGGGCTCGTCATGCCCCGCTTGTTCAGGGACGCGCGGTTTCGCTTTCGCGTGGGGCGCAACCGTCGAAGCCACTTGCTTCCACAAGCTATCTTCTTCCGCGGTCACCCGCCGCACGCGCGGCCGCTTCGGCTCGGGCAGGCTCGGCGGCTTGCGCCCTCCCTTCACGGCCGCGGCCTGCTGGCATCGGCGCTGGAGGCGAAGGGATTGGGCAGCAGCACCACGAAGCTGCCCTTCACCTTCGTCACGCCGGCCATCTTCGCGGCCGCATCGCCGGAACCGAAATAGAGATCGCCGCGCTCGGGCCCCTTGATCGCCGAGCCGACATCCTGCGCGATCATCAGCTTCTCGAACTTGCCCGACTTCTCCACGTGCCCCATGCCCTCGGCCGACACGAAGATCGGGGTGCCGAGCGCGTGATAGGCGGGATCGACCGCGAGCGACCGCATCGGCGTCAGCGGCACGCCGAGCGCCCCGGGTGGCCCGTTCTCGCCGCCGTCGTCCGGCGCCTCGCGGAAGAACACGAACGAGGGGTTCTGCCACATGATCTTCTTGCCGCGCTCGCGATCGGCCTGCAGCCATGCCTTGAGCGCGTTGAGCGAAACCTTGTCCGCCGCCATCATCCCCTTGTCGATCAGGTACTGGCCGATGGAGGAATACTGGTGTCCGTTCTTGCCGTCGTAGTGGACGCGCGTAAACGTGCCGTCCGTGAGCTTCACCCGCGCCGAGCCCTGGATGTGCATGAAGAAGACATCGACCGGCTCGGCGAAATAGAGAAGCTCGAGCCCCTTGCCCTTGAGCGCCCCCTGCTCGATCTCGGCGCGCGTGAAGAACGGCTCCGATCCGGCCGCCGTCTTGCGCCCATGCGTCATCGCCCCGGCTTTGGCGGCCCGCGTCTCCTCGATCAGCGTCACGAGATCGGCGGGGCGCTTGTAGATCGGCGTCTGATAGGTCTCGTCCGGCACGCGCGAGCCCTGCAGCACCGGCTCGTAGTAGGCCGTGAGGAGCCCCGGCTTGCCCTTGTGCACGACGATATGCGGGCTGAAGTGCGTCTCGAAGAACGCCTTGGCGCCTGCCTTGTCGACCTTCGCGGGAAGCTTCTTGGCCTCGAGGCACGCGTCGAGCAGTTCTGGCGACGGCGGTGGTCGGCCACCCGTCGACTTTTCCTTCGACAGTCCGATCAGCCGGTCGCAGGAGGCGAGGAACGTGCGCAGCGCGGCGAGATGATCGTCGCTCTCCCAACCCGCGAGTTCCTGATAGCCCATGGCGACGAATTTCACGTCGCGGCGCATCTTCGGGTCGCCCTTGGTGCTGCCAGAAGCGGCCGCGGGGCCTGCCAGAAACAGCGGCGCGAGCGTCGCCGCGAGGATCCTGCGAAACGGGGAGCGCAACGATCGCGGCACCTGATGCTGCTCCCTCCCGCGCGCCGATCCCGCGACCCTACCGCTTGCCCGGCCCGCCGTGCCTAGTTCGCGGCCTGTGTCGCGATCAGGCGCCAGTTCGGATTGCGGGAGCTGACGTCGCGGGAGAACGTCCAGATGTCGGTGACTTCCTTGATCTTCTTCGGATCACCGAAGATCACTTCGCCGCCGCGGTCGCGCGTCGCCGTGATCAGTTCGCTCAGGAACTTCACCGTCACGTTGGCCGTACCGCCCTTAACGTCCGCATCGACGATATCGGCCGCTTTGATGCCGACGAACGTCTGCTCAACCGTTTCGCCGCGGTTCTCGCGCTCGCCGATGGCGGCCGAGAAGCCCTCGAACACGTCGCGGCTCAGAAGGTCTTTCAGCGCGCGGCGGTTACCCTCGGCGAACGACGTGACGATAATCTCGTAGGCGACCTTGGCGCCCTTCAAGAAGCCATCCGGCTCGAAGCTCGTATCGGCGCGGGCGATGTCCATCAGCCCCTTGGCCACGTCCTCGTTGGTGCCGGCGATGCTCTTGACCCGCTCTTCCACCGCTGCGATGGGACGCGCCTCCTGCGCAGGTTTCGCCGGGGTCTCTTCGCGCTCGCGCCGCGGCAGCGTGATGATCTTGTCTTGCGAGGCTGCAGCCTCGCGCCGCGCCTCCTGCTGGGCTTTATAGCGTTCGAAACGGCCTTCCTCGTCGCCCGTCCTGCGCCCGAGAACACTGCGCAGCTTGAGGAAAATGACCACCGCGATCACCAGGAAAACGAGTGTCGTTACGTTGAACGTTCCGTCCATCGCCGTTCTTTCGCGAGAGCCTCTGGCAGTCGTATATGGTTCTCCTGCGGGCCAAGCACCAGCCCCGGACATGATCCAGGCTATTTTTGGCTCGACGCTGGGAGCTACCGCCGCTATGGGGCGAACATTAGGCTATGCGGGTTCAGATTGAAAGCGGCAAGGCCCCGGACGGCCGCGGCGGGCGCTGGTAAACGCTGTCTGAATCGGCCCCGTGAATCAGGACACTAGACAGCCACCTGCCTGCGAAGGGTTCCAATGATCCGCCTGGCCATCGGCGTCTTCCTCATCGTCCTGCCGTTCCTGGAGTTGATCCTGCTGTTCCGGCTGACGCAGGCCATCGGCTTCCTGCCGACCCTGACGCTCATGGTCGCGAGTGCCGTAGGTGGCGGTATGCTGGTGGCCCAGCAGAGCGCGGCGTCCTTTCGCAAGACGCTGGAAGCGGCGAGCCGTGGCGAGACCCCGGACGCGCCCGTGCTCGAAGGCATGTTTCTGATGCTGGCGGGCATCCTGCTGATCGTTCCCGGCCTGATCACCGATGCCATCGCCGGCCTGCTGCTGATCCCGCCCTTGCGCCACTGGCTGGCGCAGCGCGCCATGGCGAGCCTGATCCGCCGGGCCGCTGATCCCGATCCCTATCCTGAAAATCCGCGCAGGCCAGAGCGTGACGCCCGCACCCCGTTCGGCCAGAAGCCCGGCGCCGGCGGCCAGGGTCCCATCATTGAGGGCGAATTCCAGCGCCTCGACGAGCGCCCCAGGGGTCCGGGACAGGGCGGCGACCCGCGCTGACGCCGCCGCATTGCTCGCGACACCGGCCCATGCTAGCCCACGCGCGACCGAAATCCCTATTTTAAGGAGAGCCTTGGATGGCCGACGCGACGACGGGTGGAACGGGCGGAACCTCGGGCGAGATCGTCCTCCGCATGGCCGGCCAGTACATCAAGGATCTCTCCTTCGAGAACCCCAACGTCCACAAGCTGGTCGGAGCCCAGGGTGACAACCCGCGCATCAACGTGGACCTCAACGTGTCCGCGTCCAATCTCGGCACCAACAACCTGCACGAGTCCCTGATCCACTTCCACGCCAAGGCAGAGAACAAGCTAGGCGTGATCTACGATCTCGAAGTCACCTACGGCGGCATCTACCAGGTCGAGAACCTGCCCCCGGAGAACCTCGAGGGCTTCCTGCACGTCAATTGCGCGTTCCTGCTGTTCCCGTTCCTGCGCCGCCTCGTGGCCGACATCACGCGCGAAGGCGGCTTCCCGCCGCTCCTGCTCGACCCCGTCGACTTCGCCGCGCTCTACGAGCAGCGCCGGCAGCAGGCCGCAAAGCCCAACTGAAGCCGGTCACCCGGCCTTCGCTTCCGAGGCCGGATCCTTCGGCATGTACTTGAGCCAGACCGCGTCGGGACCGAGCGTCCCGACGAACGCCTTGTGCGCCTCGACCTGCTCCGGCGTGACGCGCGGCGGCAGCGGCTCGGGCCGCTGGCGCGCCTTGCCGCCGTCGATCCGCGTCCGCGCGCTGCCACCGGTGCGTTCGGCAAGACCGAGCGTCGCCTGCCGTTCGCCGAGGAGTTCGACGTAGACCTGCGCCAGCAGCGCAGCATCCATGAGCGCGCCGTGCTTGGTGCGCTTGGTGTTGTCGACCCCGTAGCGTTTGCACAGCGCATCGAGGCTGTTCGGCCCGGCCGGGTGCTTACGCCGCGCAATCTGCAGCGTATCGACGATGCGATGCGCGGCAACGAGCGGTTTCGACAGCCGCGCAAGCTCCGCATTGATGAAGCCGTAATCGAACGTCGCGTTGTGGGCGACGAGCGGCGCATCCCCGATGAACTCGAGGAATGGATCGCAGATCGCCGCGAACAGCGGCTTGTCCTTGAGGAACTCGAACGTCAGCCCGTGCACCGCGACGGCGTCGGGATGCACGTCGCGCTCGGGGTTGATGTAGTGGTGGAACTCGCGCCCCGTGGGGATGCGGTTGACGATCTCGATGCAGCCGATCTCGATCAGCCGGTCGCCGCGCGCCGGGTCGAGGCCCGTCGTTTCCGTGTCGAACACGATCTCACGCTGCATCGAGGGAAGCCTTCGTCGGGCGACGCACGCACGCGGATGGGGTCAGGAACCGCTCACGCCCAGAAGCGGGCATAGGCCGAGCCTTTCCGGCCCCGGAGCGACTCGATGATCCTATCGACCTGGGCCTGGGTCTCCTCGATCGAAACGCCCGTGTCCACAATATAATCGGCCCGCGCGCGCTTGTCCGCGTCGCTCATCTGCTTGGAAAGGATCTGGGCGAGTTTCTCGGGCGTCATCCCCGGCCGCGCCAGCACCCGGGCCCGTTGCGCCTCCGCGGGAGCACTGACCACCATCGTCACGTCGACGCGCTCGAGGCCTTTGGTTTCGAACAGCAGCGGCACTTCGAGCACGGCCATCTCGGCGCCCTTGCGCGCTTCGGCTTGCAGCAGCGCCTGCTCCGCACCGAACACCAGCGGGTGCACGATCTTCTCCAGCCGCTTGAAATCCTCCGGATGCGCGAGCAGCCATTGCGCGAGCTTCTGGCGATCCACGTGCCCGTTGACCGTGGTGCCCGGGAAGGCCGCCTCGATCAGCGGCGCGGCGGCACCGCCGTTGTAGAGTTTGTGCACTTCGGCATCCGCATCGATGACCGCGAGCCCCAGCGCCCGCAGGCGCTGGGCGACGGTCGATTTCCCCATGCCGATGGAGCCCGTGAGACCGATCAGCAGCATCAGGCTTTCTCCAGGTCGGCAACGATCAGAGCGCGCAATTCAGGCGTCACCTCCGGGCGCACGCCGAACCAGCGCGCGAAACCCGGCACGGCCTGGTGCAGCAGCATGCCCAGCCCGTCGACGATCGGCAGCCCGCGCGCCCGCGCCGCCGCCAGCAGCGGCGTGATCAGCGGCACGTAGACGATATCGGCGACCACCGTTCCCGCGGCGAGGCTGCCGACGTCGAAATCGAGCGGCCCCTGCCCCTTCATGCCGAGCGACGTGGTGTTGACGACGAGCGCCGCGTCGCGGCAGGTGCGCGTGATGTCGTCCCACGCCACAGCCTGCACTCGCGGCCCGAAATGCTGTGCGAGCGCCTCGGCCCTGGCGACCGTCCGATTGACGACCCGGACCTCGGCGGCGCCATCCGCCAGCAAGGCGTGCACAATGGACCGCGCCGCACCGCCCGCCCCGAGCACCGCGACCAGCCGCCCATTGGCCGAAAATCCGCCGGTCGAGGCTTTCAGGTTGGCCATGAAGCCTTCGCCGTCCGTGCTGTCGGCGCACAGCGTTTCCCCTTCGAGCCAGAGCGTGTTCGCCGCCCCGATGGCCTCGGCCGCCGGGAGCCGCCTGTGAGCGAGCGCGAAAGCCGCCTCCTTGTGCGGGATCGTCACGTTGCAGCCGACGAACCCTCGCCCGGGAAGATTCCCCAGGAAATCGGCCAGTTCCTCCGGCTTCACCGGCTCGCGCGTGTACGTCCCCGCGATCCCATAGCGGTTGAGCCACCAGCCGTGGATCATCGGCGACCTCGAATGCGCGATCGGCCATCCGATCACGCATGCGCGCGTGAAGCTCGCATCCGTCATGCCGGAACCACCCCGAGGTCACGCAGTCGCCCGAGCAGCGCCAGAAGCGGCAGCCCGATGATGGTGAAGTGATCGCCCTCGATGCGCTCGAAGAGCTGGATGCCGCGCCCCTCGATTTCGTAGCCGCCCACCGTCTGGCACACGCGCTCGCCCATCGCCCGGAGATAGTCCTCGAGAAAGGCGTCCGAGAACGGGCGCATGCTCATGCGCGCGATCTCCACATGCTTCCACACAACTTCTCCACGCTCGACCAACGCGATGCCCGAGTGCAGCGTGTGCGTCTTGCCGCGCAGGAGACGCAACTGCGCGCGCGCCGCCGATACGTCTTCTGCCTTGGAGATGAGCTCGTTCTCGAAGCCGAGCACCTGGTCGCAGCCGATCACGAGGGCGTCCGGCCTTTGCTCGCTCACAGCTTGTGCCTTAGCGACTGCCAGCGCGACAGCGATCTCCGACGCGCCCACAGCCTGCCCACGCGCTTTCAACGCGTTCTCCAGTGCCCGCTCGTCGATCTTGGCGACCGCGACGTCGAACACGAGCCCCGCGTCCTGCAGCATCTTGCGCCGGAAGGGGCTGCCCGAAGCGAGCACGAGCCGCGCGGCAGGGTCAGCCATCGCTGCCCTCCTCCTCCGCGCCTTGCGGGCGCTCCCGCGCGTGCAGGAGGCTGATGATGGTCGCCGCCGTCTCTTCCACGGACTTGCGCGTCACGTCGATGACGGGCCAGCCGTGCTTGGCGCAGAGCCGCCGCGAGTAGGCGATCTCGTTGGCAATCTGTGTGCGGTCTGTGTATTCGTCGAGGTTGCGGTCGCCCAGGAGCTGCACCCGGTTGCGCCGGATTTCCGCGATGCGCTCGGGACTTGCGACGAGCCCAACCACGAACGCCGAATGCGGCTCGGTCAAAGCCAGCGGCAATTCGATCGACGGCACCAGCGGCAGGTTGGCGGTCTTGTAACCGCGCTGGGCGAGATACACGCTCGTCGGCGTCTTCGACGTGCGTGATATGCCCAGGATGATGATGTCCGCCGTATTGAGATCCTGCGGCAGCTGTCCGTCATCATGCGCCATGGTGAAGTTCAACGCATCGATCCGCCGGAAATAGTCCGCATCGACGATGTGCTGGCCCGCTACCACGGGCGTCTGCGGCGCGCCGAGGTAGGACTCGAAGATGGTCATGATCGGCTGCAGCACGTGCAGCGCCGGAACCTTCAGTTCCCGGCAGCGGCGCTCGATCTCGTCGATGAGTTCCCGCTTCACCACCGTATAGAGCACGATGCCGGGATTGGCCTCGACCTGGTCGAGCACGCGGTCGAGCTGCTTGGCCGTGCGGACCAGCGGATGCACGTGCTCGATGGGCCGGACCTGCGAATATTGCACGGCGGCCGCCTTCGCCATCGTGGTCAGGGTCTCCCCCGTGGCGTCCGAGATCAGGTGCAGGTGGAAGTAGCTTGCGGCGCGGTTGGGCATGTGTGGAAAAGATCAGAGTTTCTCAACAGAGCCAAGCGGGCAGTTCCGGGCTGTGCCGGCCTCCCGTGCCGTCATCAACAAAGCTGTCCACACTGGAGCCTGACGGGAAGGAATTCGGCGCTTTCGAGCGTCCCCGTGCGTAAAGTCGCCATCCCGGGGTTGCTGTCACTCACTTCACAGGTTGTCGGATCGCTGGATCGGCAACCGGGGCACCCTTCGGGGTGCCACCTCAAAGGCTTGCCGCCTCTAGCGGTCCCGCCCGCCCGCGACTACGATGTCTGGACGAGGCGAGCCTCCGTCGGCACAAGCTGTCGACAACCTGTGACTGAACGAGAATTGGCATAACCCACCGCCTAAAGAGTCACAAAAGTAAAACTAAAACCTAGACTCTTGAATTGAAGAACAAGGCTGACCCATCCCGTGACGAGGCCCACCCGCAAGCTGCTCGAGACCCTGAAGGGGCACGCGCAACCGATCCCGCCCGTCTGGCTCATGCGGCAAGCCGGCCGGTATCTGCCCGAGTACCGGGCGACCCGCACCAAGGCCGGCGGGTTCCTCGACCTGTGCTACACGCCAGAGCTCGCCGCCGAAGTGACCCTGCAGCCGATCCGCCGCTACGGCTTCGACGCCGCGATCCTGTTCGCGGACATCCTGCTCGTCCCCGATGCCCTCGGCCAGCCGCTGAGCTTCCAGGAGGGCGAGGGCCCCAAGCTCGCCCCCATCCGCTCCGAGGCCGAACTCGCGACCTTGAAGCCCGAAGCGACTCGGCCCAAGTTCGGCCGCGTCTTCGAAACGGTAGCGCGGCTGCGGCAGGACCTTCCCCATGAAACGACCCTCATCGGCTTCTGCGGCGCCCCTTGGACGGTCGCGACCTACATGGTCGCCGGCGGTGGCAGTTCGGACCAGGCCGACGCCCGCGCGTGGGCCTATCGCGACCCGGCAGGCTTCGGCCGGCTGATCGATCTTCTGACCGACGTCTCGGTCGAGTACCTCTCGGGACAGGTGGCAGCGGGCGCGGACGCCCTCCAAATTTTCGACACCTGGGCCGGCAGCCTCCCCGACAACGAATTCGCCCGCTGGGTCACTGAACCCACGACCCGCATGGTCGCCGCCCTGAAATCCCGCCACCCGGAGATCCCGACCATCGCCTTCCCGCGCGGGGCGGCATCCCAGGCCAAAGCCTTCGCCGCAGCCACGAAGGTCGATGGATTGAGCTGCGACACCAGCATGCCGCTACCGGCGATGGCGGACCTCGGCGACACCGTCTGCGTGCAGGGCAACCTCGATCCCTTGCTGCTGGTCGCCGGCGGACCAGCACTCGACGCCCGCGTCGATGCCCTGAAGGCCGCCATGGCCGGCAAGCCCTACATCTTCAACCTGGGCCACGGGATCGTGCCGCAGACCCCGCCGGAGAACGTCGCGCGGCTCATTGCGCGCCTGCGTCAGACGTCAGGCTAAGAGGCGCCGATGGTGCTCTGGATCAAGGCCCTGCACATCGTGGCCGTCATCTCGTGGATGGCCGGGCTGCTCTATCTGCCGCGCCTCTTTGTTTACCACGCGGAAGCCGGCCCCAATACGCCGCAGTCGGCCACCTTCAAGGTCATGGAGCACCGGCTCCTGCGCTACATCATGAACCCGGCGATGACCGTCGTCTGGATTACCGGTCCACTGCTCGCCTACCTGCTCTACGTCTATTACGACGTCTGGATGATCCTGAAGTTCATCCTCGTATGCGCGCTGACCGCCTACCACCACGCGCTCGTGCGATGGCGGAAGGCGTTCTTCGAAGACCGCAACCAGAAGCCGGGCCGCTACTTCCGCATCGCCAACGAGATCCCCACCCTGCTGATGGTCGGGATCGTCATCCTGGTGGTGGTGAAGCCGTTCTGAGGCCCGAGCTGCCGCCTGTGGATAAGATTCCGTTGGACGGCGTTCGGCCAGCCCCCACGTGACACTGAACCTGTTTGACCGATAAGGCCGGGGACGGGCCCCAAAGGCGGACGCCTGAGGCCCCTCCGGCACCCCCTGCGGACGCCTGAAATGACCGGAAATTACGCGAATTTATCTTCCTTTAGGACACGAACTGTGCTATCCAAAATGCAGCACGCGGCAGTGGCGCTTCAGAGCCCGCCGCAGGCCCGTCCCCCAAGACCAATTCAATAAAGCCTCAGGGGCCGAAAACCTATGCCCGCGCCTTCCGGCGCGGCATCCCTCCCCATTTCCAGGCTGCGCTCCAATCCTCCCGCCTCGCCGCAGCCCACCCGGAGTGTACTTATGCAAGAAGTCGTCAAGGAGATGAAACTCCAAGACCTCAAGGCCAAGTCGCCGACGGAGCTGTCGAGCTTCGCCGACGAGGTCGGCGTCGAGAACGCCAGCGCGCTGCGCAAACAGGAATTGATGTTCGCCATCCTCAAGCAGCTGGCGGCCAAGGACACCACCATCATCGGCACCGGCGTCGTCGAAGTGCTGCAGGACGGCTTCGGCTTCCTGCGCTCGCCCGACGCCAATTACCTGTCGGGCCCCGATGACATCTACATCTCGCCCTCGCAGATCCGCCGCTTCGCGCTGCGCACCGGCGACACGGTCGAGGGCCAGATCCGCTCGCCCAAGGATGGCGAGCGATACTTCGCCCTTCTCAAGGTGAACTCGATCAATTTCGAGGACCCCGAGAAGGCGCGCCACAAGGTCAACTTCGACAACCTGACGCCGCTCTATCCGACGAAGTGGCTGAAGATGGAGATCGAGGATCCGACCATCAAGGATTTCTCGGCCCGCGTCATCGATATCGTGGCGCCGCTCGGCAAGGGCCAGCGCGCTCTGATCGTCGCCCAGCCGCGCACCGGCAAGACCGTGCTGCTGCAGAACATCGCCCACTCGATCAGTGCCAACCACCCCGAGTGCTACCTGATCGTGCTGCTGATCGACGAGCGTCCGGAAGAAGTCACCGACATGCAGCGCTCGGTGAAGGGCGAGGTCATCTCCTCCACCTTCGACGAACCGCCGGCCCGCCACGTGCAGGTGTCCGAGATGGTGATCGAGAAGGCCAAGCGCCTCGTCGAGCACAAGCGCGACGTCGTCATCCTGCTGGATTCCATCACGCGTCTCGGACGCGCCTATAACACCGTGGTGCCGAGCTCCGGCAAGGTGCTCACCGGCGGCGTCGACAGCAACGCCCTGCAGCGCCCGAAGCGCTTCTTTGGTGCCGCGCGCAATATTGAAGAGGGCGGCTCGCTGACCATTATCGCGACCGCGCTGATCGATACGGGCTCGCGCATGGACGAAGTCATCTTCGAAGAGTTCAAGGGCACCGGCAACAGCGAAGTCGTGCTCGACCGCAAGGCGGCCGACAAGCGCGTGTTCCCGGCGATCGACATCGCCCGCTCCGGCACCCGCAAGGAGGAGCTGCTCGTGCCGCGCGATCAGCTCAAGAAGATGTACGTGCTGCGCCGCATCCTCAACCCGATGGGCACCATCGATGCCATCGAGTTCATGGTCGACAAGCTGCGCGCGACCAAGACCAACGGCGAGTTCTTCCAGTCGATGAATACGTAATCGTCGCATCGCCGCTGCATGAACGGGAAAGCCGGGCCTCGCGTCCGGCTTTTTCATGACGGGCGGGCACGCAGGGCCGAGGTGGTGCATGTCGAATGAAAAGCCGGTGGGCCCCCCACTGCCGGGCTGGACGCCGCGTCCGGCGCCGCCGCGCGTGCCGATCGAGGGACGCTTCTGCCGGCTCGAGCCCTTGAGTGTCGAAAGGCACGCGGCAGAGTTGTTCGCAGCCAACAGCCTCGATGCGGCAGGCGAGAACTGGACTTATCTGTCCGTCGGCCCGTTCCCGGATCTCGACGCCTACAAGGCGTGGCTCGCGCGCGTCGAGAAGGGCGACGACCCGGCTTTCTTCGCCATCATCGACAAGGGCAACGGCCAGCCCGTCGGCGTGGCCGCGCTCATGCGCATCGACAGGGCGAACGGCGTGATCGAGGTTGGCCACCTCAATTTCTCCCCGCTGCTGCAACGCAGACCGGCAGCGACGGAAGCCATGTTCCTCTTGATGCGGCTGGTCTTCGACGACCTCGGCTACCGCCGCTACGAGTGGAAGTGCGACAGCCTCAACGCGGCCTCGCGCAAAGCCGCCGAACGGCTCGGCTTCCGCTACGAGGGCCTGTTCCGCCAGGCCGTCGTCTACAAGGGTCGCAGTCGGGACACGGCCTGGTTCTCCATCATCGACAAGGACTGGCCGGCGCTGCGGCAGGGCTATGCGCGCTGGCTCGCTGCCGAAAATTTCGATGCCGCCGGGCGCCAGATCAAAAGCCTGCAGCAGTGCTTGTACCCGCAATGATTATCGCGCGTATATATAAATGAAAAAAGTTTGAATGAAGAGATATAATGCATTTTGTGGTCAGAAAGCGTGCAGTTCACGGATAACTTCAGAGATATGTAAGTTTGTCCGGCTACAAATAACGCCCACGCGTTTTTGTCGCAGTGGGCGTTGTCGTCATGTCGTACGATGTTGTGCGCAAATTGATCCGGTCCGTTGGCGCCATACTGGCGCTGACCATTGCACTGGTCATTCCCGCCGCATTCGGGATGCTGGATTTCGTCAACCTCAACAACGCCACCAAGGCCGAAGCGGAATTCCACGCCCAGTATTTGGGCCGTATGGTCGAGACGGGGCGGCTTCAGTTCTCGGCCGCTGGC
>RXJK01000240.1:35204-35550 GCA_003963125.1 Hyphomicrobiales bacterium
GCAGCGTGGTGGTGGAGTCTGATTTGAAAAGCGGGTGGCTCGAATTCGATTTGTCAGATCAATCGCTGGTGATGACCAAACCCTTTTTCATTACCTTCGAGCAGCTCACTACGCGCGAGGATCGCACGGCCATTGTAAACGGCTATCATCAGTTCATGAAAGTTCATCCTGACTGGGTGAGCTATGATACCGTTGTGTTTGAAGGCAAGAAGGAAGTAGTGCAGGTATTTGAAAGAAAAGGCATTGATCTTCCCGGCACGTATATTGCCGTTGCCCCGGTTTGGCAGGCATTTACTTGTTATGTTCGTGAAACGAGTTTGGGAGAGTGGAAGAAAGTGCGTGGCAT
>RXJK01000242.1:0-515 GCA_003963125.1 Hyphomicrobiales bacterium
AGGGCGCGCAGGTCACCTGCGAAGTGCTCGCGGTCCAGGAGAACGGCCTCGAGGTCAAGATCTCCGACAGCGACTTCACGACCTTCATCAAGCGTTCGGATCTCTCGCGTGAGCGGTCCGAGCAGCGGCCTGAGCGCTTCAACGTCGGCGACAAGGTCGACGCGGCGATCACAAACCTCGACAAGGCCTCGCGCCGCATCTCGGTGTCCATCAAGGCGCTCGAGATCGCGGAAGAGAAGCAGGCCGTGCAGCAGTACGGCTCGTCGGACTCGGGCGCTTCGCTCGGCGACATCTTCAAGGCCGCCATCAAGCGCAAGGAAGGCGAGAACGACTAAGCTCGCGCTTCGCGTTCATCTCGGCAAGGCGCCGTCCAGGCAACTGGGCGGCGCATTCTTTTTTGCACGAGGGCGGACGCAGGCGATTGATCCGCTGGCGTTTCTCCGGGTCCGGTGGCATCAGTATCGCAAGCCTTGCAATCTCGGAGACCGCCGATGTCGCTCGAAACGGAAACGGTG
>RXJK01000242.1:636-6245 GCA_003963125.1 Hyphomicrobiales bacterium
CTTCTGCCAGTCGAGGTCGGAGAGATGGACCATGCCGTCCACGCCACCATCGAGGCCGATGAAGAGGCCGAACTCGGTGATGTTGCGGATCGGGCCTTCCACCGTGGAGCCCTTCGGGTGGCTCGACAGGAACACATCCCAGGGGTTGTCCTGGGTCTGCTTGAGGCCCAGCGAGATGCGGCGCTTCTGGGCGTCGACCTCGAGGATCTGCACTTCCACCTGCTGGCTCGTCGAGACGATCTTGCCGGGGTGGATGTTCTTCTTGGTCCAGCTCATTTCCGAGACGTGGATCAGGCCTTCGACGCCCGGCTCCAGTTCGACGAAGGCGCCGTAGTCGGCGATGTTCGTCACCGTGCCCGTCACCTTAGCGCCGACCGGGTACTTGGCCTCGATGCCGGCCCACGGATCCGACTGCAGCTGCTTCATGCCCAGGCTGATGCGCTGCGTCTCCGGGTTGATGCGGACGATCTGCACCTTCACGGTGTCGCCGACGTTGACGATCTCGCTCGGATGATTGACGCGGCGCCAGGCCATGTCGGTCACGTGCAGGAGGCCGTCGATGCCGCCGAGGTCGATGAAGGCGCCGTAGTCGGTGATGTTCTTGACGAGGCCGTCGATGACCTGGCCCTCGGCGAGGCGGGCAACGATCTCGGAGCGCTGCTCGGCGCGGGTGGCTTCCAGGATCTCACGGCGCGAGACGACGATGTTGCCGCGGCGGCGATCCATCTTGAGGATCTTGAAGGGCTGCGGCGAGTGCATCAGGGGGCCGATGTCGCGCACGGGACGCACGTCCACCTGGCTGCCGGGAAGGAATGCGACGGCGCCGTCGAGGTCGACCGTGAAGCCGCCCTTCACCTTGTTGAAGATGACGCCTTCGACCTGCTCCTTGTTGTTGAACTTCACCTCGAGGCGGGTCCAGCTCTCCTCGCGGCGAGCCTTCTCGCGCGACAGGACGGCTTCACCCAGCGCGTTCTCCATGCGCTCGAGATAGACTTCGACGGTGTCGCCGACCTTGATGTCGGCCGGCTTGCCGGGGATCGAGAACTCGCGCAGGGGCACGCGGCCTTCCATCTTGAGGCCGACGTCGATGACGGCGAGATCCTTTTCGATCGCAGTGACAACGCCTTTCACGACGCTGCCTTCGAAGGCATCTTCCTTGGACAGGCTCTCGCTCAGCAGCGCGGCGAAGTCTTCGCGCGTGGGGTTCATTTCACTCGTGGCAACGGCCATGTGGTCTCCGATATGCGTTGATCCTGCCGCGGACCCGAGCCGAAGCAGGATGTGTTGGGATGGAGCGGACGGCCAGACGCCTGCCGCATCAGGGCAGAGGCGCGGCGCTCGCTCGCGTTGGCTTGATGTTCGGGCTCTCGGGATCCGACGTGCCGGCTTTGGATTTGAGTGAGCGGTTCGCTCACCCGGGCCGGCCAACCTTCCTATGGATGACACCGAGGGCTTGATCGAATGCGGCTTCTATATCCAAATCGCTCGTATCCAGCAAGACGGCGTCGGCGGCGGGCCGCATCGGGGCGGCATCCCGGGCGGCGTCCCGCTCGTCCCGGCGCTGGATATCGGCCAGAACACCCTCGTAAGTCGCAGCGTCACCGCGTTGCATCCGCTCGTTAAATCGGCGTCGGGCGCGGACTTCCGAGCTGGCCGTGACGTAAATCTTAACGTCGGCCTCCGGGCAGACCACCGTGCCGATGTCGCGGCCGTCGAGCACGGCGCCGGGGGGCGTGTGGGCAAAGTCCTGCTGCAGCTTGAGCAGGCGTTCGCGGACGGGCTGGTGCTTGGCGACCACCGAGGCGGCATCGCCGAGGCCAGGGGCGCGCAGGTCCGGGTCTTCCAGCGAGGCGAGGTCGAGGTCCGCCGCCGTCGCCGCCGCGCGCGCTGCATCCTCGAGGTCGAGCCCCTGCTCCTTCATGTCCCGCGCGACGGCCCGATAGAGCAGGCCGGTATCGAGGTGGATGTAGCCCAGGTGCTGGGCGATGCGGCGGGCGAGCGTCCCCTTGCCGGAGGCTGCCGGTCCGTCGATGGCGATGATCATGGCGGCTCTCACGGCTCGGCGAAGTGCGCGCCCAACCCCTCCATGAGCGGCCGGAACTGCGGGAAGCTGGTGGCGATCATGGCGGTGTCGTCGACGGTGACGGGGTTCGCGGCGCCGAGGCCGAGCGTCAGGAACGCCATGGCGATGCGATGGTCGAGGTGGGTGGCGACGATCCCGCCACCCGCGACCTTGCCGGTGCCGGTGACGATCAGCGTGTCGCCATCGACGGCGGCTTTCACGCCGTTTACCGCGAGGCCCGTGGCGGTGGCCGCGAGGCGATCGCTTTCCTTGACCTTCAACTCGGCCAGCCCCTCCATGCGCGTGTCGCCCTGTGCGTAGGCCGCGATGCAGGCAAGGACGGGATACTCGTCGATCATGCTGGGGGCTCGCGCGGCTGGCACGCGCACGCCGTTCAGGCGCGAAGCTTTCACGCGGATGTCGGCGACGGGCTCGCCACCCTGGTCGCGCGGGTTGGCGAAGGTGACGTCCGCGCCCATCTCCTGCAGCGTCGTGTAGAAGCCGATGCGCGTTTCGTTGACGAGCACGCCGGCGATGGTGATGTCGGAGCCCGGCACGATCAGCGCCGCGCCTGCGAGGAAGGCGGCCGAACTCGGGTCCGTCGGAACCGCGACGGTGCGGCCTGCGAGTTCCGGCACGCCGGTCACCGTGATGCGGCGGCCGTCCTTGGTTTCCTCCACGTCCACCGTGCCGCCGAAGTAGCGCAGCATGCGCTCGGTGTGGTCGCGGGTGGCTTCCGGCTCGATGACGGTGGTGCGGCCGAGCGCATGCAGACCCGCCAGCAGCACGGCCGACTTGATCTGCGCGGAGGCGACGGGCAACCGATACTCGATCGGGACGAGGCTGCTCGTGCCGCGCAGGACGAGGGGCAGCTGCCGGGCGCCGCCTTCCACTTCCACGCCCATGCGGGTGAGTGGATCGAGGATGCGGCCCATGGGGCGGCGCGACAGCGAGGCGTCGCCCACCAGCCGCACGCGCATGTCATGGCCGGCGATGATGCCCATCATCAGGCGAACGCCGGTGCCGGAGTTGCCGAAATCGAGGTCGCCGGCCGGCTGGGACAGGCCGCCTACGCCGCGGCCGAGAACGATCCAGGTGTCGCCCTCCTTGCGGACGGGGCAGCCCAGCGCCGCCACGGCGCGGGCCGTGTTGATCACGTCCTCGCCTTCCAGCAGGCCGGTGATGCGGGTCTCGCCGGTGGAGATGGCGCCGAGCATCAGGGAGCGGTGCGAGATGGACTTGTCGCCCGGCACCGTCACGCGGCCGGACAGCCGCTCCGCGCGCTTTGACATCAAAGGCTTGGGGCTAGCGTGGGACACGAAGGGGCCTCGGGGGTTCGGGGCGACGCGCAGCGCGTGGCGGGCCGGATCGTCCGCCATAGAGCAGCGTCACCCGGACCTGTCAACGCGGGCCCTCCCCGGCCGGGGGGGGGGGCGCGGGCGGGGGCCGCAGCCCTTGCAACTCGGGTCGGGCGCCACGATTTGCTTTTGACAGCGGGCGGTCCCAGGCTTATGAACAGCGCCCAAACCCCGAAAAACCGACATCCCGAGGCTTCCCATGTCAGTGAAGGCCGAGCGCGGCACCAAGCGCACCTGCCAGAACAATTCGTGCGGCGCGCGCTTCTACGACCTCAACCGCGATCCCGCCACATGCCCCATCTGCGGCACCGTCTACGAACTCGCCGTCGCGTCGCCCACGGCGATGGCGGCTGCGAGCGCGCCTGTCGCCAAGGCCGCCGATCCGCGCAAGGCCGTGAAGAAGCCGGTGTTCGCCGAGGACAAGCCCGACGATGCGCCGGAGGCCGATGGCGAGGAGGCGCTGGTCGCCCTCGAGGACGAGGAGGCCACGGCCGGCGGCGACGAGGACGAGACCTTCCTCGAGGAAGAGGAGGAGGACGGCTCCGACATGTCGAACATCATCGGCGGGCCGGTCACCGAGGGCGAAGAGCCGGTCTGAGTTTGCGGGAGCTGTGCGCGGCCCGGCAGAGGCCGCGCATGGCACTTGACTTATCCGTGCAAGAGAATAGTTAGGCGTGCCCGCCGGTCCCCCGGCGGTTTCCCAAATGGTCATCCCTAGTGGTGAGGGGCCGTAGCTCAGTTGGGAGAGCGCGTGAATGGCATTCACGAGGTCAGCGGTTCGATCCCGCTCGGCTCCACCAGCTAAAACAAGCACTTAAGGCTTGAGCGCAGCACGTCAAATAAGAATGCTCCACACGCGCTCCACACTATTCGAGTGATGTGGAGTTTTCAGACGTTCTCCCAAGCATGCTCTTTGCTTGCCACTCCGACGTGAAGCTGCACGTTGGAGATGGGTAAAGAACGAAGCTCGCCCGCAGCGCCCCCTATCATAACGCTCAGCCGTCCTGGCGTAGATTGACCTTCCACGCGGCGAAGCAGCGCTGCCTGAGAAACGTGGAAAAGTAACAGCCCCTGAGCGGCTTCGGGATGGCGACCGGTACAGTTCCCAAAGCCGGTGTGCCCCGCGTGCGGTAGCTTCTCACCGCTCTCGGAACGCGCGGTGGAACTGGTCGGACAGGGGCTTCATCATGAAGCTCATCGCCGTGCGCTCTTCCGTCGTGATGTGGACTTCGGCGGGCATGCCGGGCACGAGCTTCAGGTCTTTCAGCGGCGCCGCGTCCGCGAGTTCGAGGCGCACGGTGTAGAAGGCGGCGACCGCAGGTGTGGCCACCTGCGCGCCCACGCTTTTGCCCGGCTGCTGCTCCGTCACGAGGTCCGCCGAGACGCGCGCAACCTTCGCCTTGAATTCCGGCGTGGTCCGGTGATCGAACGCGCTGAAGCGGATACGAGCCGGAGCACCGAGCCTGATCTGATCTATCGATTGCGGCGCAATCTTCGCCTCCACGACGAGCCGCTCGTCCTTTGGCACCACGAGCATCAGTTGCTCGACCGGGCCGATGACGCCGCCCACCGTGTGGACGCTGCTCTGATGCACGATGCCCGCCTGCGGGGCGCGAATGTCGATGCGCTTCAGTTGATCTTCTGCCGATATGCGCCGCTCCGAAAGCTCGGCTGCCTTCACCTGCTGGTCGCGCAGATCCTTCCCGGCCTCCGTCCGGACATTCTGCTCGATTTCGAGGATCTGCAATTCGGTCTCGGAGATCTTCGCGCGCACCTGGGCGGCTTGGGCCGTCGCCTCCGCGAGGCTGCCTTCGAGCTGCGCCACGGTGCGGCGGGCAACCGTGATCTTCGCGATGTTGACGAGGTTCTTGCCCTCGAGCGCGTCGAGCGCATCGCGCTCCTTCCCGGCGAGGTCGAGTTCGGAACTGCGTGCCGCAATCTGCGCCTCGATGCCGCTCGCCTGCTGGCGCAGCTGCGTGATGCGCTCGCGCAATTGCGCGATCTGCTGTTCGCGCCCGGTCTGGCGGCTCTTGAACAGCGCCGCCTCCGTGGCGATGCTCGCCGCGATATGCGGCGCACTCGATCGGCGCACGATGTCGGCGGGGAATTCAAGGGTGCTGCGGCCCTCGATCTCCGCCGTGAGACGGGCGGTGCGGATGGCGATCTCGTCGAGCTGCTTGGTGATGAGA
>RXJK01000373.1 GCA_003963125.1 Hyphomicrobiales bacterium
ATGGCCTCCGCGATGTCTGGCGGCAGGTTCTTGGGGCCAGCAAATCCACGCCAGGCGCCGGTCGTGTAGTCGATGCCCATGGCTTCCTTCAGCGTCGGGACATCCTTGAACGCCGGATTGCGCTCGGGGGCCATGATGGCGAGGCTGCGCGCCTTGCCGGCCTCGATAATGGCGCGGGCCTCCGGCACGGAGCAGGTGACGATGTCGAGGCCTCCGGCGGCGAGATCCTGCATGGCCGGTGCCGCGCCGTTGAGAGGCACCCAGGCGACGTGATCCGGCTTGAGCCCCATCGCGGTCAGCCAGCCGACGAGGGCCAAGTGCCAGATGCCGCCCTGTCCGGTGCCGGAGGCCTTGAGTTTGCCAGGCGGTGCGGCCTTAATGGCGTCGGCGAGTTCCTTCACCGTCTTGTACGGGCTCGAGGCGTTCACCTGGATGCCCGGCGGATCCTCGTTCATGAGGGCGAGCGGCAAATAGCTGTCGGGCTTGAACTCGGTCAGCCCCTGCCAATGCAGCATCGAGATTTCCACCGTGATGATGCCGATCGTGTAGCCGTCCGGCTGCGCCGTCGCGATCGCCGCGTGTCCCACGACGCCCGATCCGCCGGTGCGATTGACGACGTTGACCGGCTGTTTCAATTCCTTTTCGAGGACGGCCGCCACGATGCGCGCCGTGGCATCGGTGCCGCCGCCCGCGCCCCAAGGGCAGATGACGGTGATCGGCCGCGTGGGCCAGCCTTGCGCGGACGCGCCGCTTGCAGGAAGTGTCGCCGCAGCAGCGGCGCCGAGCCCGATCGAGAATGACCGGCGTGTCAGGACAGCCATGTAATTTCCTCCGGCAATGTTTTGTTTTTGTCGCGAAGCTTTTCTCAAACCATACAGGAATTCGCGCTGTGCGCCACTCTCGGCTCCGTGTCGGCACGCAAAGCAATTTTCCGCCTGGTGCATGATGCGGGCGCGCTGTGCCCCGGCGGCAACGCCCGCGCGCCTTGCCTCCCCGCAGGCCCGATGCTAGCCTTTCAACTCGACGGGTCATCGTACAAATTATCATCGGCAACCTGGCCACGGTCCGCATCGCTGCGCAGCGGCATGCGGGATCCACAAAAGCGCCAGGAGCCGTCTCGGGAGGATTTCAATGACGGTTTCGTTCCGTGGCCTTTGCCGCGTCGTGTCGGCGCTTCTCGTCGCCGGAGTGGCCTTTTCACCGAGCGCCTTCGCCCAGACCAAGCTGAAATGGGCGCATGTCTACGAGGTGGCCGAGCCCTATCACACCGAGGCGCTGTGGGCGGCCGAAGAGATCAAGAAGCGCACGAACGGCAAGTACGAGATCCAGGTTTTCCCGGCCTCGCAACTCGGCAACGAGAACCAGATCAACGAAGGGCTCGGCCTCGGCACCGTCGACATCATCTACACGGGCGCCGCCTTCGCAGGCTCCATTCACAAGCCGATCGCCATCACCAATGCGCCCTTCGTGCTGCGCGACTTCGACCATTGGAAGGCCTATCGCGAGAGCAAGCTCTTCCGCGACATCGCCAAGGGCTACGAGGACAAGACGCGGCACAAGGTGATCACGCTCACCTACTACGGACAGCGTCACGTCACTGCCAACAAGGAGATCAAGAAGCCGGAGGACATGAAGGGCATGAAGCTGCGCGTGCCGCCAGCGCCGCTGTTCCTCATGTTCACCAAGTCCGTGGGGGCGAATGCGACGCCGATCGCCTTCGCCGAGGTCTATCTCGCGCTGCAGCAAGGCACCGTCGACGGGCAGGAGAACCCGCTGCCGACGATCATGGCGAAGAAGTTCTACGAAGTGCAAAGCCACATCATGCTGACGGGGCATATCACGGAATCGCTGGTGACGATCGTCGGCAGCCACGTGTGGCCGAAGCTTTCGGAGGACGAGAAAAAGGTGTTCCAGGACGTGCTGTCGGAAGCGGCGTCCCGGGCCACTGGTCAGATCCGCGAGGCAGAGGGCAAGCTCGTCGACGAGTTCAAGAAGCTCGGCAGGACGGTGGTCGAGGTCGATCGCGAGGCCTTCCGCAAGGCGGCGCTCCCCCTGCACAACGATCCCTCCGCCGGCGGCGGCTGGAGCCAAGCGGAATATGACGCGCTGCAGGCGCTGAAGTAGCGGGGCCCGCTCAAAGCGAAGGCGTCATCCTGGCCGAAGCTCTAGCGCGCAGCGCCGGGAGCAAGGAGCTTTGAATGGTGTGCGTTGCTCTGGGTCCCGGATCTGCGCTGACGCGCAGTCCGGGATGACAGTTGAGAGAAAAATGGACCGGGGAAATGTCGCAGCAACCTGACGAGCAGGCGGTCCAGCATCTCATCCACGTGGAGGAGGACGAGATCGTCATCGAGCACCATCCCGAGGATTGGCTCGCCTTCATCGTGTTCTGGGCGCTTGGCGGCATCGTGTTTCTGCAGTTCTTCACCCGCTACATCCTCAACGACAGCCTTGCCTGGACAGAGGAAGTCGCGCGCTACGGACTGATGGCCGTCACGTTCATTGGCGGCGCCATGGTGACGCGGCGCAATACGCACATCGCCGTGGCGCTCTTGCCGAACTTTCTGCCCCCGGGGGCTTCCCGCGTTGTGCTGGCGGCGGTCGATCTGATCACGCTCGGCTTTCTCGGATTGCTCGCCTATTTCTCGGTGCTGATCGTGGAGCGCATGGGCGTGCAGCGCATGACGGTTTTCGACGTGTCGATGAGCTGGGTGTACGGCGCCATCTCGCTCGGGTGCTTCCTGATGCTGGTGCGGCAGGCCCAGCGCGTGTGGCGCAACGCGCGTGACGGCTGGCGCGGTGCGGTCACCGCCCTGACCGAGGGCATTACGCACGAAAGCGAAGCCGAGCTGAAGGTGCATCGCTGATGGCTCTGCTGGTCTTCGCCTTCCTCATCGTGCTGCTGGTCGGCGTGCCCGTGTTCGTGGCGCTGGCAAGCTCATCGCTGCTCTATACGCACTTCATCGCCGGCATCCCGGATTTCGTGATCCTTCACCGCATGGCCGGCGGCGTGGACAGCTTCCCGCTGCTGGCCGTGCCGTTCTTTATCCTCGCCGGCAACCTCATGAACTCCGCCGGCATCACAAACCGCATCTACGATTTCGCGGTGGCGACGGCCGGCTGGATGCGTGGCGGGCTCGCGCATGTGAACATCATCGGCTCGGTGATCTTCTCCGGCATGTCGGGCACGGCCATCGCCGACGCGGCGGGGCTCGGGACCATCGAGATCAAGGCCATGCAGGACCATGGCTATTCGACGGAGTTCTCGGTGGGCGTGACGGCTGCGTCCGCCACGCTGGGCCCGATCATCCCGCCGTCCCTGCCGTTCGTCATCTACGGCATGATGGCCAACGTCTCGATCGGCGCGCTGTTCATGGGCGGCTTCATCCCGGGCGCGGTGATGACGATCTTCATGATGCTGTACGTCACCTATTGCGCGCGCAAATACAACATGGGGCGCGACCAGGCTTTCAGCTGGCGCGTGCTGGGACAGACGTTCCTTTCCGCGCTGCCACCGCTGATGACGCCCGCCATCATCATGGGCGGCATGACATTCGGCTGGTTCACGCCGACGGAAGCGGCCATCGCCGCCTGCGTTTGGGCCATGATGCTGGGTGCCATCCTCTACCGGTCGCTCACCTTCAAGAAGCTCTACAAGGTGACGATGGACACGATCGAGACCACGGCCGGTGTGCTGCTGATCGTGGGCGGCGCATCGCTGTTCGGCTGGGTGCTGACGACGACGCGGTTGACCGAGACGGCGGCCGAAGCGCTGCTCACCTACACGACGAACAAGTATCTGATCCTGCTCCTGATCAACATCCTGCTGCTCGTCGTGGGCTGCTTCCTGGAGCCGATCGCGGCCATTTCGATCCTCGTACCGGTGCTCATGCCGATCATCGCCAAGGTCGGCATCGATCCCGTGCATTTCGGAGTGATGATGACGCTGAACCTGATGATCGGCCTCTTGCACCCGCCTTTGGGCATGGTGCTGTTCGTGCTGGCGCGGATATCCAAGATGTCGATCGAGCGCACGACCATGGCGATCGTGCCGTGGCTGATCCCGCTGCTCGCGTCGCTCGTCGCCGTGACCTTGCTGCCCGAATTGACATTGTGGCTGCCGCGCGTCGCGGGGCTGCTCAAGTAGCCGAGGCGGGCTTCGGCGGTTTCGCGGTGAACGCGTCGGAGCAGAATGTTCCGCCCTGGAAATAGTCGCCGACGGGATCGGGGGGCAGCTTGGCTTGCGCAGCGAGGGCCTCGGCTGCGAAATCCTCCGCACGGTGCTTGGGCCGGTAGCCCAGTTCGAAAGCGCGGGTGTTGTCCCACCACGTGCGCTCGTTGAAGGAGGCGCCGTACACCACCTCATAGACGAGCCCTGGATGCTCGAAGCCGATGCGGATCAGCTGGATCAGATCCTCCGGATGCAGCCAGATCGCCAGCCGGCGCTTGTCGATGGGCTTATAGGCCACGTTGCCGATGCGGAGCGACAGCACGCCGAGGCCGTGCTTGTCGGCATAAAGCGCGCCGACCGCCTCGCCGAACACCTTGCTGACGCCGTAGCGGCTATCCGGCCGCGGTACGGCGGCTGTGCCGATCGGCTGATGCCGCGGGTAGAAGCCCATCGCGTGGTTCGACGAGGCGAACACGACGCGCTTGACGCCCTTCTTGCGGGCCGCCTCGAAAAGATTGTAGCAGCCGATGATGTTGGCGTTGAGGATCGTGTCCCACGGTCCCTCGACGGAGAAGCCGCCGAAGTGGGCGACCGCGTCGATCCCATCGAGGGCCGCTTCGACATCGGCGGGTTGCGTGAGATCGGCGGCGATGAAGGTCTCGTCGGGCCCGAGATCCGGCGGCGTGCGGATGTCGCTCAGCACCAGGTCCGGATAGATCGCCCTGAGATCGTGCCGGATCATGCTGCCGATGCCGCCGGCCGCACCGGTCATGAGAACGCGCATGGGATCCTCCTCGTCCTGGTGTCACGCCGGAGCGTGGCCGGAGCTTTTGCCGAGTTTGCGGTAACGCGACAGGCTATTGGTCAGGTGCACGCGCATGGCCTTGCGGGCCTCGGCCGGCTCGCCGGCCAGGATCGCCTCGACGATGCGGGCGTGTTCTTTCGCGATGCGGTCCAGATACGATTTGAGTTCATCACCCTGATGATGGGTGACCTGTACCGTCTGGCGCGGGATCAAGTGGGTGCCGAGAAAGCTCAGGAATTCGACAAAGCGGGGATTGTGGACGGCCTGGGCAATGGAGAGGTGAAAAGCGAAATCCTCCTTCACCGCGGCGCCGCCCCGGTCGAGCGCGTGGATGAAAGCCTGGTGCGCACGGCGGATCGCGGCCTTCTGGGCGGTGGTGGCGCGCTCTGCGGCAAGCGCTGCCGCCTCGACCTCGACGGCGAGCCGCAGTTCCATGACCGAGAGCGCCTTGTCGAGAGCGTCCTCCCCGAGGCGCTCGATGCGGAAGGCGACGCGGCTGGTGTCATCTGCAACGAAAGCGCCCGAACCCTGCCGCGTGACGACGAGCCCTTCCGCCTTGAGGGCGGCGACAGCCTCGCGCACCACCGTGCGCGAGACGCCCATCGCCGTCATCAGTTCCTGCTCGGTCGGCAGGCGATCGCCGGGCGAGAGGATGCCGCCGTGGATCTCGGCCGCGATCCGGTCGACGACCTCCGAGGTCCGGTTGCGCTGAGGCGCCAGGGGTCGCAGCAGGCGGGCTCTGGCGCTGGTGTCGGGCACGGTGAGACCTAGCTTCTCAGGTTATCGTACAAGCGATAGCACCGTCGCGCTGCGCCTCGCAATCAGATAGGCTTGGGGCGGAGAGATGGCGCGCGCCACGGGATCTTCGGCCGTGATGCCGACGCACGTCGGAAGAAGACTGAGTTCGACGCGTGGTGTGCCTGCCGGGGGGCTTATGTCCGCGCGATCGAAGCGCTAGTCTGCGCGCGCCGGGAAACCACGCCGGCCAAAGAACACGACACGCCGCTCAAGCGGCGGACTGGGAGGAGGCAGGGTGCAGGAGCCCGAGAAAGTTCTGGAGATCCGGAGCGTCGACCGCTCCTTCGGCGGTCTGCGCGCGCTGAAGGAGGTGAGCCTGCACGTCAACCGGGGCGAGATCTTCGGCCTCGTGGGGCCCAACGGCTCGGGCAAGACGACGATCGTCAACTCGGTCACCGGGTTCTATCCGCCGGACAAAGGCGACATCCTGTTCGAGGGCCGCTCGATCAAAGGCATGGCGCCGCATCGCGTGGCGCGGCTCGGTATCGCGCGGACCTTCCAGAACCTGGCCCTGTTCCGCGGCATGAGTGTGCTCGACAACATCCTCGTCGGCCGCCACATCCATATGCACCCTTCCGCGCTGGCCGCGCTCTTCTATTGGGTGTGGGCGGAGCGGGAGGAATTGCGGCACCGCGATATCGTGGAAGAGACGATCGACTTCCTGCAGCTTCAGGACGTGCGCGACACGCCGATCGAGATCGTGCCCCTCGGCCTGCAGAAGCGCATCGAGCTGGCGCGTGCGCTCGTCTCGGAGCCGCGCATGCTGATCCTCGACGAGCCCATGGCCGGAATGAACCAGGAGGAAAAGGAGTACATGGCGCGCTTCATCCTCGATGCGCGCGAGGAACGGGGGCTCACGGTGCTGCTGATCGAGCACCACATGGATGTTGTCTCGGCGCTGTGCGACCGCATGACGGTGCTGAGCTACGGCGAGCAGATCGCCGGCGGCAAGCCGGCCGAAGCGCTCTCCAACCCGCGCGTGATCGAAGCCTATCTCGGCACCAAGGGGCGCGAGCATGCCGCTTGAGCCGATGACGCGGACAGCGGTCGACGTTGCCGATCCTGCCGCCGTCCCGCGCACGGAAGCGGGCCAGGATGCCGGCACGCTGATCTCGCTGCTGGCCGCCAATGCGCGGACGCACGGGGCGACGGTTGCCATGCGTGAGCGTGACCGTGGCGTGTGGCGGGAGTTCACCTGGAGCCAGATGCTCCAAGAGGTGCTGGCCTTTGCCGCCTGGCTCGATGCGCAGAGGTTCAAGCCGGGCGAGGGGCTGCTCGTCATCGGGGACAATCGTCCGCAACTTTATTTCGGGATGCTGTCCGCGGCCGCGCTCCGGGGCCTCGCGGCGCCGGTCTATCCGGATACGCCGCCCGACGATCTCACCTTCTACGCCGGCAACAGCCGCGCCCGGTTTGCTCTAGCCGAAGACCAGGAGAAGGTCGACAAGCTGCTCGAGCTTCGCAATCGTTCGGGACTGCCCGAGGTGATCGTCTACGACGACCCGCGCGGCCTTGCGAACTACACGCAAGAGGGGCTCTACGCGTGGACGGAGGTCGCTGCGATCGGCGCCAAGCGGCTCCAGGACGAGCCGGGCTTGCGCGATGATCTGATCGGCCGCGCGAAGCCATCGGACGTCGCCGTGCTCTTGCATTCGTCCGGCACGACGGGCAAGCCGAAGGGTGTGCCACTGCAACATCGCCGCGTGATCGCGGCCGCGCGCAACGCACAGAAAGCCGACTATTTCCGCGAAGGCGATGAACTCGTCGCGTATCTGCCGATGGCCTGGGTGGGCGACTTCGTGTTCACGGTCTCGGCGGGAATCGCGCTGCGTTTCACCGCCAATATCCCTGAGCGCCAAGAAACGGTGCTGCACAACCTGCGCGAGGTGGCGCCGACCGTCTATTTCGCTTCGCCCAGAAGCTGGGACGCGATGCTGACGCACGTGCAGGTCGGCATTGCCGAATCCACCCGCTTCAAGCGCTGGCTCTATTACCGGTTCATGCCGCTCGCCGTGCGCATCGAGACCGCGCGCATCGAGGGCAAGGCCCCGTCGTTGACCGATCGGCTGCTGCATGGCCTCGGCGAGGCGCTGGTCTACGCGCCGCTGCGCGACCATCTCGGGCTGTCGCGGGCAGAGCGGGCCTATACGGCCGGCGAGGCCATCGGGGAGGATACCTTCCTGTTCTTCCGCGCGCTGGGGCTGAACCTCAAGCAGTTCTACGGGCAGACCGAGAATTGCGCGCTGACGGCGGCGCAGAAGACCGGCGACGTCAAGCTCAACACGGTCGGCCAGCCGCTGCCAGGCGTCGACATCAAGATCGCGGACGACGGCGAGATCCTGCTGCGCGCCGACAGCGTGTTCGACGGTTATTTCAACGACGACGCCTCCTCGGCCAAGGCGCTGGCCAACGGCTGGCTGCACACGGGCGATGCGGGCTATGTGCAACCTGACGGGCATCTTGTGGTGCTCGGCCGCGTCGGCGAGGTGGTGCATACCAAGAGCGGCGAACGCTACATCCCGACCTACATCGAGAACCGCTTAAAGTTCAGCCAGTACGTCAAAGATGCGGCCGTGATCGGGGATGGGCGGGACTATCTCGCGAGCCTCATGTGCATCGACATGAATGCCGTTGGACATTGGGCGGAGGAGAACGGCGTCACCTACACGTCCTACGCCGAGCTGTCGCAGCGCCCTGAGGTCTATGCTCTCATCGAAGGCGTGATCCGGCATGTGAACAGCCTTCTGCCGCCGGCTCTCGCCATCCGCCGCTTCGTCAACCTGCCCAAGGAATTCGATCCCGACGACGGCGAGGTGACGCGCACGCGCAAGCTGCGCCGCAACGTCATCGACGAGCACTATGCCGGCGTGATCGCGGCCCTCTACGACGGTTCGACCAGCGTCGAGCACCGGGCCAGGATCACCTACGAGACGGGTGCCACGGGCACCCTCGACCGCAAGCTTGCCATCAAGGACATCGAGGCCGCGTGATGGATCTTTTCTTCGAACTGGCCGAACTGTCGATCTCGGGCGCGCTCGTGGGCCTCATGTACACGCTGATCGCGCTGGGCATCGTGCTGGTGTTCAAGGCCTCGGGCGTCGCGAACCTCGCGCAAGGGGCCATGGCGATGGTCGGCGCTTACCTCACGTGGGCGTGCCTGACGCTTGCCGGAGCGCCGTTGTGGGTAGCGATCCCCCTCGGTGTCTTTGCCATGTTCTTCGTGGGACGCGGCATCGAGCGCGTGGCCCTGCGGCGGATGATCGGGCAGCCGGCGATCATGGTGATCATGCTCACCCTCGGTCTCGAGATCATGCTGCGCGGGCTGCTGCCGGCGCTGTTCGGTCCGGTGAAGAAGCGGCTCGATATCGGCATCGACGCGGCGCCGATCATCATCGGACCGATGCTGATCGACCGTGCCTATCTCGTCAGCGGTGCCGTGGCGCTGATCCTGATCGTGCTGGCTGTGCTCTACTTCAATACGCGGCAGGGCGTGATGCTGCGCGCGGTTTCGGACGACCAGCCGGCCTCGTGGTCGGTCGGCATCTCGGTCGAGCGCGCCATCGGCATCTCGTGGGGGCTCGCCGGTATCGCCGCCGCGGCCGGCGGCGTCCTTTGGGGTTCCATCCAGGGCGTCGACTGGACGCTGTCGCTGCTCCTCATCAAGGCGCTGGCCGTCGCCATACTCGGCGGGCTCGACAGCATCCTCGGTGTGCTGGTAGCGGGCCTGATCCTCGGGGTTCTGGAGAACGTGGCACCTGTCTATCTGGAGCGCTTCGGCGTCTCGGGCACGCGGGACGTCGTCGCCTCGCTGGTGATCCTCGCCACCGTCATCTTCAAGCCCTATGGCCTTTTCGGCCGCGAGGAGATCGAGCGCGTCTGATGCTGTATCGTCTCGCGGGTATCCGCCACACCACATACCGATCGGCGCGGCAGCTGTTTCCGATCCCGTTCGATCGGAAGTTGTTGGGCTTCGTCATCCTGCTCGGCGTGGCGGCGCCGTTCTATCTGTCGCCATTGCACCTCAACAGCTACCTGCTGCCCTGGGTGATCTGGACGACAGCGGCGCTGGGTCTGAACCTGCTGATGGGTTGGGCAGGGCAGGTGCATCTGGGCTACGCGGCCGTAATGGCCATCGGCGCCTACGCCGCCATCCACGCCACGCGCTTCGGATTGCCGCTCGAGGCGGCTCTTCTCGTCGGGGGCCTTGCGAGTTCGGTGATCGGGCTCGCCTTCGGTGCTGCGGCGCTGCGCGTGAAAGGGCTCTATCTCGCAGTGACGACGCTCGCCATGCAGTCGATCGTCGACTGGACGATCGTCCACGTGCCGGCGATCTCCGGCGGCAGCCAGGCGACCTTGCAGGCCCCGACCTTGCGGCTTTTCGGGTTACCGATCGAGACGGACGCCGGCCGCTACTGGTACGCGCTGGGGCTGTGCGCCATCGTCACGGTGTTCCTGCTCAACGTCAGCCGGACGAGTTTCGGGCGGGCGCTCGTCGCTGTGCGCGAGAAGGATTTCGCGGCGGCGATCATCGGCGTCAGTCCGTTCAAGTTCAAGCTTCTGGCCTTCTGGTGCTCGTCCTTCATCGGCGGCGTGACCGGGGCGATCTTGGCGTTCTGCTACTACCGGGCCATCACGCCGGAGCAGTTCCACCTCGAGGTTTCGATCCAGGTGGTGGCGATGGTGATCGTCGGCGGGCTCGGCAGCGTGCTCGGCAGCTATTTCGGCGCAGGGCTGGTGCTGCTGGCGCCGATCTTCCTCAACAACTGGGTGGCGTCACTCGCCTCCGCCCTGAATCTCTCGCTGCAGACGGACGTGCTGTCACAAATCCCGCTCGTGCTGTACGGCGGGCTGATCGTCGGCTTCCTGCTGTTCGAGCCGCTGGGTCTTGCCAAGATCTACGACAACGTGCGCAACTATTTCCTGGTCTGGCCCTTCCGGCATGCCCGGTAGAGCCCAACACATAAAACGGTTCCAAGCCCTGCAAGGAGGAAAATATGCAAACAAAACTCAAAGCCCTGGCGCTCGCGGGCGGACTTGCGCTCGGCGCCGCGCCGGCTCTCGCCCAGGACAAGGTGGTCAAGATCGGCTTCGCCGAGGACTTCACCAAGGTCTACACGTTCGTCACCTCGGAATATAACCAGGGGCAGCGCGACTATCTCTCCTACGTGAACGCCAAGGGTGGCGTGGCGGGGCACACGTTCCAGGCCAACGTCGTCGACACGGGCAACGAGCCGCAGCGCGGCATCGAGGCCTACGAGCGCTTCAAGACCGAGGGCGTGGTGCTGATGGATTTCCTGTCCACGCCCGTGTCGCGCGCCATCGTCCCCCGCGCTCTGAAAGAAGGGCAGAACGTGCTGACCATGTTCCACGGCCGCTCGGATGCCGCGGACGGCACAACGTTCCCGACCATCTTCCCGGCCGGCGCGCTCTACTGGTCACAGGCGGCCGTCATCATCAAGTACATCGCGGACCAGGAGAAGGGCGCGCTGAAGGGCAAGAAAGTGGCGCTCGTCGGCATCGACAGCCCTTTCGGCAAGGAGCCGCTGCCCGTGTTCCAGGCCGTGGCCGAGAAGGAAGGCTTCGAGCTGCAGACGTTCTTCTATCCCTCGCCTGGCAACGAGCAGTCGTCGTCGTGGACGGCCGTGCGCCGCTTCGCGCCCGACTGGGTCGTGATCTGGGGCGCAGGCGGCGGACAGACCGTGTCGTTGCGTGACGCGATCCGCAACGGCGTGAAGCTCGACAAGATGCTGTCGGTGATCTGGCTGTCGGAGACGGATACCGAGATCGCCGGCAAGGATGCCGCCAAGGGCGTGCTGCGCTTCGAAGGCGTGGCGCAGGGCAAGGATCACCCGCTGATCAAGGGCATCGTCGACGAAGTGGTGTCGAAGGGCAAGGGCGCGGGTCCCGCCGAGAAGGTCGGGTCGAGCTACTACAACATCGGCGTCGCCAGCATGGCGATCGCGGTCGAGGGCGCACGCATCGGGCTCGAGAAGTTCGGCGCGCCGCTGACCCCCGACAAGCTCAAGAAGGGGCTCGAGGAGGTGAAGGACTTCTCGGCGCAAGGCCTGATGCCGTCGATCACGCTGACGGCCGCCGATCACCAGGGCGGCGGCAAGGGCCGCGTCTCGCAGTGGGACGGCGCCAAGTGGACGCCCAAGACCGATTGGTACGCGGCCTACCAGGACATCGTCATGGGCCTCGTGAAGAAGAACGCCGAGGAATTCAAGAAGTCGAACTGAGCCTGGCGCCCGGCGACTGGCCGCAGACCAGTTACCGGGCGCATCGAAGAACCGAACTGCTCTACGCGCCTGGCGGCCGGCTCGCCGCAGGCGAGTCGCCAGGCGCAACAAGAATGCTGAAACTTGAGAACATCGAGGTCGTCTACGACCACGTCTTCCTCGCGATCAAGGGCATCTCGCTCGAGGTCGCGGAGGGGGGCGCGGTCGCGCTGCTGGGCTCGAACGGCGCGGGCAAGAGCACCACGCTCAAGGCCATCTCGGGCCTCCTCGCGCCGGAACGGGGCGAGGTGACGCGCGGCGAGGTGCTTTTTAAGGGGCGCGACTTCAAGCGCCTGTCGGCGCCGGAGCGCGTGCGGCTGGGGATCGTGCACGTGCTCGAAGGCCGTCACGTGTTCGGGCACCTGACGCCGCTCGAGAACCTAATTGCGGCCACTTCGATGCACCGTAGCCGCGCCAAGATCGACGGCCTCGTCGAGAAGGTGCTGACCTATTTCCCGCGCCTCAAGCAGCGCATCAACGCGAAGGCCGGCTATCTCTCCGGCGGCGAGCAGCAGATGCTCGCTATCGGCCGTGCGCTCATGACGGAGCCGAAGCTCCTGATGCTGGATGAGCCGAGCCTGGGGCTCGCGCCGCTGCTGGTCGAGGAGATCTTCGAGATCATCGCGCGCGTCAATCGCGAGACGCGCATGAGCGTGCTGCTCGTCGAGCAGAACGCGACGGCCGCGCTGTCCATCGTCGAGCACGCCTACCTGATCGAGAACGGGCGCATCGTCATGAGCGGATCGGCGGATACGATGCGCAGCAATCCGGACGTCCAGGAGTTCTATCTGGGCGGTGCGGGCCGCGTCGATTACCGCAACGTGAAGCACTATCGCCGGCGCAAGCGCTGGCTTGCCTGACCGATGCCTGTTGCGACGCACACTGACGCGAAGAAACAGTTTCGCGCCGGCTGCACAGTGTCCGGACTGAGCGATGAAAGATCCGATCTTTAACATCGGATGATTGCGCGAACCGCTCCGCTCGTGTACGCCTAGCAGTTGCCAGCGGGCCAAAAAGAGCCGGCGGTTGGGGAGTAGTCGTGCAAACGAAGCGCGCGAAATCGGCGGAAAAGCAAGTCAAGCCGGGCCGGATCAGTACGGTGCTGGCTACGCTTGGCCGCGAAATTGCGCAAGGGATCATCCCGCCCGGAGCGGTGCTTCCACCCGAACACGAACTGGAAACTCGTCTTGGTGTTGGCCGAGGCGTAGTCCGTGAAGCCATCAAAACGCTTTCTGGAAAAGGGCTCGTCAGCGTCCGGCCGCGGCATGGAACCCGTGTTTTGCCACGAAGCGACTGGAGCCTCCTCGATCGTGACGTTTTGAATTGGCTCGTGGGCCATGAAAGGCCCGACCGCGAACTCTTATTATACGTGCAGGAAGTTCGATCGATCATTGAACCTGCAGCAGCTGCGCTTGCCGCGACACGTGCCACCGAAAAAGATCGGCAGCGGATCAATGCAGCCCTGGAGGCGATGCAAAACTCCAACAGTCAGGCCAGCGCGACTGCAGCAGACAAGGCGTTTCACCTCGCCATCCTGGACGCAACTCACAATCCGGTTCTGCAAGGATTTCGCGGAGCAATCGACACGATTCTGAGTGCCGTATTTATGGTTGCGGTCGACAAAGTCGACGGCTGGTTCGATGGCAACCTGCACAACCACGCAATCACTGCCCGTGCCATCGACGAAGGGAACGCCAAAAAGGCTCGTCATGCCATGGAGCAGGTTCTCGGCTTCACCGAGGCACGATTGTCCAGTCTAAGGATCCGCTCCGGCAGCCGAAACGGGCGGACGACGAGCCCTCGCCATCGGGGGCAAGGGCGATGAGACGACGGCTCGAGACCACAGCTTGGTTCATGGCACCGTTTGCCGTGATCCTTGCCGCGTGGGCGTTCGTGCTGCCCCTGTTCGAGGTCAATCCGCGCCTCTTCCCGCAGCTCAGCCAGGTGATCGAAGCGGCGCGGGAAACGCTCGCCGACGGCACACTCATCCAGCACGTAGGCGCGAGCCTCGTGCGCGTCGCCGTCGGTACCACGCTCGCCATCGTCCTCGCCGTGCCGCTTGGCATCGCCATGGGCGTGAGCCCCGTCATCTCGACATTCATCTCGCCGCTGCTGCGCTTCTTCTCCGTGCTCGCGGGCATCGCCTGGATCCCGATCGCGACGCTCTGGTTCGGCTACGGCTTCGGCGCGATCACGTTCATCATCTTCAACGCCGTGTTCTTCATCGTCACCTACAACACGCTGCTCGGTGTCTCGACCATCCCCATGCCGGTGCGGAATGCAGCCCTGTCGCTGGGCGCCGGCCCGCTCGTCATGTTGACCGAGGTGCTGCTGCCCGGCGCGCTGCCCAACATCGTCACCGGCATCCGCACGGGGCTCGGGTTCGCCTGGCGCGGGCTGATCGCGGCGGAGATGATCGCGACCAACGTCGGGCTCGGCTACATGCTGTTCGTCGCGCGGGACTTCTATCGGACCGAAGTGATCGTGCTGGGCATGGTGGTGATCGGTGTCCTGTGGCTGCTCATCGACCGGCTGGTGCTGGCGCCCCTCGAACGCGCCACGATCGAGCGCTGGGGCATGGTGCAGCGCGCATGATCCTCGTCTGGAAGATCTGGGGCGCTTACGTCCGGCTCACGGCGCGGTTTCCGAGCGTAGCCACGCTGATGCCGTTCGTTCCGGTTGTCGGGCTGTGGGCGCTCGTGGCGCATCTCGAGCTTTTCCCCAAAGTGTTCTTCCCGTCGCCGCTCGATGTGTGGCGAAGCTTCATCGATCTCACCTGGAAGGGCATCCTCCCGGACTATCTGCAGGACAGTGTCGTGCGGCTCGCCGTCGGTGCGGCGTGGGGCATGGCGCTCGGCATCCCGCTCGGGGTTCTCATCGGCATGAACCGCATTGCCTACCGCGCGCTGTGGCCGGTGCTGCTTTTCCTGCAAGCGATCGGCGACATCGCGTGGCTGCCGATCCTGGTGATCTGGTTCGGATACGGGCTCGTCACCATGACCTTCGTGATCGTCTACACCGTGCTGTTCCCGGTGGTGCTCAACACGGTCCTCGGCGTGCGATCGGTGCCGCCGGTGCTGGCGCGCGCGGCGCAGAGCCTCGGCGCGGGCCGGTGGAGCGTCGTGTGGGAAGTGATCCTGCCGGGCGCCCTGCCGAACATCATCACGGGCCTGCGCAATGGGCTCGGCTACGGCTGGCGCGCGCTGATCGCGGCCGAGATCATCGTCGGCACGAGCGGTATCGGCTTCCTGATGTTCGACGCGCGGCGCGCGGGCTCCGTGGTGGAGATCTTCCTCGGCATGATCATTCTCGGCATTCTCTGGTACATCGTCGATAGCTGGGTGCTGGCGCCTATCGAGCGCACCACCGGCCAGCGTTGGGGGCTCGTGACGCGATGAAGGGCCTGACCCTGAGGCATCTCTCGAAGACGTACTTCGATCCCTATTCCGGCACGCGGGTCGACGCGATTCACGACGTCTCGCTGCAGGTGGAGGCGGGAGAATTCGTGTCCGTGGTGGGACCCTCGGGCTGCGGCAAGACCACCATCCTCAACATGATCGCGGGATTCCTGCCGCACTCGGGCGGTGACATCCTCGTCGGTGGCAAGCCGGTGAAGGGCCCCGGCCCCGACCGTGGCGTCGTGTTCCAATCGTTTGCGCTGTTTCCCTGGAAGACGGTGCTCGACAACGTCGCCTTCGGTCCAAAGATGCGCGGCGTCGCGCGGGCCGAGCGCGAAAAGATCGCGCGCGAGTATCTCGCCATTGCAGGCTTGAGCGAGGCGGCGGGCCGCTATCCGAGCGAGCTCTCGGGCGGCATGCAGCAGCGGGTCGGCGTGGTGCGAGCACTCGCCAACGATCCTGACGTGCTGTTGATGGACGAGCCGTTCGCCAGTGTCGATGCGCAGACCCGCATGACGCTGCAAGAGGAACTGACGCGCATCTGGGCGGAGAAGCGCAACACGGTGCTGTTCATCACGCATGACGTCGGCGAGGCCGTCTTCCTGGCCGACCGGGTTGTCGTTCTGACGAAGGGACGCGTGCTCGACGAAATCAAGGTCGGCCTGCCACGGCCGCGCAAATGGGACGACGCGAACAAGGATCCGGAGTTCCAACGGCTGTCGGCACAGGTGCTCGAGAAGGTGCGCGCCGCATGAGGCTCATCCGGCTCCTGCTCGGGTCACGCAAGGCCATGGTGCTTGTCACGCTCGTGGTTGCTTACGTCGCATGGGAGGTGTGGCTCTCGGTGCATGCGCCGAGCAAGGTTACAGGCCCGTTCCCGGGAAACGGGGACAAGGTGAACGTGCTCGTGACGTTGCCTTTCCCGCCGGAGCGGTTTCATGTCCAGTTGCTGCAGGCCTACGGCAGGGTCTCCGGCACGCAAGATAATGCCGTGGAAGTTAGGGGAGTGAAACGTGCGGACCTCGCCAGCGTCGCCAGGCCTTTCTGGGTGACACGTGTGGAACCGCTTCCATCAGGAGGATGACTCGATGCAACGTCTGCTGACCTATCTCGCTGCACTGCTGCTGCTGCCGTCGCTGGCGATTGCCCAGTCCAAGGACCCCGTCAAGCTCAAGGTCGGCATGGTCGCGGCCGTCGACATGCTTGCGCTGCCCATCGCCGTGGAGCGCGGGTTCTTCGAGAAATACGGGCTCGATGTCACGATCGCCCGCCCGTACGCGACAGGTGTCGACGCGCTCAATGCGTTGCAGGCCGGCGAGACGGACATGGTGCAGGCCGGTGTGCCCGCGATCGGAGCCGTACTGCGCGGCATGGATCTTGTCTTCTTCGGGAATTTCAGCGGCAGTGCCACGAAGCTCGGTTCGGACGCCACTCTGGCGCTCGTGGCAGGCAAGGACTCGGGCATCGTCAAGGGCGACCTCAAGAGCCTCAAAGGCAAGAAGATTGCGACGTCGTTCGGCACCATCAATCACCTCTACATTCTAGGCCTGCTCGAGAAGGCGGGCCTCGCGGTCGGCGATGTGACGCTGGTCAACACGCCGCCTCCGGAGATGAACGTGGCGCTGCTCGCCAAGGGCGTCGATGCCTATGCCTGCTGGGATCCGGTGCCGGTGATCGGATTGAAGGACGTGCCGGGCGCGATCGAAGTGATCCGCGGCGGCGACGTCATTTCCTACCTTGGCTTCAACGTTGCTCTGCGGCCCTGGCTTGAGAAGAACGGCGAGACGGTCGAGAAATTCCTCGCGGGCGTGTCGGAGGCCGACAAGTGGATGCGCGGCAACCCGAAGCAGGCCGCGCAGGTGGGTACGCGCTGGATTCCCGGCCTCAAGCTCGACGTGGCCGAGACGGCGATGCAGTACAACATCCAACAGGTGGATCGCCGCATCTCCGCGCATAACTACCGCGCCTTGTGGAAGGCGCAGGATACGCTGAGCCGGCTCGGCGTGATCAAATCGACGTTCGACGTGAACAAGCACATCGAGCCGAAGCATATCCTGGCCGTGATGCAGAAGTATCCGGAGTTGTTCTCCGATCTGCCGGCGATCCCGGCCGACGTGGCGCTGGGCCCCGGCTACACCTTCAAGCCGTAGCGGACGGGCGTCTCATGTCCGGGACTGTTTGGATCTGGGGTGGTGTGGCGGTCATTGCGCTCGCGGCCTTTATCGCCCTCGATGGTCTTCGCCAGAGGCAGCGGCGTGCGCGTGAAAAGCGCATGACGCCCGAGGAGCGTGAGATCGCGCGACGGGAAGCGAAAGCATCCCAAAGCGTCTTTCGCCAGGGACGATAAGCGAAAGAAGGCCCTGCATTGCTGCAGGGCCCCTTTGCGATTGCATCACGCGAAAGGAGAGACGTGCCTCAGCGCGTCTGCTCGACCTTCACGTCCGCGCCGAGCTTCATGGGCTCGTAGCGCTCTTCGCGGCGGCAGGCCACGAAGGCCACGGCTGCACAGAGAACGGCGATTACGGCGATCTTATTCATCGACAGGCTCCCGTCTGGCTTACCGAGGCACAACGCGCGAGCCCTGGTGTTTCCTCCGGGCTTCGAGCGCAATTCGCCAGAGTGATGCGCGGCGGCCACAGTGGGCTGCGACGGCTCAGTCAAAACGGACGTCGACCTCGCCCAGGCCCATCAGGCTCGCCTGCACACGGGAACCTGCCGCGGCGAAGCTCATTCCGGTGCACGAACCGGTCGTGACGATGTCGCCGGCCTGCGGCCGGCGTGCACAGCCCGCCGTCTGCTGGGCGAGGAGGCGGAGGAGCGTGGCGATGTGGCCGGCAGGATTGCCACCGGTGGTCTCTACAACGATGCGGCCATCGAACGAGACGCGCGCCGCGACTTCGCGCGGGTCGAAATCCGGGATCGGTGGGCGAGGGGCGCCGATGACAAGAGCCCCAAAACTTTGCAGGTCCGCCAGCTTCAGGGGCGCGGGCGCCGTCTCCCAATCCGCCAGGCGTGTCTCGACGACTTCGATCACGGGCAGCATGGCGTCAATTGCCGTCTGCAGTGTGGCAGCCTCGGCAGATGCATCGGCGGGCGTCAGATCGCGGCCGAGGCGCACGGCCACCTCCGCCTCGATGCCGCGCAAGCGCCACGCCGGCCCGCGCAGGTTCGTGCCCGACGGAACGATGAGGAACGACGGCAGTGCCGCGTGCGCGGAAAAGCCTGTATCGGCCTTCAAGCCGATCTTCCAGCCGCCGACGGGTGCGAGGGCATCGATGACCGATCGCTGCACACGATAGGCGTCCTCGAACCCCAGCACCGGCAGGTCTTTCCACGCGACCGGCTCGTGGCGGGCATGCGCAGCCACCAGTCGTTCCGCCAGGCGATCGGAGGATGGCTGCATGTCGGTCAATCGGCGAGACCGGCAGCACGCGGATCCCGGGTCGCGAGCCGGCGCAACAGATAGTCGACCTCGGCCAGCGCGGCATTCGACAGCTTCGTTCCCGGGGAGCGCTGCGCTTCGGAGGCGATGGCGCCGCGCCGCTTCAGGACATATTTGCGCACGGCGAGGCCGAGGCCCGGCTGCTGCTCGTAGCGCAGCAGCGCCAAATGCGCGTCGAAGAGGTCGTGGGCGGCGTCGCGCTGGCCCTTGCCCTGAAGGCGGATGACCTCGGCCAGCATGTCGGGGAAGGCGTAGCCCGTCATGGCGCCGTCGGCGCCGCGCTCCATCTCGAAATCGAGGAACAGGCCGCCGTTGCCGGTGAGGATCGAGATATGGCGCATGGAGCCGTCCTTCTCGTAGCCGCGCACGGTGCTGATCTTTTCGAGGCCGGGCCAGTCTTCGTGCTTGAGCATCTTGCAGGAGGCATGCGCCGTGACGATGCGGCGGATGACGCTCGGTGCCATCTGCACGCCGCTTGCAAGCGGATAATCCTGGATGACGAAGGGCACATCGCTGCCAATGGCGCTGACGCACTGGTCATAGTAGCCGCAGACCTGGTCATCGGTGCGCACCGATGGGGGCGGGGCGATCATGACGCCGGCGGCACCTGCGTCCATGACAGCCGTCGCCAGCGTGCGCATGGAGGCGAAGCCCGGCGCCGAGACACCGACGATGATGGGGAGATCCCGCGCGCGCTTGACGACGCGCCGCGAGAAGGCGATGGCCTCGTCGGTGTCAAGCTTCGGCGCCTCGCCCATCATGCCGAGGATGGTCATCCCCGTGACGCCGCAGTCGCGATAGAACTCGACCATGCGATCGGTGCTCGCTTCGTCGATGCGGCCATCGTCGGTGAAGGGCGTGACGGCGATCACGTAAACGCCGCGCGCGGCTTCCGTCAGCATGTTCGATCTCCTCGGCGGTTCGCACGGGCCTTTGCTGCCCAAACCTGCGGCAGTGCGGTCAGCAATGCAGCAGACCCAGATGCGGTGGGCTTTGCGAGAGTCATACCGCCCATGCGGGAGGCAGGAAAGCGGGCACCTGCGATTGCTGCCCTACCGGGTCCGGTCTAGCATTCGGGTACGCTGCGGGCACGATCGGAGGCGCGGGTGCACATCCTGGTATTCGGGGGCGCAGGATTCGTCGGCCTGAACATCGCCACCGCGTGTCTCGAGGCGGGGCATCGCGTCACGCTGTTCGACCGGTCTCCGCCTCCGCCGGCTTTCGCGCTACCGGTCGATGTCGTGCAGGGCGACGTGCGCGATCCGAAGGCTGTCGCTACGGCTTTTGCGGCGCCTGTCGATGTTGTCGTGCTGGGCGCGGCCGTCACAGCCGGGCCGGCGCGGGAAGCGGCCGATCCCGAGACGATCCTTTCGGTTAATCTCGGAGCGTTGCCCGCGCTCCTCGATGCCTGCCGGCGCGCGCGCGTGACGCGCGTGATCGACCTGAGTTCCGCCGCTGCCTACGGGCGTGCGGTGGCTCCGAGCGAAGGGCTCACGGAAGATACGCCAGCTGTGCCCGAGAGCCTCTATGCCATCACCAAGTTTGCTTCCGAAGGCGTGGGACGGCGGCTCGCCGGCCATTGGGGCCTCGATCTCGTGAACGTGCGCCTGAGCGCCGTGTTCGGGCGATGGGAACGAGATACGGGCATGCGCGATACGCTGAGCCCGCAGGCGCAGATCCTCGCTGCCGCGGCGTCCGGGCAGCCCGCGATCCTGCCGCGGCCGGGTGAGCGCGACTGGATCTATGCGACGGATGTGGGCGAAGCGGTCCTCAGGCTGGCGGAGACGCGTGCCACTTTGGCGCCGCTCTACAACATCACGACGGGCCGGCGCTGGAGCGCGCTCGCGTGGGGGCAGCTTATGGCGGCACACATACCCGGCCTCGCCTGCCGGCTCGCGGAACCGGGCGAGACACCGACGATCGACCTGCACGGCAGCGTGGATCGTCCTTCCATGCGCGGTGATCTCCTGCAGCGGGACACGGGCTGGGCCGCGCGTTTCGACCTCGAGACGAGCGCGCAGGACCTAGCGATATGGTGGCGACAGCAGGCGGAGACATCGGCATGAGGCTCGCGGGCAAATCGGCCATCGTCACGGGAGGCGGTTCGGGCATCGGACAGGCGATTGCGGTTCTGTTCGCCTCGGAAGGCGCGCGCGTGGCGGTCGTCGATCGCGACGAGGCAGGCGCCCTCGCAACGGTTGCGAAGATCGGCGAGACGGGCGGAGTGGCCGAAGCTTATCTCTGCGATGTCGGCGACCCGGCGTCCGTAGAGGCAACCGCGCGCAAGATTATTGCGGCGTCGCCCGCCATAGACCTCCTCGTGACGGCAGCGGGCTTCTCGTGCGGGGGAACGGTGCTGACGACGTCGGTGGAGGATTGGGAGGCCGTGTTCCGCACCAACGTAGGCGGCACGTGGCTGTGGGCGCGCGCGGTGATCCCGTCGATGAAGAAACGCGGCGGAGGCGCCATCGTCACGTTTGCCTCGCAACTCGCCGTCGCGGGCGGCCGCGGCAACAGCGCCTACATCGCCGCGAAAGGCGCTATCCTGAGCCTGACGCGCACGATGGCGCTCGACTTCGCGGCCGATCGTATCCGCGTCAACGCTATCGCGCCCGGCGCCATCGAGACGCCGATGCTGGCGCGCAGCTTTGCCCGGCATGCGGAGCCCGAGAAGGTGCGCGAAGCTTCCCGACGCCGGCACGCGCTGGAGCGGTTCGGCACGGCAAAGGAAATCGCAGAAGCAGCGCTCTATCTCGCGAGCGACGGGGCCGCCTTCACGACCGGTGCGACCCTGGTGGTCGATGGCGGCTGGCTCGCAGCATGAGGCAGGACTTCGCGACGCAAGGCCTCGCCGACCTCGCCCGGCGCATCCACGACGACCTCGAGGCCATCGCGCATCCGCGCGCGGCGTGGCTGACCCCGCGCACGAGCCCGCAAGGGGGCCAAGCCTTCGATGTCGTGATCGTCGGCGCGGGCCAGAGCGGGCTCGTGACGGCCTTCGCGCTCATGCGCTCCGAGGTGCGCAACATCCTCGTTCTCGACAAGGCGCCGCGCGACCGCGAAGGGCCCTGGCGCACCTATGCGCGCATGCGCACGCTGCGCAGCCCAAAGGACTTTACCGGGCCCGACCTCGACATCCCGAGCCTGACGTACCAAGCCTACCACGAGGCGCGGTTCGGCCGCGAGGCCTGGCAGCAGCTAGACCTCATCCCGAAGGACCTGTGGGCCGACTATCTCATCTGGTATCGCGACGTGCTGGGCCTGCCCGTCGCGAACGAGCGCGACGTGGTCGACATCCGGCCGGAAGGGGATCTCCTGGCGCTGACCGTCGCGCGGCCGGACGGCGCGCAGGAGACGGTGTTCGCCCGCAAGGTGGTGCTTGCCACAGGCCAGGAGGGGCTCGGCGACTGGGCGCTGCCGGCGCCGCTCGCCGGCCTGCCGGCACCTTTGCGGGCGGTGACGTCCGACCCGATCGATTTCGGCAGCCTCGCTGGCAAGACGGTCGCCGTCGTCGGCGCGGGGGCGTCGGCCTTCGACAATGCGGCGACCGCGCTCGAGGCGGGGGCCACCCGCGTGCTGCTGCTGTGCCGCCGGGAAGAGCCGCAGGTGATCCAGCCCTATCGCTGGCTTACGTTCCGCGGCTTCCTGCGCCACCTGTGCGACCTCGACGACGCCTGGCGCTGGCGATTCATGCAGAAGATCCTCGACCTGCGCGAAGGCTTTCCCCAGGCGACGTTCGACCGATGCGCCCGGCACCACAACTTCGAACTCGTGCGCAACGCTCGGCTTGTGGGCGCCCGCGAGGTGGACGGGCGGGTGCACCTGCAAACGACGGCTGGGGAGATCGTCGCCGATTTTGTCATCGCCGCCACGGGCATCGAAATGGACTTCTCGGTTCGTCCCGAACTCGCCCGCTTTGCCGGAAATATCGCGACCTGGGGCGACCGGTATACGCCGCCGCCGGAGGAACGCGACGACCGGCTCGCGTGCTTCCCCTACCTCGCTGACGATTACGCGCTGACGGAAAAGGTGCCCGGCGAGACGCCATGGCTGCGCAACATCCATCTCTTCTCGATCGCCTCGACCATGAGCTTCGGGCCCTCCGGCTCCTCCATCAACGCCATGACGACGGCTGTTCCCAAGCTCGTCTACGGGTTGACCAGAGGACTGTTCCGCGAGGATGCCGAGAGCCACTGGCGGGCGCTGCAAGCCTATGATGTTCCACAAGCGATCGTCCCCCGGGCGCCAGAGTGACAGGCTGGCCCGCTCCTTGCTTACGAGAGGGGCTTCCGGAGCACCGGCCGAGACTTGGCCGCACCGGCGGAAACGTCGTAACGTCTAGCAGGAGCCCACGTTGAGCAAAGCGATGCGTCACATGATCAAAAACGCTGCAGCATCCAGGGCGCTGGCGGCGCTCGGCCTCGTGGTTTCGCTTTCACTGAGCCCCGCGACCTTGACATCCGCGTTCGCCCAGACGCGGGCCGAAACGCTGCGCTACGTGACGGGCGCGGGCATCAACACGCTCGATCCGACGATGCCGGGCTCGACGCGGGAAGCGTTCGCGCTCAGTCTCTCGACCTACGACCGGCTCGTCTCCTTCGGCCGCAAGCAGCTCAACGGCAAGTGGGTGTTCGATCTCGACGCCATCCGCGGCGAACTGGCGGAAAGCTACGAGGTGAGCCCCGACGGGCTCAAGATCACCTTCAAGCTGCGCAAGGACGCCAAGTTCCACGATGGGTCGCCCGTGACGGCCGAGGACGTGAAGTGGTCGCTCGACAGGGCCGTGACAGCGAACTCGCTCGCCAAGGCGCAGTTGCTGACGGGCTCGCTGACGAGCCCCGACCAGTTCAAGGTGATCGACCCATACACCTTCGAGGTGACGCTGCCGAAGCCCGACAAGCTCGCCTTGCCGAACCTCGCGACCGTTTATCCCATCATCATCAATTCCAAGCTCGCCAAGTCGAAGGCCACCGCGGAAGACCCCTGGGCGCAGCAGTGGATGAAAGAGAACACGGCGGGCTCTGGCGCCTATACGATCGAGACCTTCAAGGCCGGCGAGCAGGCCATCGCCAAACGCAACGAGGACTGGAAGCGCGGGCCCAACGGCCAGCAGGCGCACTTCAAGCGCATCATCCTGCAGAGCGTGCCGGAAGCCGCGACGCGGGCCAACCTCGTGGAACGCGGCGACGCCGACATCGTCATCGACCTGCAGCCGACGGATGCCGCGGCGCTGGAAGCCAAGGGCAAGCTGAAGGTGATCTCGACGCCGCAGTACAACGCGATCACGTTCGTCTCCTTCAACAACAAGATCCCGCCGTTCGACAATCCGAATGTGCGCAAGGCGATCGCCTACGCCATCCCCTATGAGGACATCTTCAAGGCGGCGCTGTTCGGGCGCGGCGCGCCGCTCTACGGCGCCACGTGGGCCGACGGCAAGGCGCCCGCCGGCACCTTCCCCATTCCGCAGCCGGTGAAGCTCGATCTCGCGAAGGCCAAGGAGTACCTAGCGGCAGCGGGCATGCCGGACGGTTTTTCGACGACCTTCTCGTTCAACGTGGGTCAAGCCGGCACCGCGGAGCCGATGGCGGCGCTGATCAAGGAATCGCTCGGCAAGATCGGCATCAAGGTCGAGATCCAGAAGATGCCGGACGCGCAGATGTCGACGGCCATCAACGAGAAGAAGCTGCCCTTCTTCACGGAGGGCATCGTCGCGTGGCTGCCGTCAATGGACTACTTCTACCGCAACTTCTACATCGGGGCGATCCGCTGGAATTACTCCTCGATCGATGATCCGAAGCTGACGGAACTTGCCCAGGCGGCGCGCTTCGAGCCCGACAAGACGAAGTACGAGGCGATGGGGCGAGAGCTCAACACGATGCACTTCGAGCTGATGCCGCAGATCCCATTGTGGCAGCCGAGCCAGGACGCCGTGATGGCGCCGAACATCGAGGGCTACACGTACCAGTTCCACCGGCAGGTGGACTATCGCGACCTGAGCTGCAAGTGAGCGGACTGGGGCACACCGCGAAGAGGGCAGGGCAGCGGCTCGTGACGTCGCTGCCGGCCCTCTTCGGCGTTCTCGTGTTCACGTTCGTGCTGATGCGTGTGCTTCCCGGCGACCCGGCCGTGTTTTTCGCCTCGGGCCCCAATTCGAGCCAGGAAGACATCGAGATGATCCGGCGGCAGATGGGGCTCGACAAGCCGCTGCCGACGCAACTCGTGCTCTACCTCTACGACATCGGCCGCGGCAATCTCGGGCGCTCGCTGATCACGGGGCAGCCGGTGCTGTCCGACCTGCGCGAGCGGTTGCCTGCCTCGCTCGAATTGACCTTCGCCGCGCTGATCCTGGCACTGGGGGCGGCGATCCCGCTCGGGGTGTTCGCGGCGCTGAGGGCGAACTCGCTTATCGATCATGCCGTGCGTTTCTTCTGCTCGCTCGGGGTGTGCGTGCCGACCTTCGTGTCGGGGCTGCTGCTGATTTACGCGTTCTATTATCTGTGGGGCATTGCGCCTGATCCGACAGGACGTATCGACATCTTCACGTCGCAGCCCACGCGCGTGACGGGCTTCCTGCTGATCGACTACCTGATCGCGGGCGATCTCGACGGCTGGGCGGCTGCATTCCGGCAGATCCTGCTGCCGGCCATCACCATGGCGCTGTTCGTGATGGCGCCGCTGGCACGGATGACGCGGGCGGCGATGCTCGCGTCGCTCGGCAGCGATTTCGTCCGCACGGCGCGCTCCATTGGGTTGTCGGATTGGCGGGTGATCGTGGTCTATGCGCTGCGCAACGCGATCCTGCCGGTTCTGACCATTACGGGCATCGTGTTCTCGACAATGCTCGGGGCGAACGTGCTCGTCGAGAAGGTGTTCTCCTGGCCGGGCGTTGCCTCCTACGCGCTGGACGCGCTGCTCGCCTCCGACTACGCGCCGGTGCAGGGCTTCGTGCTGCTGATGGCGTCTATCTTCGTGCTCGTCAATCTCGTGGTCGACGTCCTCTACGGCATGGCGGATCCGAGGGTCACGGTCGAATGATCGCGGCACAGGCGAGGCACGTCGGCTGGGTGCTGCGGAGCAATCCCATCACGGCGGTGGCGGCGGTCGCCGCGACGCTCCTGTGCTTCATCGCGCTTATTGGCCCGTCCATCGTTTCGTATGATCCCATCGCTTCGGACGTCGCGAGCGCCCTGCAGCCGCCGAGCGCCGCGCATTGGGCGGGCACGGACCAACTCGGGCGCGATGTGCTGGCGCGGATCGTTTATGCCGCGCGCCTCGACCTCGCCATCGCGGCCTCGGCCGTCTTTCTCTCTTTCATCGTCGGCGCGCTGATCGGCAGCGTGTGCGGCTACGCAGGTGGGCGCATCGACCGCTTCGTCGGGCGGCTTGTCGACGTGCTGATGGCGTTCCCGCTGTTCGTCCTCGCCATGGCGATGGTCGTCGCGCTGGGCAACCGGGTCGAGAACATCGTCATCGCGACGGCGATCATCAACCTGCCCTTCTATATCCGTTTCGCCCGCGCGGAAGTGAACGTGCGGCGAGACGCGGGCTGGGTGGAGGCGGCTCGCGCGGGCGGGGAAGGGCATCTCGCCATCGTGCTCAGGTTCCTATTGCCGAACGTGCTGCCGGCGATGGCCGTGCAGATCAGCCTCAATCTCGGATGGGCCATCCTCAATGCTGCCGGGCTTTCATTTATCGGGCTCGGTGTGAAAGCACCGACGCCGGAATGGGGCATCATGGTCGCGGAAGGCGCGCGCTTCATCTCGACGGGCAAGTGGTGGCTCGTCGCGTTTCCCGGCCTCGCGCTGATGCTGACGGTGCTGTGCTTCAACCTGCTTGGCGACGGCCTGCGCGACATCCTCGACCCGAGGATGCGGACATGACGGCGCCGGATGCGCCGCTGCTGGCGGTCGAGGATCTGCACGTGACGTTCACGACGCGGCGCGGGCTCGTCGAGGCCGTGCGCGGGGTGAACCTGTCCGTCGCGCCGGGGCGGACGCTCGGCATCGTCGGCGAGTCCGGCTCCGGCAAGACGGTGACGGCCTATGCCATCACGCGCCTTCTCGATTCGTCGGGGCGCATCACGAAGGGCCGCATCCAGTTCCAGGGGATGGATCTGGTGCAGGCGCCGACGCGGACGATGCGCGCGCTGCACGGGGCGGCCATCTCGATGATCTTCCAGAACCCGCGCGCGGCGCTCAATCCCGTGCGCACCGTCGGCCTGCAGATTGCCGATGCCTTGCGCGCGCATCGCACGATGACGGCTGCCCAAGCCCGCAAGCGCGCGATTGAACTGCTGGACGAGGTACGCATTCGCGAGCCGGAGAAGCGCATCGATGCCTATCCGCACGAGCTGTCGGGCGGCATGTGCCAGCGCGTCGTCATCGCCATGGCGATTGCGTGCGAGCCGGCGCTGTTGATCGCGGACGAGCCCACCACCGGCCTCGACGTGACGACGCAGAAGACGGTGATGGATCTCGTCGCCCGCATCACGGCAGAGCGCAACATGTCCGTGCTCCTCATCACGCACGACCTGGGCCTCGCGGCGAAGTATTGCCAGGACATCGTGGTGATGGAGCAGGGCCACGTCGTCGAGCGGGCGCCGCCCTTGCGGCTCTTCTCCGATCCGCAGCACGCCTACACGCGCCGGCTGGTGGCCGCTTCGCCCACGGCGACGTCGCGTGTCGAGGATCTCGTGCCCGATGCATCTTTGGCCGTGCCGCTGCCTCCGCTACGCCCGAAGACGAAGCCTGCGCCGGGGACGGCGCCGCTTCTCGAAGTGCAGAACCTCGTGAAGCGGTATGGGGAGACGGCCGCCGTCGACGGGGTATCGCTGACGATCGCGGCCGGCGAGAGCGTCGGGCTCGTTGGCGAGTCCGGTTCGGGCAAAAGCACCATCTCGCGCATGATCTGCCGGCTCATCGACCCGACCGGGGGGGACATCCTGTTCGACGGTGAGGCCATCGGCAGCATCGCCGCGCGCGAATTCCATCGCTCGCCGCTCCGGCGCGAGATCCAGATCGTGTTCCAAGATCCGCACGAGAGCCTGAACCCACGGTTCAGCGCGTTCGACAGCATCGCGCATCCGTTACGACGGCTCGGTGGATTGGCCGGCGATGCGCTCAAGGCCCGCGTCGAAGATTGCGCGAAGAAGGTCGGGCTGCCGCTCGACCTGCTCGACCGTTTTCCGCACCAATTGTCCGGCGGGCAGAAGGCGCGCGTCGGCATCGCACGCGCGATCTCGGTGGGGCCGCGGCTGCTGGTGCTCGACGAGCCAACGGCGGCGCTCGATGTCTCCATCCAGGCGGTGACGCTACAACTCCTGGAACGCCTGCGGCGGGAAGAGAACCTGGCGTTCCTCTTCGTGAGCCACGACCTCAACGTCGTGCGCATGATGTGCGAGCGCACCATCGTGCTGCAGAACGGGCGCATCGTGGAGGAGGGGCAAAGCCGCGCGCTGTTCGATGCGCCGGCGACCGACTATACGCGCGAACTCGTCGCCGCGATCCCCATGCGCGAGGTGGCGTAGCGCGTTCTTTCTCGAGCTACGAAGTCGTTGCCCTGGGTCCCGGCTCTACGCTTCGCTCCGGCCGGGATGACAGTTTAGTGTTCGTTTCTCGGTGTCACCCCGGAGTTTGCCGAAGGCAAATATCCGGGGCCCAGGCGCCAATAAGCGGACTGGCTAGCGCGTAAGCGCTCGCAACATCTATCCGGAATCTTTCCGCCTGGAGATAGCCTGTGTCGGGGAAAGATCCCGGCTCTCGCTTCGCTCGGCCGGGAAGGCAAAAGGGGGCGCGTCACGCTTCAGCGGCCGGTGTCCTTGCGCCACTGCTCGTAGCTCAGGCGGCGCATTTCGAAGACCTCGCCCTGGCGGCAGTAGGCATTGCCGGCGAGGCGGCCGATGGGGCGATAGCGCTGCGCATCGGTGTAGAACGTTTTGGCGTCGGTGAGGTCCGGCCGGGCATGGATCGCCAGCACCTCACCGATCAGCAACTCCCGCGTCTCGTTGAAGGCGAGAGACATGCTCTTGCGGCACTCGAGTGCGAAGGGCGCAGCCGCGATACGCGGCGGCTCCACGAGGTTTGACGGCGCCGTCTCGATTCCCAAGGCCTCGATCTCGCTGACGTCCGGCGGAAAATCCGTCGCGCACAGGTTCATGGTCTCGGCCAGCGGCTCGTCCACCATGTTGACCACAAAGCTTTTGGCGCGAGCGAGATTGCGCGTCGTGTCCTTGGGCTGTCCCGGCGCCTTGTGCTGCAGGCCCAGCACGATCTGTGCCGGCTCTTCCGAAAACACGTTGAAGAAGGAGAACGGCGCCGCATTCACGCGGCCAGCCTCGTCGAGGGAGGTGACGAGCGCGATGGGACGCGGCACGACGATGCCGCACAGGAGCTTGTAGCGCTCGATGGGCTTCAGCTCGGAAAAGACGTAGACGTCGCTCGACATGGGCGCGCTCACTCCTGGGGAAGAACGACGCCGGTCTGGGACGTGATGCGTCCGTAGTGCTCGATCCGGCGGTGGCGCTTGAAATCGAAGATGGTGTCCTTGCCGAACTTCGTCGCGTCGAGATCGCAGGCGTGCATGATGATCTCGTCGTCCTCGGTCTTGGTCTCGGCGACGATGCGGCCGTCGGGATCGACGATGAGGCTGCAGCCGAACATGGGGAAGCCGTCCTCGACACCGGCCTTGGCGACGGCCACGACCCACGTCGAATTCTGGTAGGCGCCCGCCTGCACGGACAGCTTGTGGTGGAACGCGCGCGCCTCGGGGCCCTCGTCGGGCTTCTGGGAATTGGTCGAGGGCGTGTTGAAGCCCAGCGTGATCATCTCGACGCCCTGCAGGCCCATGACGCGATAGGCTTCGGGCCAGCGGCGGTCGTTGCAGATCATCATGCCGAAGAGGCCGCCCATGGTCCGCCACACGGGGAAGCCGAGGTCACCCGGCTCGAAGTAGCGCTTCTCGAGATGCTGGTGCGTGCGCTCGGGGTCGTATTCGACGTGGCCCGGCAGATGGATCTTGCGGTACTTGCCGACGATGCGGCCCGCCTTGTCGACGAGGATCGAGGTATTGAAGTGGTGCCCGTCGGGGGTGAGTTCCGCGTAGCCGAAGGTGAAGCCCATGCCGAGCACCTTCGCGCGGTCGAAGAGCGGCTGTGTCGCCGCGTTCGGCATGCTCTTTTCGAACCAGTGGTCGGCTTCCGCGCGGTTCTCGTGGTACCAGCGCGGGAAGAAGGTCGTGAGCGCCAGTTCCGGATAGACGATGAAGTCCGCGCCCTTGGCCTTGTCCATCAGCGCGATCATGCGCGCCACGACGGCCTCGCGGCTGTCGGCCTTTTGGATGGGCCCGAGCTGGGCGCCGGCGACATTGATGATGCGGGGCATGGCGGGTCCTCGATGGGGAGTGATGAAACTACGGCGTCAGGGCGACGTGCGTTCGCGCGGGACTGAGGAGTGCCCCTATCCCGTGCACGTGACGGCGGAGAAGCTCATGGCGACGGCGGCCTGGGTCGGGTCGATGACGGGGATGCCGAGTTCCGCCTCGAGATGCGCGCGATGGCGGGCCATCCCGGCGCAGCCCATGACGATGACATCGGCGCCGTCCGCGTCGCGCAGGAGGCGGCCGACCTCGATCATGCGGCCGAGCGTCTTGTCGCCACTCGCCGTCTCGGCGACGCTCATGTCGAGCGGCCGCTCGCCGGCGAGGCGGGCCTCGAGCCCCATCTGGCGCAGGTAGCGCAGGTGGCGGCGGATGGAGGGCTGGCGAATGGCGATGACACCGAAGCGGTCGCCGCGGGACAGCGCCGTCAGCACCCCGCACTCGTTGATGCCGAAGACGGGCTTGCGCGTCGCCTCGCGGCAGACGGCGAGGCCGGGGTCCGAATAGCAGGCGATGACGAACGCTGCGGCGTCGTGCGTGGCGGCGACGAGCGCACGCAGCGGCATCGTCACGCTCTCGACGTGCGCCTGGGTCTCGACGCCGATGGGGCCTTCGGCCAGCGTCATGCAGTGGATCTCGGGACCGTCCCGAAAGCGGAGCGGCGCGAGAGCGTCATCGATCCCGCGCGTTACCTCGGGGTTCGAGTTCGGGTTGATGACGAGGATGCGAGGACGGGGCGCGCTCAAGAGGGGCTCCAGCTTCCCGTGGCCGGGGACGTCTACTATCATTGCGAGGCACGAGGGCGTTGGCAAGAGAAAGCGCGAAAATGAAGGACTACGACTGTGTGATCCGCGGCGGGCGCGTGGCCACCGCGACGGACGATTTTCCCGCCGACGTCGCCATCAAGGACGGGCGGATCGCGGCCATCGGCTTTGGTCTGGCGAAGGGTGCGACCGAGATCGACGCCGCCGGCCGACTGGTTCTGCCGGGTGGGGTCGATGCCCATTGCCACATCGAGCAGCTCTCCGCCGCGGGCATCATGAATGCCGACACCTTCGAGAGTGCGACGGCGTCTGCCGCTTTCGGAGGCACGACGACGGTCATTCCATTTGCAGCCCAGCACGTGGGGCTCAGGCTGCGGACCGTCGTCGACGACTACATGGCGCTCGCAAGGAAGGGCGCGATCGTCGACTACACGTTCCACATGATCGTCGCCGATCCGACACCCGCGACGCTCGCCGAGGACATCCCGGCTCTGGTGCGCGAGGGGCACGGCTCGATCAAGCTGTTCATGACCTATGACAAGCTGAAGGTCGACGACGAGCAGCTGCTCGACGTGCTGCTGGCGGCGCGGCGGGCGCGGGCGCTCGTCTGCGTTCACGCCGAGAACCACGGCATGATCGCGTGGATGTCGAAGCGGCTCTTGGAAGCGGGCCACACGGCGCCGAAGTTCCATGCGTTGAGCCACCCGCGCGGCTCCGAGGCCGAGGCGATCCACCGGCTCATCGCGTGCGCGGAACTCGTCGACCAGCCGATCATGATCTTCCACGTCTCGACGGCCGAGGGCGCGGCTCTCATTCGCGACGCGCGAGCGCGGGGCGTCAAGGTCTTCGCCGAGACGTGTCCGCAATACCTGACACTCACGGCGGGTGATCTCGACAAGCCCGGGAGCGAGGGCGCCAAGTGGATGTGCTCGCCGCCGCCGCGCGAGACCTGCGACCAGGAGGCGTTGTGGCGCGCACTGGCGCTCGGCGACCTGCAGGTGATCTCCTCGGATCATGCGCCCTATGCCTACGATGCGACGGGCAAGCTGATGGCAGGGCCGACGCCGACCTTCAAGCAGATCGCCAACGGGCTCCCGGGCATCGAAGCGCGGTTGCCGTTGCTGTTCGATCTGATGGTGTCGAAGGGGCGGCTGGGGCTCGGCAAGTTCGTCGAACTCACGTCCACCGCGCCGTCCAAGATCTACAACCTGCACCCGCGCAAGGGATCCATCGCTATCGGTGCCGATGCGGATGTCGTGCTCTGGAATCCGGAGGTCGAGGTGACGCTCACCGATGCCATGATGCACGACAAGACGGGCTATACGCCGTTCGCCGGGCGGCGCGTGAAGGGGTGGCCGCAGACGGTGCTGCGCCGGGGCGAGGTCATCGTGAGCGATGGAACGTTGCGCGCGAAACCCGGCTCGGGCCAGTTCCTCCCGCGCGGCGGCGGCGCTGCGGCCGAGCCGCTGTCGGCGGCGACGGCGGATGCGGTGCTGGCTGCGCGGCTCGGCGCTGCGCTGCCGTGGCGGGGATGAGCGCGTATCAGGCGTTCTCGAGGGTGAGATGGGTGGCGCGGATCTCGTGGGCGGCGAGCAATTCCGGGCCACTGCCTTGCCAGACGATGCAGCCGTGGTCGATCACGAGAAGCCGGTCGGCTACGGCAACACAAACATCGAGGTTCTGCTCGACGAGCAGGATCGAGAGGCCGGCGCGCTTCAAGTCGCCGATGAGCGTCACGAGGCGCTCGACGATGACTGGGGCGAGACCTTCCGTGGGCTCGTCCAGCAGGAGAAGGCGAGGGCCGTTGACGAGGGCGCGGGCGATGGAAAGCATCTGCTGCTCGCCGCCCGAAAGCTTGCCGCCCGACGTCTTGCGGCGACCGGCGAGCGCCGGAAACATGTCGAAGGCGTCGGCCACGCTCCAGCGGGCGCCCTTGCGGGCCGCAAGGCTCAAGTTTTCCTCGACGGAGAGGGTTGCGAAAATGCCCCGGTGTTCGGGGACGAGTGCGATGCCCTTGCTCGCGATGACGTGGGTGGGCATGCCCACGAGGGGCTCGCCCGCGTAGTTGATCTCGCCTTCGATGCGCGGCAGCAGGCCGGTCAGGGCGCGCATGGTCGTGGTCTTGCCGGCGCCGTTGCGGCCCAGCAGGGCGACAAGCTCACCGTCGCCAATCGTCAAGTCGACGCCCTGCAGGATATGGCTCTTGCCATACCAGCCGTTGAGGCCCTTGACCGTGAGGAGAGGAGGAGACGTCACGCCTGGCTCCCGAGATAGGCGAGGCGGACAGCCTTGTCGTTCCGGATCAGGTCGGGCGTGGCCTCCGCGATCTTGCGCCCTTGCGCCATGACGGTCACGCAGTCGGAGATCGAAAGCACGACGTTCATGTTGTGCTCGATGAGCAGCACGGCCATGCGGCCTTTCAAACTGACGATGATTTCCTTGGTGGCATGCACGTCGTCGATGCCCATGCCGGCGAGGGGTTCGTCCAGGAAGATCAGCTTCGGTTTGGCGGCCAGTGCCATGCCGATCTCGAGCGAGCGTTGCGCGCCGTGCGAGAGGTCGCCAGCGCGCACGCCCGCGCGTTGGCGGAGGCCGACCTGGGCCAGGATGGCGTCCGTCTCATCGAGGATGTCGCGGCGCAGGGCGGGGGACCGCCAGAAGTTCCAGCTCTCGCCCCGATGTCGCGCTTGCACGGCGAGACGGATGTTTTCGCTCACGAAGAGGTTCGGGTAGATGTTCGTGACCTGGAACGAGCGGGCCATGCCCATGTGGGCACGGCGGTGGACCGGGGTGCGCGTCACGGTGCGGCCGGCGAAACGGACCTGGCCGGCATTGGGCGCGCGGACGCCCGTGAGTGCATTGAAAAGCGTCGTCTTGCCGGCGCCGTTCGGACCGATGAGCGTATGGATGGTGTGCGGCGCGACCGAGAGCGAGACGCCGGCAACGGCCTGAAAATCGCCGAAGCGGACGACGACATCACGCGCCTCGAGGATAGGCTCTGCCGCGGGACGCTCAGCCATGTTTGCGGCTCCGCCCGAAGATGCGATCCAGACGCTCGCCGATGCTCCACAGGCCGCCCGGGAGGAACAGCACGATGGCGATCAGGAGGAGAGAAATCAGCGCCATCCAGCGCGCCCACATCTCGGAGAGGATCTCCGCCACCAATGTGTAGAAGCCCGCGCCGAGAAGGCCGCCCAGCGGCGAGCCCACGCCGCCGATGATGGCCATGACAAGCATGCGCTGGCTCATCTCGAGTTCGATGTCGTTGGGCGGGACGAAGCCGAGGAAGGCCGCGTGCAAGCCGCCAGCCAAGCCTGCAAATCCGCCGGCGATCGCGTAGACGGCGATCTTGTATTGCCTCACGTCGTAGCCCAGGGCTTCGGAGCGTGCGGTGTTCTCCCGTATCGCGGCGAGCACCGTGCCGAAGGGCGATGCCATGAAGCGCTGCACCAACAGGAAGCAGGCGAGATGCGCGCCGGCCGCGAGGATATAGAACGACAGCGGCGATGTGATCGGCACCCCGAGAGCCGTGAACGAACGGGGAAGTCCGGTCAAACCGTTCTCGCCCCCAGTGAAAGCCTTCAGCGAAAGCATGGCGAAATAGCCCATCTGCGCGAAGGCGAGACTGAGCATGACGAAATACACCCCGTGGCGGCGTACGATGAGCGCGCCGAGAACGACGGCGAGTGCAATGCCGGCGCAGGTCGCACAGGCGAGCGCCGGTATAAGCCCGAGGCCGGCGTCGCGCAGGAGAAGCCCCGCGCA